>NZ_JBHYPZ010000039.1:0-98499 GCF_042746485.1 Streptomyces sp. NPDC058751 | reverse complement strand
ACCTCGGGGAAGTTGTGCCCGGTGTCCACGTGCAGCAGCGTGAAGGGGACCGCCGCCGGGGCGAACGCCTTCAGCGCCAGGTGCAGCATGACGATGGAGTCCTTGCCACCGGAGAAGAGGACCACCGGCCGCTCGAACTCACCCGCCACCTCACGGAAGATGTGGACGGCCTCCGACTCCAGCACGTCCAAGTGGGACAGGGACAAGGTCATTTCAGCGGTGGGCGCGCTCACGCCGGCCCCCGTTCCGTGAGCCGGACCATGGCTCCGTCCGTCACCCGCTGCTCCTGAGGAATCGTGGGACCCGCGCCGGGCGCGGTGTTCGTCGTGGTCGTCGTCATCCGTGCAGTCCGCACTCGGTCTTCGCGCGGCCCGCCCAGCGGCCGGCGCGCGCGTCCTCGCCCTCCAGCACCCGGCGGGTGCAGGGGGCGCAGCCGACGGAGGCGTAACCGTCCATCAGCAACGGGTTGGTCAGGACGCCGTGTTCGGCGACGTAGGCGTCCACGTCGTCCTGCGTCCAGCGGGCGATCGGGGAGACCTTCACCTTGCGGCGCTTCTCGTCCCAGCCGACGACCGGGGTGTTCGCCCGGGTCGGGGACTCGTCGCGGCGCAGTCCGGTCGCCCACGCCCGATAGTCCGTCAGGCCCTGTTCCAGCGGCTGGACCTTGCGGAGCCCGCAGCACAGGTCGGGGTCGCGGTCGTGCAGCTTCGGCCCGTACTCGGCGTCCTGCTCGGCGACGCTCTGACGCGGGGTCAGGGTGATGACGTTGACGTCCATCACGGCCTCGACCGCGTCCCGCGTGCCGATCGTCTCCGGGAAGTGGTAGCCGGTGTCGAGGAACACCACGTCCACGCCGGGCCGCACCCGCGAAGCCAGATGAGCGACCACCGCGTCCTCCATCGAGGACGTCACGCAGAACTCCTCGCCGAAGGTGTCCGCCGCCCAGCGCAGGATCTCCAGCGCCGACGCGTCCTCCAGCTCACGCCCCGCCTGCTCGGCGAGCAGCCGGAGCTCGGCGGACCGGTCCGTGTCAGCGCCCTTCATGTGCGGCTCCCTGGCCGACGCCCAGCGCCACGAGACCGAGCAGTTGGAGGAACGAGAAACTGAACGCGCGCTCGCAAGCGCCGCATTTCCAGGTGTCAGGCCCTTCGCCGACCCGGAAGAGCCCCTTGTACTCACAGTACGGGCAGGGGTGGAGCAACTGGCGTTCACTCATTGATTTCTCCTGTCCGGAAGCATTTCGACAAAGGTTTCTCCGGGCGGCGGTAAACAACGCGGAGAGAAATTCCCTTTTCCGGAGTTCGGCAGTGCCGGTCACCCTAGCAATGGCCGCGGACGGCCCACTGACACGGCGCTGACATGCTCCGGGATCCGGCCTCGCAAGCGCCGTGTCAGCGCCCGGTCAGCGGTGTTTGAGATAGTCGCGGATGGATTTCGCGGGCCGCTGCGGGATCACGGGCAGCGAAACTCGACGATCCGGAGAAATCTCTTGGCCGGAACCCTTCGGTCCGGGGCCATTGCGCATGCCTGCGACCGGGGGAACCCGAACCGCACGTTCCAGAAGAGGGGCATTTGCACGATGAGACTATCCAGGCTCCGAAGAACAGGGTTCCCACGGCGTTCGTCCGTGGTCCTTCTGACCTTGGGACTGACCACCGCCCTGCTCAGCGGAGCCGGTCAGGCATCACCGGAGTCCGCCAAGGCGTGGACCTCCGAGTTCACGGCGTCCAACGGAACCACCTACACCGCCACCAACCACCTGCTCCCCCAGGCGGGCGGACACGGGCGCGAGTGGCTGCTCGCCTGGGCGGGACCGGTGGACCACACGACGCCCGACTTCCTCACCGTCATCGACGCGACCCCCGGCTCACCGCACTACGGGAAGGTCGTCAACACGGTGACGATGGGGCCGGGCAAGGGCAACGAGCCGCATCACATGCAGTACCTGTGGCACAAGGGCGCCCGGCTGTTCGCGGGCGGCATCCTCACCGACACGACGTTCGTGTTCGACACGAAGGCCCTTCCGGCCGTGAAGCTCGTCGGCGTGAACGTCCCCACGGACACCCCGTGCGGCACTCTGCCGGACGCCTACCAGGTGCTGCGCGACGGCACCGCGTACGGCACGTACATGGGCGGACCCAATGTCACGGGTCCGTGCACGTACACCAACGGTGAGGTGCGTGAGGGCAACGGCGCGGCCGGCTCGCCCGGCGAGATCGTCTACTTCGGCAAGGACGGGCAGACCATTTCCGAGATCCCCGCGGCCGTCAAGGGCGGCGAGGACCCGGTCCAGTGCGGCAACGTACCGGTGCTGACGGAGGCGAGCTGCGCCAACCCGCACGGCATCGCCGTCCGCGAGGACATGAACATCATGGTCGCCAGCGACTTCGTGGAGGCACGCAACTTCGTGAATCCCGAGGTCGAACTGCGTGAGGACCTCGCCCGGCAGACGGTCCGCGTCTGGGACATCACCGACCGGGCCGACCCGGAGCTGAAGTCCGTGTCCAAGGTGGCGGACGGGCCCAGGGCCGCCCAGGAGTCGGACCCGATCTTCGGCGAGTCCCGGGTGCTCATGGAGACGGCGCTGCCCAACAAGCGCGGTCACAAAGGCGCGTTCGTCTCCTCGATGACCGGCGGCGCGGTCTACTACACGCCGGACATCACGTCCTCCAGGCCGAAGTGGAAGGAGGTCCTGGACGACACGACGCCGTACCAGACCTTCGCCCCCGACGGCTCGGTGACCGGCGGCGGCGACAACTCGAGCTGGCTGGCGGTCAGTCCGGACGACCGCTACCTGTTCCACACGGTGATGGGCGCGTCGAAGCCGTACGGGAAGCCGCTGGACCGGACGACCGGCATGGTCTACGTGCTGGACATCCGGAAGCTGCTCGCGTCGGGCGACGACCCGCGGTGCTCCATAGACAACCTCGACGAGGTCTACAAGGGCGGCACGGAGAGCGACTGTCCCGGCCTGGTCGGCACCGTCCCGATCCGTGACGCCACCGACGGTGGTCCGCACTGGGGCGCGATGGACAACTTCACCCGGGGGAAGGACGGCAACTACCGCGAGGCCACGCAGGTCAAGCGGGTCGCCACCGCCAACTACTTCCTGGCCGGCGCCTTCGGCGGCGACGGCGACCACCGGGTGTGCATGTTCGACCTGGGCGGGAAGGCCGGCATCTCCCTCGACAAGCGGTTCCGTGACGAGGTCACCGGGGACCCGTGCGTCGGCTTCAACCGGACGTCGTGGCCGCACGGCGACACCGGTGACGCCCGACCCCACGGCGTGCTGTTCGTCGTGAGCGACGGCGTACTGCGGTGAGCAGCGCCTTCTCGGTCCAGTTGTCCGCGGCGGCCGTCGGCCGCCGCGGGCAACTGGCCCAGGCCGCCGAGGGGTTCGGGCCGTTGTACGGCATCCTGCTGGGCGCGCTCGTCCTGGCGTGCGGCATCGGCCTGATCATGCTGCAACTGCGGTACGGGCGGCTGCGCCGGCGGCGTGCCGTGCTCGTCTCCTCCGCCGCCGTCGTGATCACCTCGGTGCTGGCGGGCATGACGGTGTCGCACGGCTCGGGACGGCCGGAGGCCGGCACACCGGGTGTGCCCGTGCTGCGTACCGCCGAGGCGGGGGCCCAGCGCGTACCGGTCCTCGTCGTGCCGAACCGTCCCGGGTTCAACCTGGTGGGCATCGCGGCGGACGACGCGGCGGCCGGCACCGACCCCGCCCGGCTCACCTCCGGCCGGCGGTACAGCGGTTCCGAGCGGACCTGGGTGGGCGTCACCCTGGACTCCGGCGACCAGCGGCTGTACCTCTCCGTGAACGGCACCCCGGCCTCGCTGGACGTCGACACCGGCGGCGAGCCGGCCGCCGTGTCCGCCACGCTGCGCGGCGCGGACGGCCCCGAGTGCGCGTCCGCCGCCCTGGGCGCCCTGCTCGCGGGCAGCGAGCGGCCCTGGTCCTCCTGCCCCGCCGACCGTCTCACCGCCGCGGACGCCGGCATGCTGCGGTCCACCGTGCGTTTCCTGGCGAAGCGCGGGGCACGGACCGTCGCCCTGCGCGCGGACGACTCGCCCCGCGACCGGGCCGCCGCGACCGTGGTCCGCGAGGCCGCGGCCCGCGAGAAGATGACCGTGGTGGCACCCGGCGAGGGCGCGCCCCCGCTGATCGTGGTCACGGGCTGGGCGGCGGCCGAGGCCCAGGTCGAGGAGGTCGGGACGGGCCGGGTCAAGGCCGGGGGAACCTACCTGGCGCCCTGGCTGCTCTCGCCACCGGTGCTCGGTCCGAGCGCGGGCCAGATCATCCCGCTGCGCTACGACCCTCGGGGCCCGGCCGCCGAGCGCTATCTGTCGGCGCTGTCGAGGCGGTTCCCCGGCGAGGTGCCCAGCGCCGCCGGGTACGAGGCCTGGCAGCGGCAGTCGGGCGGCGACTTCGCCCCGGCCCTGATGTACGCGGCGGCCGAGGTGTACATCCCGGGCATGCCCGCGCACGAGCACGGGGGCGCGGACTGGCTCACCAGCGGAATGATCACCGCCGTCTCGGGGCCGCTGAAGCAGCCGAGTCCATGACGATCCGAGGCCGGCCCGCGACCCGCGGCCGGCCCGAGGCCGGTGACAAGAGGCCGGAGAAGGGCAGCACACCATGACGGACACGGCGCCCGCCTCGCCCGCACCGCGGGTGGGGCGCGGGGGCCCGCGCGACGAGGGCCAGTGGGTCCACGGACGGCGCGAGCCCCTCAACAGGAACGAGGAGATCAAGAAGGACGAGGACCCACTGCGGGTACGGGAGCGCGTCGAGCGGGTCTACGCGCATCACGGCTTCGCCTCCATCGACCCCGACGACCTGCGCTCCCGGCTGCGCTGGTGGGGGCTGTACACCCAGCGCCGCCCCGGCATCGACGGGGGACGCACGGCCGTCCTCGCCCCCGAGGAGCTGGAGGACGAGTACTTCATGCTCCGCGTCCGCATCGACGGCGGGCGCCTCGACCTGGACCAGATCCGCGCGGTCGCGGACGTCTCGCTGCGCTGGGCCCGGGGCACCGCGGACGTCACCGACCGGCAGAACATCCAGTTCCACTGGGTGCGGATCGAGGACGTCCCCGAGATCTGGCGCCGGCTCGAAGAGGTGGGGCTGTCGACCACCGAGGCGTGCGGCGACTGCCCGCGCGTCGTCGTCGGCAGCCCGGTCGCGGGGGTCTCGGCTGACGAACTCCTCGACGCCACACCGGCGATCGAGGAGATCACCGCCCGCTGGATCGGCGACCCCACGCTGTCCAACCTGCCGCGCAAGTACAAGACCGCGGTGAGCTGGCTGCCCGACATCCCGTACGAGATCAACGATCTGGCGTTCCTCGGCAGCGTCCACCCCGATCACGGCCCGGGGTTCGACCCCTGGGTGGGCGGCGGCCTGTCCACCTCCCCGCGGCTCGCCGAACGGCTGGGCGCCTGGGTGGCGCTCGATGACGTGCCCGAGGTCTGGGTGGCCGTGACCCGGCTGTTCAGGGACTACGGGTACCGCCGGCTGCGCGGCCGCGCCCGGCTGAAGTACCTGGTGGCCGACTGGGGTGTGGAGCGGTTCCGCGAGGTGCTGGAGGACGAGTACCTGAAGCGTCCGCTCGTCGACGGTCCGGCCCCGGTGCTGCCGGCCGCGCCGCTCGACCACATCGGGGTCCACCGGCAGCGCGACGGACGGTACTTCGTGGGCGCCGCCCCGGTGGCCGGACGGCTCTCCGGCGACGCGCTGGCCCGTCTCGCGGACCTCGCCGAGGCCCACGGCTCGACACGGGTCCGGCTCACCCCGTACCAGAAGGTCGTGGTGCTCGACGTGGCCGATCCCGCCCCGCTCGTCGGCGCGCTGCGCGGCATCGGTCTGGAGGCCGAACCGTCCTCGTGGCGGCGCGACACCATGGCCTGCACCGGCATCGAGTACTGCAAGCTGGCGATCGTCGAGACGAAGGAGCGCGCGGCCACCCTGGTCGACGAGCTCGAACGGCGGCTCGCCGGTGAGGCATTGGACATCAAGGTCAACGTCAACGGCTGTCCCAACGCCTGCGCGCGGACCCAGGTCGCCGACATCGGGCTCAAGGGGCAGCTCGTGACCGGCGCGGACGGCACCCAGGCCGAGGGGTTCCAGGTGCACCTCGGCGGGGGCCTCGCCCTGCGGGAGGGAGAGGACGGCCGCTTCGGCAGGAAGCTGCGCGGTCTGAGGACCACGGCGGCCGAACTGCCCGACTACGTCGAGCGCGTGACCCGCGCCTATCTGGCGGGCCGGAAGGACGCGGCCGAGACGTTCGCCGAATGGGCGGCCCGCGCCGCGGAGGACGAACTGCGATGAACCGGTGTCCGCCCCGGCGGCCTGCCGGGGCGGACACCGAAAAGCCGTGGGCCGCACCCGAACCATCCCAACTCTCGTACAGAGAAAGGACGAGCCGTGCGGATCGAACTGCTGGGACCGCTGGAAATCATCGACGAGGACGAGATCCGCTTCCGAATACCGGGCGAGAAGCTGCGCACCATCGTCGCGGCGCTCGCCCTGGCCGGCGGAAAGGTCGTCTCCCGGGACGAACTGATCGACGAACTGTGGGCGGAGAGGCCGCCCAGGGACGCGGTGAACTCGTTGCAGGGGCACATCGCGCGGCTGCGGCGCATTCTCGTGACCCGGATCGGCCGGGAGCACCTGCGCGGGGTCGTGCAGACCACGCCCGCCGGTTACCGGTTGCAGCTCCCCGCCGACCACATCGACGCCCTGCGCTTCACCGCCCTCGTGGAGTCCGCGGCACCGCTGCTGGAGGAGGACCCCGGAGCGGTCATCCGGACCCTGAACAGCGCGCTCGCCCTGTGGCGGGGACCCGCGCTGTTCGACACCGGTCAGGGGATGATCTGCCGCATGGCCTACACCCATCTGGAGGAGAGCCGGCTGATCGCGCACGAGCGGAAGATCGACGCACAGCTCGACCTCGGTCTCCACCAGGCGGTCATCCCCGAGGCCGAGCGCCTTCACATGCGCTATCCCCTGCGCGAGCACTTCTGCCGGCAGCTCATGGCCGCGCTGTGCCGCTCGGGCCGTCAGGGCGAGGCGATCAACGTGTACAGCCGTACCCGTCAGCGCCTCGTGCGGGAGCTGGGCATCGAACCCTCGCCCCAGCTCAGGCGGGTCTTCCGCGAGATCCTGTCCCAGACCTGACCGTCCTTCGCGCGGACCGTCGAGCGTGGCGGCGCCCCGGCCTCAGGCCCGTCCGAGGACCAGTACCGCGTTCTGGCCGCCGAACCCGAACGAGGTGCTCACCGCCAGCTCGCCCGTCAGGTCACGGGGTTCCTCGGCCACGACGTCGATCTCGACCTGCGGATCCAGGCTCCGCAGGTTGGCGGTGGGCGGGACGAGCCGGTGTTCGAGGGCGAGCGCGGTGACGGCGGCCTCGATGGCGCCGGCCGCCCCCAGGGAGTGGCCGACCACGCCCTTCACGGACGTGACCGCCGGGCGGTCGCCGAGCACGCGGCGCAGCGTCCGGGCCTCGGTCACGTCGTTGAGGGGGGTGGACGTGCCGTGGGCGTTGACGTGGGCGATCTCGTCGGCGCCGACTCCCGCGTCCGCCAGGGCCGTGCGGAGCGCGAGTTCGGCCCCGCGGCCGTCGGGATCGGGAGCGGTCGCGTGGTGGGCGTCGGCACTGGCGCCGTAGCCGCTGATCACGGCGTGCACGGAGCCGCCGCGTGCCCGGGCGTCCTCGGGGCGTTCCAGGACGAGCACGGTCGCTCCCTCGGCGGGTACGAAGCCGTCCCGGTCCACGTCGAAGGGGCGTGAGGCGTTCGCCGGCGCGTCGCCGCGGGCGGAGAGGGCGCCCATCTGGCTGAACCCGGAGACGATCGAGGGGATCAGGCAGGCCTCGGTGCCGCCGGTGACGACGACGTCGCAGGTGCCCGCGCGCAGCAGTTCGCGTGCCGTGCCGATGGCGGTGGTGCCCGAGGCGCAGGCGGTGGCGGTCACGAGGTTGGGGCCCCTGGCCCCGTACTCCATGGCGATGTATCCGGCCGTCATGTTCACCGCGAGCATCGGGATCAGCATCGGGGAGACCTGGTCGAAGCCCTGGTCGAGCAGCACGTGGTGCTGCTTCTCCCAGGTGGCCGCTCCCCCGATGCCGCTGCCGATGACGACGCCGACCCGGGCGCCGTCCCAGGTGGCGGTGTCCAGGCCCGAGTCGGCCAGGGCCTCGGCCGCGGCGGCCAGCGCGAGCTGGCTGCTGCGGTCGAGGCGCAGCGCCTTGCGCCGGCCGAGCGCTTTCGCGGGGTCGAAGGCGGGCACGTGGCAGCCGAAGCCGGCGCGGGTGCCGGTGAGCGCGGGCACCTCGCTCGCTTCCGTCGTCCCGCCCCTCAGGATGCGCGTCCAGGAGGCGTCGGTGCCGATGCCCGCCGCGGTCACCATGCCGATCCCGGTGACCGCGGCGGAGAACGGCGGCCTGGCGTCCGGCATCAGCCCGCCACTCCCGACGCCTCGGCCAGCTTCCGCTCCAGCATCGCCGTCGCGTCGTCCACCGTGGCGTCCAGTTCCAGGTCGTCGTCCTTGACCGGGACGCCGAACTCCTGCTGGGCGGCCAGGCCGAGTTCGACCAGGGCGAGCGAGTCCACTTCGAGCTTGCGGAAGGTCACGTCGGGCGAGATCTCGTCGGCCTCCAGGCCGCAGACCCGTACCAGCAGGGCGACCAGACGATCGCTGGTGTCACTCATGGGGTGTCTCTCCTTGGTTGTCGTACGGGTGGTGCGGGTCAGTACGCCTCGACGGCCGGCCAGCGGAGCGTGCAGGCGCCCCAGGTCAGCCCGCCGCCGAAGGCGGTCATCAGCACCCGGTGGCCGGGGCGCAGCGTGCCGCCGGTGACGGCGTCGGCCAGGGCCAGCGGCACGGAGGCTGCGGAGGTGTTGCCGACGCGGTCGAGATGGATCGCGCACCGTTCCCGGTCCAGGCCCATCCAGTCGGCCAGGGCGTGCACGATCCGTACGTTGGCCTGGTGGGCGACGAGCAGGTCGACGTCCGTCACCGACCAGCCCGCGCCGCGCAGGGCCTGCCCGGAGGAGTCGGCCATGGATTCCACGGCGTGCCGGAACACGGCCTGGCCGGCCATCCGGAAGTAGGGGTCGCCCCGCCCGGCGGAGTCCGGCCGCAGTGGGGCGCGGGAGCCGCCGGAGGGCACCTGGATGAGGTCGTCCGCCGATCCGTCGGAGCCGAGCCGGACCGGGCCGAGCGCGCCGGGCTCGTCCGGCCGGCCCGCCCGCAGGACGACCGCTCCGGCGCCGTCGCCGAAGATGGCCCGGGTGGAGCGGTCCGCCGGGTCGAGGATGCGGGAGAACGCGTCCGCGCCGACGACCAGGACGGAGTCCGCCGACCCGGCGGCGATGAACCCCGCGGCGGTGGCCAGTCCGTAGAGGAAGCCCGTGCAGACGGCGGCGACGTCGAACGCCGGTACGGGGCCGAGCCCGAGCCGTGCCGCGACGCGTGGGGCGGTCGCCGGCAGGGGGTGGTCGGGCGTCGCCGTGGCCAGCACGACCGCGTCCACCGCGATGTCCGACGCGGACTTCAGGGCGCGTGCCCCCGCCTCGACGGCGAGGTCCGAGGTGGCGAGGCCGTCGTCGAGGACGTGCCGGGCGCCGATGCCGGTGCGGGCCCGGATCCAGGCGTCCGAGGTGTCGAGTTCCAGGGCGAGTTCGTCGTTGGTGACCGCCCTGGGCGGCAGCCAGGACCCGAGCCCGCACACGACCGCGGCCCGAGCGGTCACAGGGCTTCCTCGAGGCCCATGTACGCCAGGCGGGCGCGCTGCATCCTGTCGGCCCACTCGTGCGCGGTCCCGGCCCGTTCCTCGGCCGTGGTGTCGGCCAGTCGGCGGCCGGGCCAGACCTCGTAGTCGCCGACGAGATCGCCGTGCCGCTCCAGGCCCTGCTGGAACAGTTCCTCGCGGCGCATCACGAGGTCCTGCGAGGGCAGTTTCTCCCACAGGGCGTAGCCCTCCTGGATCAGTTCCAGGATCCGCGGCTTGTCCTCGGGGTGGCGCAGCAGGTGTTCGCGGGCGATGGAGCTGCCGACGGTGAGGTGGCGGATCTCGTCGATGCCGGCGCCGCGCTCGATGTCGGCGGCGGCTGGGTCGAACACCCGCCACTTGCGTTCGCTGAGTTCCGCGGAGGGGGCGAGCACGCCTTCGACGAGCACGGTGAGGATGACGACGCCGCCGATGAAGTCACGGCGGTCGCGCAGGGCGCGCAGGCCGAACTCCTCCAGGGGTACGAGGATGCGCTCGCTGTCGGCGGCGGCCAGCCGGTCGATCGCCGTCCACAGGTCGTCCTCGGCGATGCCGAGCGACAGCAGGTGGCGGCGGAAGACCATGGCGTGCCGTGCCTCGTCGAGCAGCTGTGTCGAGTAGAACTCCAGCGAGGCGTTGTCGGGGGCGAGGGCCACCATGTGGGCGATGGCGCGGGTGGCCTTCTCCTCCGCGATGGAGCGGAAGGCCAGTTCCTGGCTGAGCGCGCTGTTCAGCGGGCCGGGTCCGGTCACCACGGGCAGCGGGCGTACGTCGTCGGCGTGGCCGAGGGTGTGACCGCGCAGGGTGCCCTGGGGCACGGAGCGCAGCCAGTAGCGCAGGTCGCAGGAGTCGGCGGTCAGTTCCAGGTTCATGGCGCCGTCGACGAGCGAGGGGGCGTGCTCCCAGTCGGCTTCCGAGGGTGTGGTGGACACGGTCATCGATCCCTTTCCACGGGCAGCGGTCGAAGGGCGGTGCGGCCGGGCCGCAGTTCGTCGGCGAAGTTGACCAGGGGGGTCCCGGCGCCCTGGGAGCCGCGTGACACGCCGGCGAAGACGACCCGGTGGTCGCCGACGGCGGTGCTGCGGACGATGTGGCACTCCAGCCAGGAGACGGCGTCCTTGAGCCGGGGCACCCCGTGCGAGCTGAGGCCCGCCCAGGTCTCGGCGGGGAGCTGGCCCAGGCCGCGCTCGCGCTTCTTCGAGGCGAAGTGGCCGGCGAGGAAGGCCTGTCCGGCGGCGAGCCCGTTGACGACGAAGCGGTCGTGCGCCAGGAGGGTGCGCAGTCCGCGGCTGTCCTCGCGAAGGGCCACGGAGATGATCGGCGGTTCCATCGAGGCGAGCGCCACCGTGCTCACCGTGACTCCTTCGACGGTCTCGGGGCCGCCGCAGGTCAGCACCGAGACGCCGGTCGCCAGCCGACGGACGGTGGACCGCGTCTGCTGTGTGCCGGACGGGCCGCCGCCGGGGCGCTCGGTGGTGAGGGCCTCCCTCATGAGGTCCTCGCATCCAGGTGCGCGGCCACCGGTGCCGGCCGTCCGCCCCGCCCCTCGAACTCGGCGCGGAAGCGGAGCCAGGCGGGGTCCTCGGCCGGTTCGAAGGGCAGACGGAAGCTTTTGAGGAAGTTCCCGAACAGCGCCCGGTCGCCGAAGAGGTGGATCGGCAGGGCGAGCAGCGCCCACTCGGCTCCGAACGCCCAGATCCACACGAGGGCCACCGTGCCCTGGGTGACGAGGCTGTGCATGACGTTGTAGAGCACGTAGTAGACCTTGGGGATGTCCTTGGACGTACTGCGGTGGTGGGCGATCGCGCCGGGGATGTAGCCGATCAGGTCGATGTAGAGGAACAGGCCGACGAAGGCCGGCCAGGAGACGTCTCCCAGGTGGGTGAAGAACAGCACGGCGCTCACCACGAGGCCCAGGGCGTATTCGGCGCGGTGCAGCTTCGAGGTCGTCGGCGTCTCGAAGAGGTTCTTGGCGTCCATCAGCGTGTTCCTCCCGCGGGTGCGGCCGCTTCGAGGACGGCGGCCAGCGCCTTGGCGACGGCCTCGTCGCCGATCACCTCGGCGTTCGGGAACAGTCCCCGCACCACGCGGGCGATGGTCTCCTTGAACACCCGTTCCGCGACGGGGTCGAGGATCCCGGCGAGCGAGGGGATCCCGAAGTCGAACGCGGTGTCGAAGGCGATCCGGCAGCCGTCGCCGTCGGCGGTGATCGCCCAGGTTCCGGAGAACTCCGCGAAGTCGCCCTCGCTCTGGGCGAATTCGATGGTCAGGTCCGCCGTGTCGAACCGGTCGGTCTCCGTCCAGCGCAGGACGCCGTTGCGGAAGTACACCTCCCAGTCGCTGGACTCGTGCGCGTCGTCGATCCGACGGACCGTCACCGACCGTACGACGTCGACGAGATCCGGGTACGCCGCGAAGTCCTTGACCCGGGCGAAGGCGGCCCGGGGAGTCACCCCCGGTACGCCGAGCGTCACATGGGCACTACGCATGGCCGATGCCACCTTCCGATGAGAGCGCGTACGCGGAGGCCTGCCTGCCGCACGCGCGGTCGAAGGCCTCGTACAGGAAGTCCGTGTCGGAGCGGGACAGCACGGCCGGCGGGGTGAGCCGCAGGACGTGGTCCGAGTTGAGGGAGTGGTTGGCGACGACGCCCTGTTCCGCCAGCTCGATCAGGAGGTCTCCGGCCGCGCCGGGCCGGACGAACTCGAAGCCCAGCAGCAGGCCCCGGCCGCGCACCTCGCGCAGTCCCCCGCCGTAGTGGCCGCGGGCGATCTCCCCGAGCCCCGCGAGCAGTTCGTCGCCGAGGACGCGGGCCCGTTCGACGAGGCCGTCCTCGTGGAGCGCGGCGAGCGCGCCCCGGGCCGCCGCCATCGCCAGCGGTGCCCCCGAGAAGGTGGAGGTGTGCAGATAGGGGTCCCGGTCGAAGACCGCGAAGGCCGCCGGGGTGGCGACCACCGCCGAGACCGGGACGATCCCGCCGCTGAGTCCCTTGCCGACGAGCAGCGCGTCGGGGGTGATCCCCTCCCGGTCGGCGCCCCACCAGGAGCCGAGCCTGCCGAGACCGGTCTGCACCTCGTCGAGCACGAAGAACGCCCCGTGGCGGCGGCACAGTTCCTGTACCCGGGTGAGGTAGCCGTCCGGCGGGAGGATCACGCCGGCCTCGCCCTGGACGGGTTCGACCACCACGCAGCACTCGCCCGGCCGGCGGAGCAGCGTCTGTTCCAGGGCCGTGGCGTCGCCGTACGGGACGTGCTCGACGTCCGGCAGCAGCGGGCGGAAGGGGTCGCGGAAGACGTCGCGGCCGGTGAGGCTGAGGGCGCCCATGGTCTTGCCGTGGTAGCCGCCCACGGTGGAGACGAGGTGCCGCTTCCCCTGGGTGCGGGCCATCTTGATCGCGCACTCGACGGCCTCGGCGCCCGAGCCCGCGAAGTGCACCCGCTCGAGGCCGGGCGGGGCGACCGCCACCAGTGCCTCGGCGGCCAGCGCGGCCTGCGGTTCGAGGAACACCCGGGTCGCGACGGGGTGCCGGTTCAGCTGCTCGGTGACGTGCCGGACCACCGTGGGGTGCCTGGCGCCCGTCAACAGCACGCCGTAGCCGCCGCAGTTGAGGAACCCGCGGCCCTCGGCGGTGAACACCCAGGCGCCGAGCGACTCGGTCTCGACGTGGCCGCCGAACATCTCTCCGAGGACGGCACGGCCCTTGTTGAGGCGGCGCCGGTAGAGCCGGCCGAGCTCTTCCCGGGTCAGCGGCGGGCGGGCGGTGGCGGGGGCCGTACCGGTGGTGTCGGCGGAGGCCGGGGTGAGGGTCATCGCGGGCCTCACGCGATCCGCAGCGGCTTGCCGGCCAGGTGCTCCAGGAGCGGCCCGGCGATGCTCGACCTGGACGGCGGGTGGAAGGACAGCCCGTGCGAGGCCGCCGCGAGATAGGCGACGTCCGGCGAACCGACGAACGCCATCCCGCCGAGCAGTTCGACGGCCTGGTGAACCGTCTCCGCCAGGGCGTCCTGCGCCGCGTACCGCGCCATGAGGGACTTCGCGAGCGCCTCGTCGCCGGTCTCGTCCTGCTCGATCATCCGCGCCATGCCCTCCAGCAGCAGGGCCGCGCTCTCCAGCCGGCACAGCAGCCGCGCCCGTTCGGAGTCGGTGCCCCGGCCGCGCTCCACGGCGCGTTCGACGAGGGCGCTCGCCATCCCGAGGTACGAGGCGGAGATGAGCAGTTCGAACCAGATGAACCCGACCGTCTGGAGGCTGTCCATGGCCCCCGGCTCGGCGTCCTCGGTCCGCATGAGCTGCTGCTCGCTGATGAACACGTCCTTCAGCCGCAGTTCGTCGCTCTCCGCGCCCGCGAGGACCGGGTTCCCCCAGAAGGGGTGGACGCTCAGGCCCTCGACGCCCTTGGGCACCAGCAGGACGGCCGAGTTCTCGTCACCGGGCACGGCCACGCTCGCGGTGAGCAGGTCCATCGAGTGCGACAGGCTGCACGGCTTCTTCGCGCCGTTGATCCGGTAGCCGCCCTCGACGGCCGTGGCCCGCATCGAGGGGGTCAGGATGCCCTGTCCGGTGCGGCCCTCCGCGAAGCCGGAGGCGACCAGCAGGTTCTGTTCCGCGATGCCTTCCAGCAGGGCCCACTCCGCGCCACTGGCCTGCAGGCTCTCGGCCAGGGTGAACAGGGTGGCCACGGAGAAGTGGTGCATGGTCGTGGCGACCGCCAGCGACGGCGCGGCCGCGCCCAGGGCGCGGGTGACCCGCAGCGCTTCACGGGGACCCGCGCCGGAGCCGGCGTAGGTCTTGGGGATGACCAGCCGGGGCCCTCCGCGGCCACGGAACAGGGCGATGGCGGGAGAGTCCGGGGACTCCAGTTCGGTCAGCGGGAACCCGCCCAGTTCGGCGAGCAGTCCGGGCATGAATTTCTCGCACGTCTCGCGCGCGGCATCCAATGGGCGCATGGCAGCTCTCTCGTAGTGCGCGGACGGGGGTGTCAGGGCTCTCGCCGGTCCATGGCGCGCCAGGCGCCGAAGACCGCGTCACGGGGACGCGATCCGCTGCTGACGCTGAGCCCCTGGACGTGCGAGGTGCGCAGGATCGGGTAGTTGGCCTCGCCGAAGACGCCTCCGGTCAGACCCGTACCGCCGTGCGTCGGCAGATAGGGGAGGAATCCGACGTGCGAGTCGTTCACCTTCAGGATTCCGCCGACGGTGATGCGGGTGACGAACTCGTCGATGACCGCCCGGTCCGTGGCCCATACGGAGTTCCGCAGGCCGTAGGCGTTGGTGTTGACGAAGTCGATGAAGCCGTCCATGAGTTCGGCGTCCGGGGCGGGGTCGGCGACCACGACCGGGATCAGCGGGAAGAACGTCTCGTCGCGTACGGCGTCGATCTCGCGTGCGTCCTTCAGACCGCGGACCACCACCACCGTGGGCTCCAGGAAGATGCCGGCGGTGTCGCGGGTCTCGTCGATCTGCATGGCGTGCCCGCCGCAGGCGATCTCCGCCCCGTTGTCGACCGCGTCCCGCAGGCAGGAGAAGAACTTCTCGTTCCGCAGGACGGGGGTGAGGAGGACGTCCTCCTCCCAGGCGTGTCCGGGGCGGATGTGGCCGGCCAGACGGACGATGTCCGCGATGAGCCGGTCGGCGACATCGGGGTGCACCAGCACCTGGTTCGGGATCATGCAGAGCTGTCCCGAACCGAAGAAGCTCTCCGTGATCGCCTCCGCCGCCAGTTCGAGATCGGCGTCCTTCCACACCACCACGGCGTCGTTCCCGGCCAGTTCCAGGATGGGCTTCTTGCCGGCGGCGACGCACTTCTCCTCGAAGGTGATGCCGTTCTCGCTGCTCCCGAAGTACATGATGTCGTCGACCTTCGGGCTGCGCAGCCAGGCCGCGAGCATGGGCGCCGGGTCGCCGCACACCACGTTCAGCGTGCCGGGCGGGGCGCCGACCTCCTCCAGTGCCGGGACCACGATCTCGTGCAGGACGTACATCGCGCCGAGGGGGGCGCTGCGCGGCGCGCGCACCACGAGGGAGTTGCCCGCCATGATCGCGGTGGCGCCCAGCAGCACGCTGGAAAGCGGCGCGTTCTGCGGCGGGTTGAGGCACACCACGCCGTCCGGGAGCCTGCGCACGGCCAGTTGACGGTCGCCCTGCCGGAACTCCTGGAGCATCTGCGACCGGTAGAAGCCCAGGGACTGCGGCCCGAAGCAGTCGAGCATGCCCGACACCTGCCAGCGGGCCAGCGGCAGCGGGTGCCCCTCCTCCACCAGTACGTCGACGATCTCCTGGGCGTGCTCCACGATGCGCCGGTGGATCTGGCGGCCGAGCCGGGTGAGCCGCACGTCGAGCGGGAACGCCGCCCACCGGGGCGCGGCCTTCGCGGCGGCGTCCACGGCCGCCTCGACGGTGTCGCGGTCCGCCTTGGCCACCTTGGCGACGATGCTGCCCGGCAGTTCGGCGGGCTCCGCAAGTCCGCGTTCCAGCTTCCGTTTGAGGCTCAGGCTCGCGAACGCGTCGTCGAGCAGCGCGTCGGCGCCGACGACGTAGACCCACTCGCCGCCGTCCAGGCATTCCCCGTTCACATAGGACCGGTACGTACGCAACCGGCGCGCGGAAATCCCGCCGCGCCGCCGGCCGGCCGGAGCGGACAACTGAACGCTGGTCACCCCAGGTCCCCCGCATTCTGTAGAGCGACTTCGATTCGTCGGCAACCTTCGCCAAGACCCCTGAGAAAGCGCTGAGACGGTCCTGAGACGGTTGTTTCAGCCGGCTTCACGCCCCCGCTGGAAGAGTTCCGGGCGTTCCTGTAGATCTCTGGAGGGCGGTGCGGTGAATCGATCACGGACACGGCGGACGGAGACGTCCACGGCGGACGCGAGCGGCGAGGTTCTCTCCCAGGTGCTGTCGGCCGTGGAGAAGCACGCCGACAATCCGAGCGCGTTCCTCGCGCTCAACGGGGGAAACCGGTACTTCCGTGACGACGGCGGCGACGGTTTCGTCGTCTACCGGCGTTCCGGACGCCATCTCGTCCAGTTCGGCGGGGTGTTCGCCGCCCCGGAACGACGGGGCTCCCTCCTGCGCGCCTTCCGTGCCTTCGCGCGTGAGCAACGCTGCACGATCGTGGGGATCCAGTTGCAGCGCGAGGACGTCGAGCTGTTCCGGGAGGAGGGTTTCACCGTCAACCAGGTCGGCTCGTCGTACGCCCTCGACCTCTCCGCGTTCGGTCTGCGCGGATCGAGGTTCGTGAAGCTGCGCAACAAGATCTCGCGCGCACGGCGCAGCGGTCTGACCGTCGCCGAGACGGACTGGGAGACGTGCGTGCGGGACATCGAGCGGATCGACAAGGCGTGGCTGCGTTCCAAGGGGCGGCACGTCAAGGAGATCGAGTTCCTGGTGGGCCAGCTCGGCGGCCCCGCGCAGAAGCACCGCCGGCTCTTCGTCGGCGCGCTGGACTCCGGGCCGGTCTCGTACATCTCGTACAGTCCCGTCCACGGCAGCAGGCCGGGCTGGCTGCACGATCTCAGCAGACGGCTGCCGGACGCCCCGCCGGGGGTGATGGAGGCCGTCAACCTGCACGCCGCGGAGACCTTCGTCGAGGAGGGTGCCGACTGGCTGCACTTCGGCTTCACCCCGTTCACCGGCCTCGACCCGCGGCACGAGCCGGCCGGGGCGAGCAGGCTGACGGGACGGTTCATGCGGCTGCTCGCCGAGCGGGGCCACGCGGTCTACCCGGCCTCCACCCAGCTCGCGTACAAGGAGAAGTGGGGCCCTCAGGTGGTGCTTCCCGAATATCTGGCCTTCGAGCGCGGCGCCAGCCTCGGGGCCGTCTGGCAGGTCCTGCGGGTCACCAGATCGGTGTGAGGCAAAGCAGCGTCACGAAGGCCGTACGGCGGTACGTACGGCGCGAAAACGCCGGACGGACGCCGGAATTCCGGGAGTACGGTGTGCACTCGCCGAACCACGGAGTGCGACACACGGGGGAAGAGATGTGCGCGGAGACGGCGCTGCGGCGCGAGGAGAACGACCGGTACTGTCTGAGCGCCGCGCAGGCGGACGCGTTCTTGACGGGGGCGCCCTGGCGGCGCTTCCTGGTGATCGGCGACGAGGTGGCCGACGGTCGGGGCGAGCCCGCCGAGGGCTACGGCCGCGACGGCTGGGCGGACCGGGTGGCGGCCTCCCTGCGCCGGGGCCGGCCCGGTCTCGCGTATCTCAACCTCGGGAGGAAGGGCCGACTCGCGGCGGAGATACGGTCGCGGCAGCTCGGCCGCGTCCTGGAGTTCAAGCCCGATCTGACGGCGTTGACGTGCTGCGGCGGCGAGCTGGTGCGCGAGCCGTTCGACGCCGACGGCGTGGAGGCGGAGTTCGACCGGGTCGTCGCACCGCTGCGCGACAGCGGGGGTGACGTGCTGCTGGTGAACTGGTTCGACATCACCCGCTTCGGCGCCCGGCCGGGCGAGGAGAGCGAACGCCGAAGGCTCCGGCTGCGCGAACTGGCCGAGCGCAAGCAGGCGGTGGCCCTCAGGCACGGCGCGATCTACGTGAACCTCGCGGAGCACCCGGCGGCCGCGGACCGGGACGTGTACGGAGTCGACGGCAGCGTCCCCACCACGCGGGGCCACGCCATCGCCGCGGCCTCGGTGATCCGCGGGCTCGGCGCCCACCTCACCGGCGCCGGGGACGGGGACGGGGGCCGGTGAGTCCTCGGCGGGCAGCCCGGCACCGGCGGGGGACCACCCGTCGCCCGGTCCGGCGGGCGACGGGGCCTTCAGGCCGTGGCGAAGGAGGAGAAGAGCAGGCGGAACTGGCGCAGCGTGGCCTCGAGCAGTTCGTCGGCGTCGCCGTAGGCGTGGGCCAGTGCGATCGCGCTCTCGCAGGCGGCGCCGTGCACCATCGAGGCGACGGCGGTCACGTCGGCGCGGGAACGGTCCCTGCCGAGGAGCTGGCCGAGACCGTAGGCGATCATGCGCCGGCAGTCCGAGCGGATCGCGCGCATCTCCGCCCAGCCGAGCGCTCCCGGCGCGTCGACGAGGGTGATCCGCTGCGTGCTCGGCTCCATCGACATGACCAGGAACTCGCGCATGCCCTCGTACAGGCCGTCCCAGGGGTCCTCGTGGAGGGTGAACGTCTGCGCGATGGCGCTCGACAGCCGGTTCTCCTCCGCTTCGTAGACGGCGCGGAACAGGTCCCGCTTGTTCTTGAAGTGGTGGTAGAGCGCGCCCTTGCTCGCCCCGATCTCCTCGCAGATCGCGTCGAGCGAGGTGGCCGTGTACCCGTCTCTGGCGAAGAGCTTGCGGGCGGCCGCGAGGAGTTCGTTGGTCGTCGTCCGCGAACGCTCTTCCTGCGATCGGCGCACTCGCTGCTGACTGCCCATGGATCCGACCCGCCCTCCTGACCCCCCGAAGACATCCCTCGTTCGATCTTAGCGCTTCCCTCTCGTACCAATGGTTCACCGAACCTGGATCTCATAGACATACCATCGGTTGGAATGTAACATCACGGCCGCAGGGCGCCAACCCCGAGTCCAGGCCCGCCGCATGTCCCCGCCCCTTCAGCCGTGTCCGGCAAGGAGGTCATCAGCCATGCACAGCCCCGCACTTCCCTGCGCACAGGTCTCCGCGGACCGGTGGGAACTGCTGATCCCGCACCGGGAGCGCATCCACCGGCTCGCGAGGTCCCGCCTGTCCGGGGACCAGGAGGCCGAGGACTGCGCGCAGGAGGCCCTGATCCGCGCGGCGACCTTCCGCGACCTGGACGAGAGCCGGGTCGGCCCCTTCCTCACCACGGTGACCCTGCGGCTCTGCACGGACATCCACCGTCGCGACGAACGTGCCCGCCGGCTGCTGCGCGGCCCCTGGGCTGAGGTCATGGCGAGCCCGGAGGAACTGATCTGCGCCGCCCAGGAGGAGGCCTGGGCGCTGGAGCAGGTCGACCGGCTCGCCGGGCGGGAGCACCAGGTGATCGTGGCCCGTCTCAACGGGATCAGCACCCGGGAGTTCGCCAGCCGGCGCGGCATCTCCCTCAAGGCCGCCGAGAGCGCCTTCACCAAGGCCCGGGCCCGGCTGCGCCGCTGGTACGAGGAGGCGCTGACGGGCTGAGGAGACGGCGGTGACGAGCCGGAGCGGGCCTGCCGCCCGGCCACGACCGGGGCGCCGCCGTCGGCGCGCGGGCGCGCGACGGCGGACCGGACCACGACAGGCGGGACGGCGGAACAGTGGGCACAGACCGGGAGACAGGGACGAGGACGACCCGCCACGGGCCGGCCGGCACCTCGACGGCAGCCGTGCGCGGCCCCTCGGCCGCAGGCGCCCTGGCACCCGGCCGTGAACCGGAAAGCCGCGCTCCGGCCACCCCCGACCGGGCCGACACCCTGACACCCGGCCATGAACCGGAAAGCCGCGCTCCGGCCTCCCCCGACCGGGCCGACACCCTGACACCCGGCCGTGAACCGGGAAACCCGACTCCGACCCGCCCCGGCCGACGGCGCCCGCACTCCGCCCGGGGCCGACGCCCGGACGGCCCCGGCCGGTCGTCCCGCTCATGCGGTAGTCCGCTCCAGCGCCGCGTTCAGCAGCTTCGTGACCTCCCCGGCCGAGGCCGACTCCAGGGCGGCCAGCGCGTCCGCCGTGTCCGCGCCCCCTCCGGCGCCGAGGAACTTCTCGCGCACCAGGGACGCCGCCGGCGGGCCGCCCACCGCTCCCACGGGGACGTCCACCCGCCGGCTCACCGAGCGGCCGTCACGGAGGTCGACGGTCACCCTGGCCCCGGTCACCTTCCGCGCGGAGCGGAAGTCCTCGCTCGGCGGCTCCAGTTCGCCCACCAGGTCCACGAGCCACTGCCCGTCGCCCTTCAGCCGCGCGCCGAAGGGCCGCAGCCACTCGGCGGCCCGGGGACCGGCCTGCCGGAGCGCCTCCCCGAAGGGGACCTCGCTGTGGAACAGGTCGTGGGTCATCGCGTCGTCGAGGCGCGTGCTCACCAGTCCGGCGAGATCCCACCGCTCCTCGTCCGCGACGCCGGGCTCGGCGAAGTCCTCCGTGGTCAGACCACCGGTGAGCAGGACGGTCGCCAGCAGGTACGGCAGGGCGAACACGAGCGCGCTCACCGGCGAGCCGGCGCCCCGCAGGTGCGCCCCCGCCTGGGCGTCCACCAGCACCGTGTACAGCGAGGTGTCCACGGTGATCCCGGTGACGTCCCGCGCCCGTACCGGCCCGAGTTCCCGGTGGAGTTCGAGTCCGCAGTCGACCGCCGCGTCCATGCCGGGACCGCCGGGGTGCACCTTGAACGACGTGGTGTGGGTGTGCCAGCGGCGCCCGAGCCCGGCGGTCACCGCCCCGGGCAGCGGTACGGACGCGAAGCGGGACAGGAACCCCTCCGGGTGCTCCAGGATCTCCCTGCTGCCCTCGAAGCCCGCCGCGGCGGCGTCGCACGCGTCCAGTCCGACGGACACGGGTGTCGAGGCGCTGAAGACCTTGGCGTCGCCGCCGAGGAACCCGATCGGCACGGTGCGCGGCGGCAGCCCGAGGCCGAGGCCGAGCGCGTCGGCCCAGTGCCCCGCGGACGCGTTCTCACCGCGCAGCCGCCCCGCGACGGCTCCGACGACATGGGTGAAGGTGGCGCTCTGGCCGCGGAAGGGCCCCAGCGTGGCCGAGGCGGTGACGCGCGCGGCGCACTCGTTGGCCACGATCACCGACGTCAGCAGCGCGCGCCCGTCCAGCCCCTGACTCTGCGCGTACGCCATGGGCACGGCCACGGTCGAGTTGGACAGGTGGCCGGCGAACGCGGTGTCGTCGAAGTGCAGCCACGATCCGAGCCCGGCGAGCACGAAGGCCGCCCGCCGGGGATCGGGCTGCAACGGCGGGCCGAACGCCTCGGTCAGTTTCCGGCCGAGCGGATGCGTCGCGCCGATGCGCATGGCCGCGCACTGGGACAGTATCTGCAACTTCGCTATGTCCACGACATCCGGCGGTATGTCCTCGAACCGCAGGGCGTGGGCCCATTCCGCGAGTTCCTCGGTGAGCGTCATCGGTCTCCTTCACGGCGGCCGTTCCATGAATCGGCACCTGTGGCGGTCCTCGTACGCCGCCCTGCTTCTTCCTGGTTACGCCGCGAGGGCCGAGAACCCTCGCAAACGACGGGAATCCCCGGCCCCGGAAAACGGAACGGGCCCTTTCTCAGGGGCTTTCCGAAGGGGGCGCGTAAGACAGTCGGAGCACGAACCGTCCTCGCTCCCCGGCTTCTCGCCGCGCCCTCCACGGGCCGAATTCCCGGAAAGGAACCATCGTGCTGACACCGCATCAGCCCACCCGGATGCAATCGGGTCTGCCCAGCGACACCGCCTACCTCACGGCGCGCGCCCGCGCCGCCGACGCGGTCGTCGAACCCGCGCGCCGGCTGCTCGACGACCGCTTCGCGTCGCTGTTCGTCACCGAGCCCCCGCTGCCCCGGACGTCCGAGGAGGCGCTCGCCCGGCTGACCGCCCTGGACTCCGCGCACGGCGGCTTCATCGCCGAGATCCTGCTGCGCCAGCGGTTCTTCGAGGACCAGCTCGTACGCGCGGTCGCCACCGGCGTCCGCCAGGTGGTGCTGCTCGGCGCGGGCTACGACACCACCGCGCTGCGCATGCCCGGCTACGACCGGCTGCGCTACTTCGAGGTCGACCACCCGGCCACCCAGCGCGCCAAGCTGGAGACGCTGGTGGAGGCCGCGGTCGAGGCCCCGTCGGCCACGTACGTGCCCGTCGACTTCGAGGCGGGCGACTCGCTCGCGAAGGCCCTCGCCGACGCCGGTTTCCAGTCGGACAGCCCCTGCGTGGTGGGCTGGCTGGGCGTGACGTTCTTCCTGCGCCGCGACGCCTTCGAGCGCACCCTGCGCCACCTCACGGACCTGTGCGCGCCGGGGAGCCTCCTCGTCCTCGACTACATGGACGAGAGCGTCGTCGACGGCACCACCCGTCACGAGGGCGCCCTGTCGATGGCCCGCAAGGTGGGCGCGCAGGGCGAGCCGTACGTCACCGGCCTGACCCCGGAGACGGCGTCCGGTGCCGTGCGCGAGGCGGGCTTCTGGCCCACCGAGGAGGTACGGGTCCCCGAGCTCGTACGGCGCTACGGCGGCGCCGACCCCTACTGCAAGGACGACGACTTCATGGGCCTGATCGCGGCCGAACGCGCCGCGCAGGAGAACGGAGACCCGGCATGACCACGACCGAAGGACCCGTCACCGAGGCGACCGACCCGCACGTCCTGCCCCCCGAGGACGCCGACCGGCTGCTGAAGGACGCCCCCTGGACCCGCTTCGCGGTCATCGGGGACAGCCTCGCCGAAGGGTTCGGCGAGTCCTCGCCCGGCTACACGGACCTGCCCTGGGCCGAGCGGGTCCTGGAGGCGCTGCGGCGGGGCGACCCCGGCGTGGAGTACCTGAACCTGGGCGTACGCCATCTCAAGGCGGCCGAGGTGCGCGCGGGGCAGCTCGAGGAGGCACTGGGCTTCCGTCCCGACCTCGCCTCCGTGGTGTGCGGCGGCAACGACATGCTCGCCCGCGACTTCTCGGCGGCCGCGGTGGAGGCCGAACTCGACGCGATGGTCCGGCCGTTGCGCGAGGCCGGCGCCGACGTCTTCGTCTTCACCATCCAGGACATCACCAAGGTCTTCCCCGAGCAGCTCGGCGGCGGAGGGCTGGGCGGCCGCATCGAGATCTTCAACGACCAGGTGCGCAAGGTGGCGGACCGGCACGGCGCACTGGTCATCGATATGTGGGCCCACCCCACCAGTGGCTCCCGCAGTGTCTTCAGCGCGGACATGCTGCACGCCTCGATGCGCGGTCACGCGGTGCTGGCGTCAGCGGTGTTCGAGCAGCTCGGCGCGCATCTGGCGGCGCGGCACCGCCAC
Source organism: Streptomyces sp. NPDC058751 (assembly GCF_042746485.1). Taxonomy (NCBI): domain Bacteria; kingdom Bacillati; phylum Actinomycetota; class Actinomycetes; order Kitasatosporales; family Streptomycetaceae; genus Streptomyces; species Streptomyces sp. NPDC058751. Next base: position 74,856 of record NZ_JBHYPZ010000039.1, on the reverse strand, counting down.
TGAGGACGGCGCGGCACGGCCACTGAGAGGGCCGTGTCAGAGAGATCTCAGAACGCCCTGCCACCTTGGAGACGTGCACCGGACCGCGAGCCTTCGGGCAAGCGCTTCGGTGTACGAGGAGAGATTCCCGTAGCGGCCCAACGGGGGTCCGGGAAGCATCCCGGATCGGGGCTTCACCGCCCTCGCAGGTTCGAATCCTGCTCTCTCCGCCACGCGTGTCAGGTCGGTCGTCTGCCCGTCGAGATCCGAGGAGAGCAGGAATGCAGCCAGGCCGGTGGGCGGACTCCGGTGTACTGGTCACCAACCCGGTCGCCGGGGCGGGACGCGCCGACCTCGTCGACGCCGCCGCCCTGACCCGGCGGTGCGCGGAGCTGGTCGGGAACCTCACGGCGGTCGGCACCCGCTACCGCGGTCACGCCGAGGAGACCGCCGTGAAGGCCGTCGCCGACGGAGCCGACCTGGTGATCGTGGCCGGCGGCGACGGCACCACCCGCGAGGTGGCCTCCGGGCTCGTCCGCGCCTCCCTGGAACGCCCCGGGACGGCCCTGCCCGCGCTGTTCTGCGTGCCGGCCGGCACCGCCAACTCCTTCTACCGCGAGCTCTGGTCCGACCGGCCCTGGCAGCGGACGCTGCCCGAGGCGCTGTCGGGGCCGGTCCGCCGGGTGCGGCACGTCGACGTGGCGCACATACGGGAGAGCGACACCTACGCCCTGCTCGGCACGGGCACCGGCGTCGTCGCCGAGGTCCTCGCGACCGCGAACCGCCTCACCGGCCTGGCCGGCCGCGACCGCTACCGGCAGGCCGTGGCCGATGTCGTGGCGGGCCACAGGCCGTACCCCACGCGGATCACGGTGGACGGCGAGGTGGTGCACGAGGGCACCGTCCAGCTCACCAACATCGGCGGCGGCCGGTACCGCGCCGGGCAGTTCAGGCTGATGCCGCACTCCGTCCTCGACGACGGACTGCTCGACCTGTGCGTCTTCGACGGCACCTGCGACCTGGTCGAACTGCTGAACCTGACCCGTGAGGGACGGCACGTCGAACGCCCCGGGGTGATCTACACCCGGGGCCGGCACTTCGTCGTGGAGCGCACCGACGGCGCGCCCCTGTCCCTGGAGTACGACGGCGAGACGGCCGCCGGGGAGCGGTCCCGCTGCACAGTGGGCCTCCTGGCCGGCGTCCTGCCGTTTCTCGCACCGCCGCACCGGGCGTGAACCCGGAGGACGCGGCGGTCCCCGGATACGGAGGAGACCCCCATGCACGGCGCCGAGCGCACCGCCGACGACCGGTGGGTGCTGCCCACGGCAGGCGACACCCACTTCACCTGGAAGTACGACGAGGGCCGCGACAGGCTGCTGAGCCTGTACCAGAAGGGCAAGGACAAGCAGTGGGACAGCACGGCGCGCATCGCGTGGGAGACCGAGGTCGACCCGTACGACGCGCTCGGCACCCCGGAGAACACGCTCGCCCTGTACGGCTCCCGGCAGTACGCGAAACTCGACGAACGCGAACGGCGCGAAATGCGCCGGCACATGGCGTCCTGGGAATTCAGCCAGTTCCTGCACGGCGAACAGGGGGCGATGATCTGCTCGGCGCGGATCGTCGAATCGGTCCCCGATCTCGATGCGAAGTTCTACGCCTCGACCCAGGTGATGGACGAGGCGCGGCACGCCGAGATCTTCTCCCGTTTCCTGAAGGAGAAGATCGGCATGGAATACCCGATCAACTCGCATTTGAAGAGCCTGCTCGGTGACGCGCTCTCGGATTCGCGCTGGGACATGCCGTACCTCGGAATGCAGGTGCTGATCGAGGGCCTGGCGCTCGCCGCCTTCGGAATTCTCCGGGACAAGACGAACAAGCCGCTGCCGAAGCAGATCCTCGCTTACGTCATGCAGGACGAGGCCCGGCACGTCGCCTTCGGGCGGCTCGCCCTGCGGGACTACTACGCGGAGCTGACCTCCAAGGAGCGGGCGGAGCGCGAGGAGTTCGTCGTCGAGGGCTGCTACCTCATGCGGGACCGCTTCCGGATGCAGGAGGTCTGGGAGAACCTCGGCTTCGACATGGCCGAGTGCATGGAGTACATGGACAAGGGCCCCCGCATGCGGGCGTTCCGCTCCCGTCTGTTCACCCGGATCGTCCCCTGTGTGAAGGACATCGGGCTGTGGGGGCCGGCCGTCAAGAAGGCCTACGCGGACATGGGCGTCCTCGACATGGCCAAGAGCGACCTGCTCGCCCTGATGGCCTCGGACGAGGCGCAGGCCGACCTCCTCGACCGGGAGCGCCGTGAACAGCGCGAACGCGAGGACCGCGAGCTGGCGGACCGTGTCGCCGAGGTGGACGCGGCCGTCGCGGCGGGAGCCGACGACTCGTCGACCACCGGCGGTGCGCGGCGGTCCGGCGGCGACCCGGGGCCCGCGTAGGGGTGCGACGGGTCGGCTGCGCTCGGTGACAACCCGATTGACGGCTGAGCATCGCGCAGATACATTCCAACCATCGGTATGTTGGAGGTGTTAAGCGATGAGCGCTGGGCCCGCTGAAGCGGCGGCCAAGCGGGGGTACTTACCCCTGCTGCTCCTCGCGTCGAGTGCGACCTTCCTGGCCGTCCTCGACGTGACGATCGTCAATCTGGCCATCCCGGACCTGCACGAGGACTTCGAGGGTTCCGCCCTCGCGGACCTGTCCTGGGTGATCACCGTCTACGCCACGGTGTTCGCCGCCCTGCTGGCGCCCGCGGGCCGGCTCGCGGACGTGATCGGCCGGCGTTCCCTGTTCACCGCGGGGATCGCCGTCTTCACCGCGATGTCCCTCATGTGCGCGCTGGCCCCGAATCTCCCCGTCCTGCTGACCGCCCGGGCGTTCCAGGGCGCCGGAGCGGCCGCGATGATCCCGGCGTCGCTCGCCGTCGTCCTGATGGACACGCCGCCCGAGGAGCGCCGGGCGGCGATCGGCAAGTGGAGCGCGGCCTCCGCGTTCGCCGCCGCGGTGGGCCCCTCGATCGGCGGAGTCCTGGTGGACTGGCTCGGCTGGCGGTCACTGTTCCTGATCAACGTGCCGTTCGGCCTGCTGCTCCTGCTCCGCGCGCGCATCATTCCCCGGACCGCCCGCCCGGAGGGCAGCAAGGTGCCCGACCTGATCGGGACCGTCCTGCTCGGGCTCGGCATCGGTCTGCTCAGCCTCGGCATCTCCAAGGGCGGGGACTGGGGCTGGGGAGACACGGCGACGGTGGGCTGCCTGGCCGGAGGCGTCATCGCCATGGCGGTCACCCTGCTGCGCTCGCGGACCCACGAGGCCCCCGCCGTGGAGACCGACCTCTGGCGCAGCCGGACCTTCGCCCTGGCGAACCTGTCCGTGTTCTTCTACGGCGCCTGCCTGTTCGCCTGGCTCCTGGTCGGCGTCCTGTACGTCACCTCGGTCTGGCACTGGTCGGAACTGAAGGCGGGTCTGGCGGTGACCCCCGGCGCCTTCGCCGCGACGCTGGTGGCCCTGTACTCGGGCAGGATCCAGGCCAAGTACGGCCCGCGGGCCGTCGTGGTGGCCGGCGCGGTCGTCCTCGCGGGCACCGGTTTCTTCCTCGCCTTCACCCTGCCCGACGAGCCCGACTTCCTCGGCTACTGGCTGCCCACCGGCATCCTGGCGGGCGCGGGCATGGGCGCGATCACCACGGGAACGTCGACCGCCGCCGCGCTCTCGGTCTCCCCGCTGCGCTTCGCGGCGGCGACCGGGCTCAACCAGACGGCCCGTCAGGTCGGCGGCGCCTTCGGCATCGCGACGCTGGCCACGCTCCTCGGCCGGGCAAGCACCGACGCGGCCGACTACGGGCACGTCCTGCTCTTCTGTTCCATCGTCACGGTCCTGTCCGGGCTGGCGGGCCTCGGGCTCGTCATCAAGGCGCCGCCCGCTGCGGCCCAGGCGCAGGCCGCCCAGGGCGCCGCGTCCGGTGCCACGCCGCCGGCCGGGACGAAGCCGGGCACCCACTGACCCCCGGGCGGGCGGCGGGCACCTCGCGCCGCCGCCCGGGTCGCCGTCCATCCGATTCAGGCACATACAAAACCGACGGAAGGTACGCAAGAAATGCCCATCAAGCCCAGTGAAGCTCTCTACACCGCAGCCGCCACCGCCGAGGGCGGCCGGGAGGGCCGCGTCTCCACCGAGGACGGCAAGCTCGACATCGTCGTCAGCCAGCCCAAGGAACTGGGCGGCACGGGCGCCGGCACCAACCCCGAGCAGCTCTTCGCCGCGTGTTACAGCGCGTGCTTCCACGCCTCGATCGGGATCATCGCCCAGATGCAGAAGATCGACATCACGGGTTCCAGCGTGACGGCACGCGTCGGCATCGGCCGCAACGACGCCGGGTTCGGCATCGTCGCCGAACTCACCGCGCACATCCCCTCGGTCGACGAGGCCACCGCCAGGACCCTGGTGGAGAAGGCGCACGAGATCTGCCCCTACTCCAAGGTGACCCGAGGCGACATCGAGGTCACGATCACGACGGCCTGACCTCCGCGAGACGAAGGCCCCGCCACCGGCACGACAGCCGGCGGCGGGGCCTTCGTCCGTCCCGGTCCTCGACACCTCCGTACGCAGCGCGCACGACGGAGCTTCACGTGAAGTCACTTGCGAGAAAGCCGAGTTGTGAGCGCCGCCACCGCTCCCCCAGCACACCGATCCGACATGGACGCCTCAGGCGACTCGTGCCGTCTGCAACCAGCCGCCGGGAATCCCTTGATCACGACGTCACGCCCTGATATTCATGATCACATCTTCATCACGTGATCTTCACATGCGGACGGCTTGAGAGAACTTTTGACGACCTGTCTTTCCGGCGCGACACGTTTAGCGCCGGCCGCGCCGCTCGTGACGCCCCCGCCTGTCCGGCGGCCCGCTCCGACAGTGCGCTGACCTCTGCCCTCGGAACGCCGGCCGTTCGCCGCCGCCGATCGTGTCCCGGCCGCACCGGTTCCAGGTCCCTGACGGGCTTTCTTTTCCCTTCGCCTCCCCACCAGGAGGCCGCATCCGGCTTTTCATCACCTTCACATCTGTTCATCCGCTTCGTCGAGGGAATCCATGCCTGCCTTCTGCCCGCACTGCGGCGGCGCCGTGACCGACAAGAACCGCTTCTGCACGTCGTGCGGCCGGCCCCTGGCCGCTCCGGCATCCGCCCCCGACCCCGTTCCTGTCGTCGCCCCGCCGGTGTCGCCACAGACGTCGGACGTCGCGCTCGCCGAAGTCGGCACGCGGGCCTCCGCCGAGCCGGCTGCCGAGCCGACACCCACTGCGGTCGACCTGCCGGTCGACGTGCCGCCGGCCACTCAACACGACGCACAGCAGCAGCCCGTGGAAGAGACATCGGAAGCAGTCCCGGAACAAGCCGCGGAAGAACCCTCGGAACAGGCTGTGGAGGACGCCGCGGAGGAAGCCCCCGAAGAAGCCACCTCTGAAGAAACCACGGAAGAGGCCGCGGAAGAAGCCCCCGAAGAGGTCGTCGAGGACGCCGCTCCCACCCCGCCCCCGGCACCCCCGGCGCGCACCCCCGCCGCCGGTCTCCTCAAGACACCCACCGCGGCGCACCCCGGCGGGCAGCCCCAGGCCGCACCGGCGGGCGCCGGGAACCACGCCGCCGCCTTCGCCGCGCTGCCGACCGGCAACATGGCGTACCCCGGCTACGCGCACCAGGTCGTCCACTACTCCGCGCCCCAGCCGGAGCGTCGCCGGATCGGCTGGGGTGTCATCACGGTGACCCTCGTGGCGACCGCGGTCCTCGCCGGGGGCGTCACGGCGGCCGGAGTGTGGCTGACCTCCCAGCGCCCGGCTTCCCAGCCGCACACGACCCGGGCCACCGAGGACGCCGTCGTCCCGGGCACCGGCACGCCCGCCCCGCCCGCGGCACCGGCCCCGGTCGCACCCGGCGCCTCCTCCGTCCCCTCCACCCCCTCCACCCCCTCCACCCCCTCCGACACCGGAGTCTCCTCCTCCGCGCCGGTCAGCTCGCCGGCGGACATCGTCAGACAGGTGCAGGACCTGCTCGACGACAACGACTCGCTGCGCACGCGGGTGCAGAAGGCCGTCACGGATGCCAGGAACTGCGCGCAGGACGTGGATCCCGTCCGGGACGCGCGTGACGACCTGGAGGCTGTGGCGGATGCGCGCGAGAGCTTCGTACGGAAGATCGACCCGCTCAAGTCGCAGGCGACCGGCGACCTGGCCGAGGCACTGGACGCCCTGGCCCTCGCCTGGACGGAATCCGCGGAGGCCGACCGGGCCTACTCCCTCTGGGCGTCGGGCATCGTCGACTTCATGACCAACAACCCGGTCTACGGATGCACGCCCGGCAGCACGCAGGGCGAGAGCGACGAGGCCGGTCCCCACAACAAGGCGGCGGACAAGGCGAAGCATCGGTTCGCCGAGCTGTGGAACCCCATCGCCTCGCGGTACGGCCTGGCACCGGTCGACGAAAAACACATCTAGCGATCGAGCCCCGCTCGGGCCGCGCCGCTCCGCCCGCACCGCGCGGGCGGAGCGGCGCGGTGCGTCCCGGTCGGAGAGGACACCGCCATCCCGGTGACCACGTGGTGCGCCTGCCGCCGGGCACCCGTGGCACCGGGAAGGTTGGATCCGCGGGCCGACGGGGCCGCACGGTCACGGCAGCGGGTATCGGGGCGGAGCGGTGGACAGGAATTCGAGGAGAACGAGTCGTCGGCCGGCGGTCCGCGCCAGCCTGCGGTCACTTCTGACCTCGGCCGTCCTCGTGACCCTCTACTACCTGCTCCCGCTCGACAGGGCCTTCACCCCGGCCACAGTGCTCACCCTCGTCGGCGGCATCGCGGCGGTGGCGCTGCTCCTGGCCTGGCAGATCCGCGAGATCACCCGGGACCGGCGGCCCGAACTGCGCGCCATGGAGGCACTGGCGACCAGCGCCCCGCTGTACATGCTCCTGTTCGCGACGACGTACTACGTGATGGAGCGCAGCGCGGCGGGCAGCTTCAGCGAGACGCTGTCGCGGACCGACGCCCTGTACTTCACGGTGACGGTCTTCAGCACCGTCGGCTTCGGGGACATCGCTCCACGCTCCGAGACGGCCCGCGTGCTGGTCACGGGGCAGATGGCGGTGAACGTCCTGCTGATCGGTGTGGCCGCCCGGCTCCTCGTGTCGGCGGTGCAGCGGGGCAGACTCCAGCAGAACCCGCCGGATCCGGGGGCGGACGAACGCCCCCGGCCCGAGGGGTGACGCGGGGCCGCGTCCCGGGCGCCCGCGCGCCTATCCTTCGGCTTCGATCTCCGCCTCGGCCACCGCGATCGCCATGCCGAACGCCCTGGCGATGTTGCCGGCCGCCGTCATGACACGGGCCGTACCCACGATGGGCGCGATGGCCACGAGGACGTCCTGCACCTGAGCCATGGTCAGATCGGCCTTGATGGCGGGGTCGATGTGCGCGAGGTAGGAGATGGGAGGTGCGTCCGAGGCCGCGAGCGCCGCGATACGCGTGAGGAGAAGCTGGTCCGTGGGCAGTTCGCACCGCTCGACCGAGTCGACGGTCATGGCGGCGATGGTGTCGAGGACAGGGGTGTCGGATGCTGTGGTCATGGTGGCCGGCCTCCTGATGCGGTGACGGCGCGCCGGGGACGTCGTCTCCGCGGGCGCCACGCTGTGCGTCAACCGTAGGTGCGAATCGGGCGGGACGCGCGCGGAGCCGCCCGGACCGTCGGCGCCCGCGGCACCGGGCCGGCGCCCGTCCCCGCCACCGAACCCCGGCCGGACGAAGCGCCACGCCGCGTCGGCCAGATGCTGTTCGGATCCGGCACGCCTCGGCACAGCCCCTGCGTGGCGACCGCGGCGGGAGACACAGAGGCGGGTCCCGGCCTCCGTCCGCACCGGCCGCCCGGGGCGGGGGGGGGGCACCGGCCGCGGCCGGTGCCCGCCCCTCGCGTCGGCAGGGTCCCGGTCAGGCGCCCACGTACTCCGCCAGGTGTTCGCCGGTGAGGGTGGAGCGGGCGGCGACGAGGTCGGCCGGGGTGCCCTCGAACACGAGCCGGCCGCCGTCGTGGCCGGCCCCGGGGCCGAGGTCGATGATCCAGTCGGCGTGTGCCATGACCGCCTGGTGGTGCTCGACGACGATGACCGACTTGCCGGAGTCGACGAGCCGGTCGAGCAGTCCGAGCAGCTGCTCCACGTCGGCCAGGTGCAGACCGGTGGTCGGCTCGTCGAGGACGTACACGCCGCCCTTGTCGGCCATGTGCGTGGCGAGCTTGAGCCGCTGCCGCTCGCCGCCGGAGAGCGTGGTGAGCGGCTGTCCGAGGGTGAGGTAGCCGAGGCCGACGTCGGCGAGCCGCGCGAGGATGCGCTGCGCGGCGGGCGTGTGCGCCTCGCCGGCGCCGAAGAACTCCACGGCCTCGTCCACCGACATCGCGAGGACCTCGCTGATGTCGCGGCCGCCGAGGTGGTACTCCAGGACCGAGGCGTCGAACCGCTTGCCCTCGCAGTCCTCGCAGGTGGTGGCCACACCGGCCATCATGGCCAGGTCGGTGTAGATGACCCCGGCGCCGTTGCAGGCGGGGCAGGCGCCCTCGGAGTTGGCGCTGAACAGCGCCGGCTTCACGTCGTTGGCCTTCGCGAAGGCCTTGCGGATCGGGTCCAGCAGACCGGTGTACGTCGCCGGGTTGCTGCGCCGCGAGCCGCGGATCGGGGCCTGGTCGACCGAGACCACGCCCTCCTCGGCCGGGATCGACCCGTGCACCAGCGAGCTCTTGCCGGAGCCCGCGACACCGGTGACGACGACGAGCACCCCGAGCGGGATGTCGACGTCCACGTCACGCAGGTTGTTCGCCGACGCGCCGCGGATCTCCAGCGCCCCGGTGGGCTCGCGCGGTGTCTCCTTGACCTTGGCCCGGTCGTCGAAGTGGCGGCCGGTGACGGTGCCGCCCTTCCGCAGTTCCTCGACCGTGCCCTCGAAGCAGACGGTGCCGCCGCCCGTGCCGGCGCCGGGGCCGAGGTCGACGACGTGGTCGGCGATCACGATCGTCTCCGGCTTGTGCTCCACGACGAGCACGGTGTTCCCCTTGTCCCGCAGCCTCAGCAGGAGGTCGTTCATCCGCCGGATGTCATGGGGGTGCAGACCGGCCGTGGGCTCGTCGAAGACGTAGGTGACGTCGGTGAGCGAGGAGCCGAGGTGGCGGATCATCTTGACGCGCTGTGCCTCGCCGCCGGACAGCGTGCCCGCGGGGCGGTCCAGGGCGAGGTAGCCGAGGCCGATCTCGACGAACGAGTCGAGGGTCTGCCGGAGCGCGGAGAGCAGGGGGGCGACCGAGGGCTCGTCGAGGCCGCGGACCCATTCGGCGAGGTCGCTGATCTGCATCGAGCAGGCGTCGGCGATGCTGATCCGCCCGATCTTCGACGCACGGGCCCCCTCGCTGAGCCGGGTGCCCTCGCACTCGGGACAGGCGGTGAAGGCCACGGCCCGGTCCACGAACGCCCGGATGTGCGGCTGCATCGCCTCCTTGTCCTTGGAGAGCATCGACTTCTGGATCCGCGGGACGAGCCCTTCGTACGTCATGTTGATGCCCGCGATCTTCATGCGGGTCGGCTCGTGGTGGAGGAAGTCGTGGAGCTCCTTCTTCGTGTACTTACTGATCGGCTTGGCCGGGTCGACGAAGCCCGACTCCTTGTAGAGCCGCATGTTCCATCCGTCCGCGCCGTAGCCGGGGATGGTGATCGCGCCGTCGTCGAGCGACTTGGAGTCGTCGTAGAGCTGGGTGAGGTCGATGTCGGACACCGTGCCCCGGCCCTCGCAGCGCGGGCACATGCCGCCGGTGCGGTTGAAGGTCGCCTTCACCGTCTTCTTGTCCCCGCGCTCCACGGTGATGGCGCCGCTCGCGCTGACCGAGGGGACGTTGAACGCGTACGCGCTGGGCGGGCCGATGTGCGGCTCGCCGAGCCTGCTGAACAGGATGCGCAGCATCGCGTTGGTGTCGGTGGCGGTACCGACCGTGGACCGCGGGTCGGCGCCCATCCGCTGCTGGTCGACGATGATCGCCGTGGTGAGACCTTCGAGGACGTCGACCTCGGGCCGCGCGAGCGTGGGCATGAAACCCTGCACGAAGCTGCTGTAGGTCTCGTTGATCAGCCGCTGCGACTCGGCGGCGATCGTGTCGAACACCAGGGAGCTCTTGCCTGAGCCGGACACACCGGTGAACACCGTCAGCCGGCGCTTCGGGATCTCGATGCTGACGTCCTTGAGGTTGTTCTCGCGCGCGCCGAGCACGCGGATCAGATCGTGGCTGTCGGCGCTGTGCGGCGCGAACGGCCCCGGGTCCGTCCTCGTGTCCTTGCTCATCGTGTCTCCATCTGTCGGGCGGGGCCGCCTCCGCGGCCCCGCCGGCATCGCCTGCCTCGATCCAACCAGCTTCGCGCGGGACGACGGCGTCCTTTCGCCACGCTAGAGGAGGCACCGCCACCGGGGCTTCTCGAATCCTGACCGGTCCGGATCACCGGCCGTCGGGTCATCGGCCGTCCAGGCATCGGCGGTCCGGCGCGGCGGTCCAAAGATCCTGGGCCGGCGCGGTTCAGGTCGCGCGGGCCCGCAGGCGGCGCAGCATGCGGGCGTCCTCGAAGCCCACGGCGCGGGCCGCAGCGTCCACGGTGACGCCGTGGCTGATGAGGTGCTCGGCGCGCTCCAGCCGCAGGGCCTGCTGATAACGCAGCGGTGTGAGGCCCTGGGTCGCGCGGCTGAAGAGCCGGGTGAGGGTGCGTTCGCTGACGCCCACGGCCGCGGCCAGTTCCGGCAGGGGCACGGGCCGGTCGAAGCGGGCGTCCAGCAGGTCCTGGGCGCGGTGCACGGTGTCGTCCAGGTGGGACCGGTGCCGCAGCATCGCGCTGGCCTGGGGCTCGTGGCCGTTGCGCCGGGCGTAGACCACCATGTCCCGGGCCACCTGCGCGCCCACCGCCGGGCCGTGCCGGGTGGCGACCAGGTGCAGGGCGAGGTCGATCCCGCTGGCGATGCCCGCCGACGTGACGACCCGGTCGTCCTCCGTGTACAGGACGTCGCGGACCACGGACGCCCGGGGGTGGCGGCGGGCGAGTTCGTCCTGGACGTCGTGGTGGGTGGTGCACCGGCGCCCGTCGAGCAGTCCGGCCCGGCCGAGCGCGTCGGCGCCCGCGCAGACACTGGCGACGGTGCCGCCCCGCGCGTGGTGCTCCCGGAGGACCCGCAGGGTCGCCTCGCCGATGACGGGGCCGTCGCCGAGGGTGGACGCGCGCCAGCCCGGCACGACGATCAGGTCCTCGGGGCCGAGCTCGGGCCAGTCGAGCCCGGTCACCATCGGCAGCCCCTGGGCGGTGACGGTCTCCGGCTGCTCTGCGACGTAGCCGAGGGTGTACGGGTGCCCGAAGCCGGCGGCGGTGGAGAAGACCTGCGCGGGGCCGGCCAGATCCAGCAGATGGACTCCGGGCACCAGGAAGAAGACGATGTGGCTCACGATCCGGTCATCATGCCCGAGACGCGGCGGCCGCCTCCAGCTCGTCGACCGTGGCGATGGTGGCGAAGCGTCCGGCCAGGGCGTACTCGGTGCGCCTGATGATCTCGTCGGCGCCGAGGGTGCGGGGGTCCGCCAGCAGTTCCGCCGTGCTCTGCCCGGCGGGGGCGTCCCGGTGCGGGACGGGGTTGGTGGCGGTGGCGTCGGTGACGAAGGTGACCCGGTAGCCGAGGTCACTGGCGAGGCGGGTGGTGGTCTCCACGCACTGCTCGGTCCGGATGCCGCAGACCGTGAGCTCGCGGACACCGCGTTCCGTGAGGAGTTGCTGCAGGTTGGTGGTGGTGAAGGCGTTGTGCGAGGTCTTGTGGACCAGCGGCTCGCCGTCCTCGCGCCGGAGCTCGTCCATCAGCCGGACGTGGCCGAGGGCGGGGTCGAAGACCCCGCCGCTGCCGGGATCGGAGTGCAGCACCCACACCACCGTGTCGCCGGCCCTGCGGGCGAGCCGGACGAGCCGGTCCACCTGGTGGGTGATCTTCGGGTTGGAGATGGTCTCCCACAGGGGGTGGGCGCGGAAGGATTCCTGGACGTCGATGACGATCAGTGCTCGGGTCATGTCCCCACTCTGACCGGCGCACGGGAGACGGGGACAGACCTCATCGGGTCCGGGTGCGGACCGATCCGGTCACGCCCGGAGTGCCGGACACATGTACACGGGGCGCCGCACCCACGCACATGCCACACACGTGCACACCACACACATGCGTATGCCACACATGCATGCGCCACACGTGCATGTGCCACACATGCACACCGCACCCATATACATGCCGCACCCATGCACATGGAGACAGGCATGCACGCGGGGACAGACATGAACACACGAGGGCATGGGCCGAGGACATGGGCCGAGGGCGCACCGTCGAGACCGGAGCGGACGGGGGGCGGGGCCAATGGGATCCGACCGGGACAGCCATGACCCGAAGTAACACATCCAGCCATAGTCGGCCATGGCGGTCGCAGGCATGAAACATGTACCCCCAACTCCCTCAAGTTAATTGATTGTTGGGGTCCAAGCACTAGTCAAGAAGGGCCTCGATGCAGATCATTCGTGTCATGAACCTGCAGCCCGATGGGCGGGTCGCAGCCTCATGGAGGTGTTGGGATGCACCGAAAACTCGCCACCGGCCTCGCTGCCTCGGCCATGGCCCTCGTGGCCGTCACGGCGACCGCTACAGCCGCTAGCGCCGCCCCGGCGGACAAGCCTCAAGTCTTGTCCAGCTGGACCCAGACCAGCGCGTCGAGCTACAACGCCTGGGTAGCCGCACGCGCCAACCAGTCGGCCTGGTCGGCGTACGCCTTCGACTGGTCCACCGATTACTGTTCCACGTCGCCGGACAACCCGTTCGGCTTCCCCTTCGCCACCTCATGTGCCCGCCACGACTTCGGCTATCGCAACTACAAGGCCGCCGGCGCCTTCGATGCCAACAAGTCCCGTCTCGACAGCGCCTTCTACGAAGACCTCAAGCGGGTCTGCGCCGCGTACAGCGGCGCCACGAAGACCAGTTGCAACAGCACGGCCTGGACCTACTACCAGGCGGTCAAGGCCCTCGGCTGACGCCCGGCCGACATACGGGAAAACACCGCGCGCGTGCGAGCAGTCGATGACATGTGTCCGCCCGCACCCGGATGCGGACCGAGCCGATTGCCTTCCACCTGAGCCTTGCTGACGGACCGCCGGTTCTCCGGACCGTCAGGGTGGTCGGCGCCCGCCCGGTTCCCGAAGTACCCCCGCCACCCGCCCCGCCGTCATCCGTCATGCCCTCCTCCCGTGGCGTCCACCGGACTCCTCGTCCTCATGGTGCCCACCGGACCCCTCGTTCCCGTGGTGCCCACCGGCCCCTCGGGGAGGGAGGAAGCCTCATGACGGCGCGGCGCGGGCCGGGTGGCGGGGGCCGTCGCGCATGCGAGCGACGACCACCCACCGCCGGCGCCCGGTGAGGACGGATCTCCCGTGAGGCGGTTTCGACCGGGCGGACCCAGAATGAGTGGGACGGCCTCGTAACCGGCCGTCGAGCCGTCTCGGGGCAGCCGGATCGCGACCGTTGGCCTTGCGGTCTGCCCTTGGGCTCGGGGACTGCGAGCGCACGGGTGGTCGAACGATGAAGAGGGACGAGCCGGAGGCGACGGCCGACGAGGGCAGCGCGTCACGGGGGGCCGGTCGTGCGCCCGCCGGTATCACTCCGCCCACCGGCGCCGCCGCGGCGGCGGACCCGGCTGCTCCCGGGGGTGTCCGCCACGACGAGGAAACCGCCCTGCGCCACATGACCGCGCGACTGAAGGCCGCGTACCCCTCGGTCGACCCGTCCGTCGTGGACCAGGTGGTCGCGAGAGCCCGCGGCCCCTTCCGGCAGGCGAAGGTCAGGACGTACGTCCCCATCCTGGTCGAGCGCCGGGTCCGCGCGCTGCTCGCCGGTCTGACCGAGGCGACCGCCCCCGAACTCACGGCCTTCGGTGACGCGGGTGGCGGGGGCCCGAAGACGGCGGGGCCCGCGGAGCGGTCCGCCGAGAGCCCCCGGCGCTCTCCCCTGCCGGGCCGGTGGGCGTCCGCCAGGCTGCGGCCCGCGCCCACGCCCGTGGCCGATCTGGGCGGTGCCGGTGAGGGTCCGTGACCGCGCGGTGCTCACCGTGACAGGAGAAGAGGCGGGCCGTCATGACGGATGACAGGGCCGAACGCGTCGCGAGGTTCATCGAGCCGCTGCGGGTCGAACCGGGGTCACGGGTGGACCTGGGCGAGGACTTCGACCCCCGGTACAAGGCCGGGCTGAAGAAGAAGCAGGCGGTCGAGGTGCTGCGCACGGGCGTGTCGCTGCTGGCCGAGTACCAGGAACGGCTGGCGGCCCAGGACACGTACGGCGTACTGCTGTGTCTCCAGGCGCTCGACGCCGGGGGCAAGGACGGCACGATCCGGCACGTCATGAGCGGGGTGAACCCGCAGGGCGTGAAGGTCAGCAGCTTCAAGCAGCCCTCCGCCGAGGAACTCGACCACGACTACCTGTGGCGCTACGCCGCCCGGCTGCCCGCACGCGGCGACATCGCGATCTTCAACCGCTCGCACTACGAGGAGGTGCTCGTCGTCCGGGTGCACCCTGAGGTCCTCGACCGGCAGCGGCTGCCCGCGGACGTGCGCGGCCCGGACATCTGGGACCGCCGCTACCGGGCGGTCAACGACTGGGAGCGCTATCTGACGGACAACGGGTTCAAGGTCGTGAAGGTCTTCCTGAACCTGTCCAAGGAGGAGCAGCGCACCCGGTTCATGAAGCGGCTCGACCTGCCGGAGCGGAACTGGAAGTTCTCCGCCGCCGACGTCCGGGAGCGCCGCCGGTGGGACGAGTACCAGCACGCGTTCTCCGAGATGCTCACCCACACCAGTACGCCGTGGGCGCCCTGGTACGTCGTCCCGGCGGACCGGAAGTGGTTCGCCCGCATCGCCACGGCGGCGGTCCTGGTCCACACGCTCATGGACATCGATCCGGCCTACCCCGTGGTCGGCAAGGAGGCGCGCAAGGATCTCCGGGCCGCGAGGCGGGAACTGGAGGCCGACGCTCCCGAGGGGGCGCCGGCCGATCCGTACGCGGCCCGTCATCCGATTCCCGAAGCGGGCGGGGGACGGCGGCACGACGGCCGGAAGGCGAAGGGGCGTCAGGCACCCGGCTCGGCCTCGCGCGCCGGGAAGCGCAAGCGGAAGTAGCCCACTGAGGTCCCCCGGGACACGGACGGCAGACCGGATCCAGATCGGAGAGCTGAGATGGCGATGCAGTCGAGCGGGCCGAAGGCTCCGGAGCGCGCCGCTCCGGAGCTCTGGTACGCGCGTGATCCCGAGGACGTGGCGTCGGCCTTCGGTGTCGACCCCGCCTCCGGACTCACCTCGGCCCGGGTCGCCGAACTGCTGGCCGCGAACGGGCCCAACGCGCTGCCGGAGGAGAAGCCGAAGCCGGCGTGGCGGCGGTTCGCCGAGCAGTACCGCAGCTACATGCAGATCGTCCTCGTGGTGGCGGCCGTCGTCTCGCTGGCGATCGCCGAGTGGAGCACCGCGATCCTGCTCGTCCTGCTGACCCTGCTGAACGCCGTCGTGGGACTGCGGCAGGAGGGAAAGGCCGAGAGCGCGATGAACGCGCTCCAGTCCATGCTCACGGCGACGGCCCGGGTCAGGCGTGACGGGAACGAGTCGGAGATCCCGGCGGAGCAGGTGGTCGTCGGCGATGTCCTGCACATCTCAGCCGGGGACCAGGTTCCGGCGGACGGCCGGATCATCGAGGCCCACGCGCTGCAGATCGACGAGTCGGCGCTCACCGGGGAGAGCGTCCCCGCCTCGAAGGACGCCGTGACCCTGCCGAAGGTCGTGCTGGGACCGGGCGACCAGTCGAACATGGCGTTCATGCACACCCCGGTCACCCACGGCAGCGGTCTCGTGGTCGTCACCGGCACGGGCGAGGGCACCGAGCTGGGGAAGATCTCGGAGATGCTGTCGGCGACCGAGAAGGAGGAGGCGCCCCTCACCAAGGAACTCGACACGCTGACGCTGTGGATCACCGCCGCCGCGGGCCTGACCATGATCGTGATGTTCGCGCTGGGCCGCAGCCGCGACCAGGCGTGGGACGCCCTGTTCGTCAGCGCGGTCTCGCTGGCCATCGCCGCCATTCCCGAGGCCCTGCCCACCGTGACCCAGGCGATCCTGTCCGTGGGCAGCCTCAATCTGGCGAAGCGCAACGCGATCGTGAAGGAGCTGCCGTCCGTCGAGACCCTGGCGTTCACGTCGGCGATCAACTCGGACAAGACCGGCACCCTGACCATGAACCAGATGACGGCGGTGGAGGTGGTGACGCCCGCCGACCGCTACACCGTCTCCGGCACGGGCTACGGCCTCGAGGGGAGGATCCACCACGCGGCGGGCTCCTCGGCGAGCATCGAGGAGGCGATCCTCCCGTACCTCGTGGCGAACGACGGCAAGCTGGTGGACGGCGAGGTCGTGGGCGATCCCACCGAGGGCGCGTTCCTGGTGCTGGCCCACAAGGCGGGGCTGGACATCGAGGCCACCCGGGAGCGGCTGCCCCGGCTCGCCACCCTGCCCTTCGACCCCGGTTACAAGCTGATGGCCACCTTCAACTCCACGGTCGACGACACCGGCCGTCCCGTGGTGCGCTGCTTCGTCAAGGGCGCGGCCCCGGCGGTGCAGGCCCGCGCGACGACCGCGCTGTCGGGCGACGCGACGATCCCGTGGGACGAGGAGCTCCGGCGGCGCGCCGACGAGCAGGGCGAGCGCATGGGCGGGGAGGGACGCCGGGTGATGGCGGCGGCCACCCGGGACCTGGACCCGGCCGACTTCGACCCGGCCGGCGACCTGCTCGGTTACGTCAACGGGCTGCGGATGACGAGCCTGGTCGGGATGGTCGACCCGCCGCGCGAGGAGTCCAGGCAGGCCGTGGCCAGCGCCCAGGCGGCGCACATCAGGGTCCGCATGGTGACCGGCGACGACGTCACCACGGGCGCCGCCATCGCCCGGCAGCTCGGGATCCCGGGCGAGGCCGTCCTCGGCGCCGACTTCGCCGCGCTGCCGGAGAGCGAGCGGCTCGCCCGCATCGACGGCATCGGCGTGGTCGGCCGGGTCGCCCCCGAGCACAAGGTGATGCTCGCGGACACGCTCAAGAAGAAGGGCGCCGTCGTCGCGATGACCGGCGACGGGGTCAACGACGCCCCCGCCATCAAGGCCGCCGACATCGGCATCGCCATGGGCAGCGGCACGGACGTGGCGAAGAACGCGGCGCGGATGATCCTGTCCGACGACAACTTCACGACGATCGTGTACGCGGTGGAGCAGGGCCGCAAGCTCTACGACAACCTCACCAAGTACATCCGTTTCGTGCTCCTGTTGCTGGTCACGTTCGTCCTGACCTTCCTCGGTGCGACGATCTTCAACATCGCGGCCGGTGAGCCCTTCACCCCGCCGCAGGTGCTGTGGATCCACTTCGTGGTCAACGCCTCGTTCGGCTTCGCGCTCGGCTTCGACCAGGAGAGCGCGGGACTCATGCGGCGCAGGCCGCGGCCTCGGGGAGAGTCGGTGCTGACCCGGCCGGTGATGGTGACCGTCGGTCTCAGCGGTCTGGCGATCACGCTGATCCTGCTCGGGCTGATCAAGCTGGGCGAGTCCCGTTACGACAGTGTCGAGACCGGCAGCTCGATCGCGTTCACCGCGTTCGCGCTCTGTCTGATCGTCGCCGCGTTCGAATGCCGCAGCGAGACGGACTCGGTGTTGGCCCCGAGCACTTTCGACAGCAAGCAGATGAACTGGACGGCGCTCGCGCAGTTCGTCCTCGCGGTCGCGGTGACCCAGATGGACGGGTTCCGCCGCATCCTCGGCACCACCGAGATCGACGCACGGCAGTTCGGCTGGGCCCTGTTGTCCGCCGTGGCTCTTCTGGTCGTGTGGGAGGTGGGTAAGCTCCTGGCCCGCAGGGCGCGGGCCACCGACTGACCACACGGGTCCCCGCCCATGAACCCGTCGGCGCGATCCGAAGGACTGGCCCGTGTCGAAGCAGCACAACATCCCGAGCGGAAAGTGGCGTCCCCCTGTGCCGGCGCTGCCCGGACTCCCCGTGTTCCGGCACTACCGACGGGGCTGGCTGCGCGGGGACCTGCTGGCCGGGGTGACGGTGGCGGCCTATCTGGTGCCGCAGGTGATGGCGTACGCCAGTGTCGCCGGGCTGCCGCCGGTCGTGGGTCTGTGGGCGATCCTGCCCGCCATCGTGCTGTACGCCCTCCTGGGCTCGTCCCGGCTCCTGTCGGTGGGGCCCGAGTCGACGACGGCGCTGATGACCGCGACGGTCGTGGGACCGCTCGCCGGCGGTGATCCGCAGCGGTACGCGGTGCTGGCCTCGGCCCTCGCCGTGGCCGTGGGGCTGATGTGCGTGGTGGCCTGGGCGGCGCGGCTGGGCTTCGTGGCCGATCTGCTCTCGCGGCCCGTGCTGATCGGGTATCTGGCGGGCGTGGCGCTGATCATGATGGTGGATCAGCTCACGAAGCTCACCGGCGTGCCGACGGACGGTGAGGAATTCTTCCCGAAACTGGCCTCCTTCCTCGGGAACCTGGACGAGATCCATCCCGCCACGGTGGCCTTCAGCGCCGTGACACTGGTCGTCCTGTACGTGGCCACGCGTTTGCACTGGCGCGTCCCGGGGCCGCTGCTGGTCCTGGTCGCGGGTACGGCCGTGTCCGCGGCCTTCGACCTCCAGGAGCACGGTCTCGCGGTGATCGGGGAGATCCCCGCCGGGCTGCCCCGCCCGGACTTCCCCCCTCTCGACACCCTGCCCGAGCTGCTGCTGCCGGCGGTCGGCGTCCTGCTCGTGGGGTACACGGACTTCATCCTCACCGCGCGCGCCTTCACGACCGAGGAGGGCGGCGGCGCGATGGACGCGAACCAGGAGCTGCTGGCCCTGGGCGCCGCGAACCTCGGCGCGGGCACCTTCCAGGGGTTCCCGGTGAGCAGCAGCGCCAGCCGTACGGCCCTCGCGCAGTCCACGGGGGCGCGCACCCAGGCGTACGGGCTCACGGCCGGGCTCTCCGTGCTGGCCGTCCTGCTGTTCCTGAGCCCGCTGCTCACCGACACGCCCTCGGCGGTCCTCGGCGCGCTGGTCGTCTACGCCGCGATCCGGATGATCGACCTGGCGGGCTTCCGGCGGCTGGCGTCCTTCCGGCTCCGGGAACTCCTGCTGGCCCTCGGCTGTCTGGTCGGCGTCCTCGCCCTCGACATCCTCTACGGGGTGCTGGTGGCCGTGGGTCTGTCGGTCGCCGAGCTGCTGAGCAGGGTGGCGCGCCCGCACGACGCGGTCCAGGGTCTCGTGCCGGGCCTCGCGGGCATGCACGACGTCGACGACTACCCGGACGCCCGGGTGATCCCCGGTCTGCTGGTCTACCGCTACGACTCCCCGCTGTTCTTCGCCAACGCGGAGGACTTCCGGCGCAGCGCGCTCCTCGCGGTGGACGAACAGGAGGCCCCCGTCAGGTGGTTCGTCCTGAACGCGGAGGCCAATGTCGAGGTGGACATCACCGCCCTGGACTCGCTGGACGAGCTGCGCCGCGAACTCGGGGAGCGGGGCGTCGAGTTCGCGATGGCGCGGGTCAAGCAGGATCTGCGCGACGACCTGGACGCGTACGGACTGAGCACGTCCGTCGGCGAGGACCGGATCTTTCCCACCCTGCCGGCGGCGGTCGCCGCCTACCGTTCCTGGTGCGGCGACCAGGACTGAACCGGGGGCGGGCTCCGGGGGGCCGCGGTCCTCAGGGGATCTCCTGCTCGGCCCAGATGATCTTCCCTTCCGCCGTGTGCCGCGCGCCCCAGCGGTGGGAGAGCTGGGCCACCAGGAACAGGCCCCGGCCGCCCTCGTCCGTGCTCCGGGCGTGTCTGAGCCGGGGGGCGGTGCTGCTGGCGTCGGAGACCTCGCAGGTCAGCCGGGTGTCGTGGAGCAGTCGCAGCCGGATGGGCGGTACGGCATAGCGGATCGCGTTGGTGACGAGCTCGCTCACGATGAGTTCGGTGGTCATGGTCAGTTCCCCGAGTCCCCACGCCTCGACGACGCGGGTGGCACGGGCCCGCGTCTCGGAGACGGCGGCCGGGTCCACCGGCACCTCCCACGAGACGACGTGGTCGTCCCCCAGGGCGTGGGTGCGGGCCAGGAGCAGGGCGATGTCGTCGGCCTGGGGTACGGGCACGAGCTGCCGCACGGCTGCCGAGCACAGCGAGTCGAGGTCGGGGTCCGGCCGGGCGAGCAGCTCTCCGAGCTGGGCCATGCCGAGTTCCATGTCGTAGTGCGCCCCGGCCACGAGGCCGTCGGTGAACATGCCGATCAGGCTGTTCTCGGCGAGCTCGATCTCCCTGCTCTCGAAGGACATCCCGCCGAGCCCGAGCGGGGGCCCCGCGGGCAGTTCCGGGTAGGAGAAGTGCCCGTCGGGGGCGACGAGCACGGGGGGCGGATGTCCTGCCCGGGCCATCGTGCAGCGCCTGGTGACGGGGTCGTAGACGGCGTAGAGGCAGGTCGCCCCGAGGAAGGAGGCGGTGGTGTCGCGATCGGCCTCCGCCTCCGTGGTGCTCCGGCCGGCCCGCTGTTCCTGGGTGCGCTCCTCGCTGAGCCGGAGCACGAGGTCGTCGAGGTGTGCCAGGAGTTCGTCGGGGGGCAGTTCCATGTCCGCGAGGGTCTGCACCGCGGTGCGCAGCCGGCCCATGGTGGCCGCCGCGGTGATGCCGTGGCCGACCACGTCGCCGACGACCAGGCCGACCCGGGCCCCGGACAGCGGGATGACGTCGAACCAGTCGCCGCCGACCCCGCCGCTCGGGTCCGCCGGCTGGTAGGAGGAGGCCACTTCGAGGGCGGTCCCGCCCGACAGCGCGTGGGGCAGCAGACTGCGCTGGAGGGTGACCGCGGCCGTGTGTTCGCGGGTGTAGCGGCGGGCGTTGTCGACGCACAGCGCCGCGCGTGCCACCACCTCGCGTGCCAGCAGGACGTCGTCGGGCTGGAACGAGACCGGGTTGAGCGAGCGCAGGAACGTGGTGAGTCCGAGGGCGGTGTTGCGCGCCCGCATCGGCACGGAGATGAGGGAGTGCAGCCCGTAGCGGCGGATGCTGGCCGCCCTCTCGGGCTCCTCGGTGAGCCACAGGTCGTCGTCAGGGTCGAGGACCTGCATGAGGACCGGCTCGCCGCTGGTGAGCAGGTGCACGTCGTGGGGCGGCGGCAGGAAGTCCGCCCGGTCGCCGATCCGGGCCACGGCCTCCGGGCACCCCTCCCGCACCGAGCTCATGCCCGCGCGCCGCATCATCGGCTTGGCGGGCGCGGGTCCCGCGTCCGACAGCCAGGCTCCGTGGCCCTCGGTGCTGAGGACGGACTCCAGGAGGTCGACGACGACGAAGTCCGCGAACCGCGGGACGGCGAAGTCGGCGATCTCCTGGGCGGTGCGCATGACGTCGAGGGTCCCGCCGATGGTGGTCCCGGCCTCGTTGACCAGTGACAGGATCTGCCGGGCGTTCCAGCGGTCGGTGACGTCCAGGACCATGTAGCAGACGCCGGTGTAGGAGTTGTCGGCGCCGAGCAGCGGGAAGAAGGAGGTCGAATAGGCGTGCCGGCGGTGCGGGTCGGCCCAGCTCCATCCCAGGTACTCGTAGTCGACCATCGGCTCGCCGGTGGCCAGGACCTTGCGCATCAGTCCCTCGATGGTCTCCGCCTGCAGCCCCGGCAGCAGTTCGGTCAGCCGGCGTCCGAGCCGCTGCTCGCGGGGCACACCGCCCAGGTGTTCCAGGGTGTCGTTCATCCAGACGTAGCGCAGTTGCAGGTCGAGCACCGCCATGCCGACCGGTGAGTGGGTCAGGAACCCGTCGAGGAAGGCCGGGCCGACCGTCCACGGCCGTCTGCGGTCCCGGGCCGAGACGAGGAAGCACTCTCTCTCGCCCATGCGGAACGAAGCGGAGACGCGCAGGTCCACGTCGACACGGCGGCCGTCGCGGTGTCTCAGGGGGAGGTGTCCGCTCCAGCCCATCCCGCTGCGGCAGCGATCGGCGACCGCCGCCACCCGCGAGGGGTCCTGGGGCGGCGCGAGGAGCCGGGCGGCCGAGGAGCCGACCGTCTCGGCCGCCGGGTGGCCGAGGAGCGCCTCGGCGGCCCTGGTCCAGCCCATCACCACCCCGTCGCCGTCCACCACCGCCGCCGCGTCGGTGGACGCGTCGAGGGGACCGCCCGGTCCGCCGGACACGGGCGCGCCGGAACCTTCCTGCGCAGAAACCATGAAGCCCTCATCCTCTACACGACCATGTTCCTGCTTGTCCGCCCGATGCGCAGGCCCGGCGGACGATCACCGGCCCGGTACGGCGCCGCCCGGCGGCCCGCATCCGGTCGCGGACCTGACGGCGAAGGCCCCGGAGTGGGCAAGCCCGGGGGCAGGGCGCAGCATGGAAGGGCCGGGGTCGGCCCACAGGCGCGCCCGGCGGCGGCCACGGAGCCCGGCGCACCGCGCCGGCCGGTGGAGGAGGGTCAGGGATGACAGCCGAGTCCACGCAGTCCGACAGTACGGGCGGCCACGAGCCCGAACCGCCCAGGCCGTCCAGGCGGTCCAGGCCGTCCGGGCTGCTGGACGTCCTGCGCGTGGGGGCGCTGGTCCTCGACGCCGACGGGCGCATCGTGTTCTGGACCCCGCAGGCCCAGGAGCTGATCGGGTACTCGGCGGAGGAGGCCCTCGGCAAGTACGCGGCGCGTCTGATCATCCACCCCGAGCACCTCCAGACCGTGACCGAGCTGTTCGCCGATGTCCTGGAGACGGGACGCAGTTGGGCGGGCGCGTTCCCCATCCGGCACAAGGACGGCAGCACCCGTCTCATGGAGTTCCGCAACATGCGGCTCCTGGACGACCTAGGGGACGTCTACGCCCTGGGCATCGCGGCCGACCACGCCCTGCTCCAGCGCGTCGAGACCGATCTGGCCCTGTGCGAGCGGCTCATCAACCAGTCGCCCATCGGACTGGCCCTGTTGGATCCCGACCTGCGCTACCTCATGGTCAACCCGGCGCTGGAACGGATCGACGGCATCCCCTCCGAGGACCACGTCGGCCGTCATCTGCGGGAGGCCCTGCCCTTCCCCGACGTGGACACCGTCGAGTCGGCGCTGCGTCAGGTGCTCACCACCGGCACGCCGTTGCTCGACCAGTACCACGTGGGCCGTCCGCCCGCCGATCCCGACAACGAACACGCCTGGTCCCTGTCCTTCTACCGGCTGGAGGACGCGGGCGGACGTGTCCTGGGCGCGGCCGCCTCGGTCGTCGACGTCACCGAGCGCCATCGCGCGGCCGCCGAGGCCGACCGCGCCCGGCGTCGCCTCGCGCTCGTCGCCAGTGCCTCCACCCGTGTCGGCACCAGCCTGGAGGTGGAGCGGACCGCCCGCGAGCTCGCCGACATCGCCGCCCCCGAACTGGCCGACGTGGTCGCCGTGGACGTCCTCGACTCCGTCCTGGCCTGCCGCCGCAAGCGCAGGCCGGACAACGGCCCGGAGTTCTTCCGCGCCCTGGCCCTCAAGGCGTCGCACCCCACCGTGGCCCTGCGCGCCGCGGACTCCCCCGGCGACCTCGCCACGTACGACGGTGACCGCCTGGTGACCCTGTGCGTCCACACCGGCAGGCCGGTCCTGGTGCCGCACGTGAGCGAGCGCGACCTGCCGCGCATCGCCCGCGACGCCGAGGGCACGACCCTGCTGGCGCAGGCCGGTGTCCACTCGTATCTCGCGGTGCCGCTGATCGCGCACGGTGAGGTGCTCGGAGCCCTCGACCTCAAGCGCACCCGCAATCCGGTGCCCTTCGACGAGGACGACGTGGTGCTCGCCGGTGAACTGGCCACCCGGGCCGCGGTGGCCATGGACAACGCCCGTTGGTTCCAGAGCGTCCGCAACACCGCCGTCACGCTCCAGCGCAGCCTGCTGCCCGAGCATCCGCCCCATCTCACCGGTCTGGACATCGCGTCCCGCTACCAGCCGGCCCAGGCCACCAGCGAGGTCGGCGGCGACTGGTACGACGTGATACCGCTGGCCGGCGACCGGACCGCGCTGGTCGTGGGCGACGTCATGGGCAACGGCATCGACGCCGCCGCCACCATGGGCCGGCTGCGCACCGCCACCTGCGCCTACGCCGACCTCGACCTCGACCCCGGCGAAGTGCTCCAGCACCTGGACAAGATCACCTGCGATCTGGAGCACTACATCGTGACGTGTCTCTACGCGGTGTACGACCCCCACACCAGGCAGTGCCGCATCGCCAACGCCGGGCACATGCCGCCCGCGCTGGTCCGTTCCGGCGTCGCCCCCTCGCTGCTGGACCTTCCCCCGTGCGCTCCCCTGGGTGTCGGTGGCGTTCCCTTCGAGGCCACGACGGTCGGACTCGGCCCGGGTGATCTGCTCGTCCTCTACACGGACGGGCTCGTCGAGACCCGGCTGCATCCCATCGACGACCGCCTGGACGTCCTCCTCGGCTTCCTCGACGAACCGGACAGGCCGCTCGAGGAGATCTGCGACCTCCTCCTGTACGGTCTGCGCACCTCCGAGGACCACGACGACGTCGCCCTGCTCATCGCCCGCGCCGAGTAGCACTGCCGCTTCTTCGTCTCCCTACCGCTTCTTCGTGTCCCTACCGTTCTTCGTGTCCTTCGCGCGGCGGCGGGAGGAGACCTGTTCGCGCGTGGTGCGCCACTTCGACCTGGCCTGTTCGACCACGCTGTCCCATTCGCGGCGGACCTCGTCGTCGGAGGGGCGGTCGCCCGCGCTGATCCGGTCGAGTTCGTCACCCATCTCCCGGCCGAGGGCCGCCGACGCGACGAGGACGAACATGGCGGCGAAGAGCGCCGAGATCATCGCGAAGACGGCGCCGATGGCCCCGTAGCGTCCGGCGTAGGAGTTGAACAGGCGCGGCAGGTAGACGGTCGCGCCCACCGAGTACAGGGCGGTCAGCACGCCCGCCGTGATGCCGAAGGGCAGCAGGTCGCGCCAGGCGATGCGCTTCGCGGACAGCGCCCAGCCGCTCCAGACGAGGAAGAGGACGCTCACCGGGACCTCGCAGACCGCGGCCACCACGCCCAGTTTGCTCCCCCCGAGGGTCGCGTGGAGCCAGCCGGTGACGACCGCGTAGCCGCCGAGCCCGAGGATCCACCACAGGCCGTTCCTGGTGTTGCGGACGCTGAGCGGGGCCAGTTCCCATGTCTGCTCGAAGAGGCGCTGCGTGGCGCGGGCGAAGCTCAGCATGGAGACGAAGAGGAACAGGCCCCCGAAGACACCCACGCTGGCGCTGGCGCTCTCGGCGGGGTCGAGGAGCGACTTGACCGCCTCGGCGCCCTGGCCGGTGAGGCTGTAGCGCTGGATGATCCGCTCGGCGACGTCGTAGTCCGAGAAGCTGCTCAGCACGGCGCCGATCAGGATCGTGAGCGGGATGAGCGCGGTGAGCGCGCTGGACGCCAGGGCCATCGAGCGGTCGAAGCCCACGATCTTCTGGAACCGGCTGACGACCCGCAGCGCGAACGCGGGACGCAGCCAGAACGTCAGCGTCCGGACGAGGCGCTCGCGATTGATCTCCGCCGTCCTGTCCTCCGTATCCTCGGGCCCGGTATGGCGTTGCGAGCGTAACGGACGGCCGTCCGGGCCGGGACGGCCGACACGGCCCGTGGTCCGCGTCCGGTCCCGGCGGCCGGGGCGGGGCCCCCGGCCGGTCGCCGACCGGGTCCGGGCAGGCGTCCGACGCGGTCATTCGTCCTCGGACAGGGCGACCTCCGCCCAGATCGTCTTCCCGCGGGACTCGGGCCGGGTCCCCCAGCGCCGGCTGACCTGCCAGGTGAGGTAGAGGCCCCGGCCGCCCTCGTCGACCTCTTCGGCGTGCCGGAGGTGGGGGACGCTGCTGCTGTCGTCGGTCACCTCGCAGACGACCGCGGACCCGTCGAGGATGAGCCGCACGCCGATGGGACCGTCCGAGTACCGGACCGCGTTGGTGACCAGTTCGCTGATCACCAGGGTGACGGTGAAGGCGTGCCGTTCCAGTCCCCAGTCCGTCAGGACGCGCTCGGCGCGGGAGCGGGCCTCGGCGACGGACGCCGGATGGTTGAGCAGCGTCCACGACACGACCTTGTCCGCCTCCAGCACGCGGGTGCGGGCCAGCAGCAGGACGGCGTCGTTCTCCATCTGTTCCGGTGCCAGTTTGTAGAGCACCTCGTCGCAGATCTCCTGCAACGGCCGGTCGACCGGCCGCAACGCGTCGCCGATGCGCTCCAGTTGTTCCTGCGGGTCGTCCGAGACGGCGCGCAGCATGGCGGTGTTGGACAGCAGGAGGACGCTGTCCTCGGCGATGTCGAACTCCGCGGTGTCGTACTTCGCCAGACCGCGGCCCAGCGGCGGCCCGGCGGGCACCACGGCGTACTCGACGGTCCCGTCGGGCAGGGCGAGCACGGGAGGCGGATGCCCGGCACTGGCGACCGCGCAGCGGCGGGTGACGGGGTTGTAGACGAGGTAGAGGCAGGTGGTGTCCAGGCGCTCGTCGTCGGCCGTGGCGTCCGGACGCCTCGGCCGTTCCCCGTGGAGCCGGGTCACCAGGGCGTGCAGCCGTTCCAGGACCTCTTCGGGTGCCAGGTCGAGGACGGCCAGCGCGCTGATCGCGGCCCTCACCTCGCCCATGGTGGCGGCGGCCTCAAGACCCCGGCCCACCGTGTCGCCCGCCACCAGGGCCACCCGTGCCCCGGACAGCGGGATGACGTCGAACCAGTCACCGCCCGCGCCGAGCGGACAGTAGCTGGAGGCGGTCTCCACGGCGCCGTGGCCGAGGACCCGGGGCGGCCGCAGGCTGAGCTGGAGCAGGCGGCCGGCCGAACGCTCCCTGGCGTACAGCCTGGCGTTGTCGAGGCACAGGGCCACCCGGTCGGCGAGTTCGGCGGCCAGCGCGAGGTCGCCGTCGTCGAAGGCGTACGGGGTGTGGTTCCGGTAGCAGTGGGCCAGCCCGATCACCGAACCGCGGGCGGTGAGCGGCAGCACGAGCAGCGAATGCGCCCCGGCTTCGGTCAGGCGGTGCCCCCGCACCGGCTCACGCTGCAGCCAGCCCGTGTCGGCGGCCAGGTGCCGGACGGCGCGGGGCCGGAGGTCGGACAGGCACTGGGCGAAGGGGGTCGCCGCGGACAGGCTGATCGCCTCGCCGATGAAGGGGAGGTACCGCTCGGCGTCCAGGGCGAAGGCGCGACGGCTCGTGCACCGCAGGGCCCCGTGGTCCAGGAAGGTGCCCGGGGCACCGGCCTCGCCCCGCAGGACGGAGTCCAGGACCTCGACCACGACCGTGTCGGCCAGGTCGGGGACCAGTTCGTCGGCGAACTCCTGCGCGGTGCGGAAGATGTCCAGCGTCGTGCCGATGCGCCCGCCCGCCCGCTCCAGCAGGGCCAGCCGCGCCGCCGCCCGCTCGCGCTCGGTGATGTCCACCACCGCCGTGGCGACCCCCAGGACGCCGCCGGTGGAGTCCTCCAGCCGGAAGCAGGAGACCGACAGCACGATCTCGGGCTGGTCGGGACGCAGACGGCCGCGCACCTCGACGTCCAGGGCGGGCGCACCGGTGTCGAGCACCTCGAGCAGCGTCGCCTCGTAGTCTCCGGTGTAGAAGTCACCGGCCCATTCCCTCGGGTGGTGCCCCAGGGCCTCTTCGAGGGCGAACGCCTTGACGTAGCGGGCCGCCGTGTTGAAGCGCACCAGACGAAGCTGTGTGTCGAGGACGTGCAGCCCCACGGTCGACTCGGAGAAGAGCGCCCCGAGAACCGCCTTGTCCAGCTCCGCGTCCGGTCGGCCATGTCCGCCCAGCGATGCATCCATGAAACTTCCGTAGACCGTTGACCACCTGCACATTCCGGTTTGTCAGGGTTCCACCCTATGCGCTTCGCGGCGACGCGCGACCGGAGCGCCGGCGCGGGCCGGTGTTCCCGGTCCGCACCGGCGCTCGGCGGCCGGATCCGGTGCCCCGCCCGTGCCGGCGGGGCGCCGGGGTCCTGGAAGGGGTCCTAGAAGGGCGACAGGGTCAGGCGGATCGCCTTGGGAGCGCCGTCCTGGATGAAGGAGGCGAAGTCGGCGACGTCGTCGAAGGCGAAGCCGTACGCCTTGCCGTCCTCGGTGGCCGCGTGAACGGCCTTGGAGTAGTGGTTGGTGAGCTCGGTCCGGTAGAAGTCGGCCGGGGACGTGGTCGGCTGTGCCGGGTTGCTGAGCAGCGTGGAGCGGTTGAACCCGGCGCCGAGCACGGCGGCCACCGGGCCGGTCGTGCCGTCGTTGGGCGCGGCGAGGTTGCCGTCGCAGAAGAGGACGTCACGGGTGGAGGGCCTGGCGAACGAGACGGAAGCGGGTCCGTCGAACGTGAACCTGCCACCGCGCACCCGGCCGGTGAACGTGCCGGCATTGGTGGTGACGGTCAGGTCCTTGCCCGTGTACGTGCTCCACACCTCGTCGATGTACGGGGCGAGGTAGTCCTTGGCGAACAGGCCGGCGTCCAGGCCGTGGCCCGGGGCGATGATGCGGAGGTCGTCCATCACGAGGGGCGCGAAGTCCTCGTTCTGCTTGAGCGCGGCGAAGGCGGCGGCGCGTCCGCCGTCGCGGACGGTTCCGGTGGTCTGCTCCTTGGCCCCGCTCAGCCGGATGTTCATGGGCACGCTGAACATGTCGACCATGGTCGTGTTGCAGAACATGCCGGCGGAGTTGTAGGTGAACTCGGCACAGTCGTGCAGCACCCCGAAGCTGGGGTCGGACTCGACCCAGCCGGCCGGGAACTGGAGGGCCGCGTCGCCGTTGCCGTCCCGGACCGCCTTGAACTTCAGCTTCGCGCCCAGCGACACGTAGATGCGGCCCGACATGAACGGGAGGTCGATCCGCGTCTCCCCGCTCCCGGCCAGCGGGAGGGCGTAGTCGGTGAACCCGTCGGCGCCGTTGTCCGAGAGGGAGATCGGCGCGAGCGTGCCGTCCTGGGTGACGCGGACCTGCTTCCCGTCCTGGTTGCCGACGATGTACACGTGCACCGAGCCGTTGTCGAACGAGCCGCTGTCGTTGACGATCGTCAGCGGGAGCGAGTCGGCGGCCTTGGTGGAGGAGTCCGTCTGGCCGGCCATGGCGTACGGCGCGATCGCGGCGGCGGCGGGCGCGGCCACGGCGGCGCCGCCGAGGGCGAACAGGGCCTTGCGACGGGTCAGGTTCCGCTGGTGACGAGCAGTCATGTGCCGTGTGCTCCTTGGTGCTTGCGCCTGGGGAGGCGGTGGGGGGATTTTTTGGGGGGAAGAGGGAAAGGCCGCCGGGAGGTTCGGCCGGGCTCGCTCGGGAGAGCGGCGGGGCCTCGGTGCCCGGCCGCGCGACGACCGGCCGCGCGACGACAGGTCGGACGGCGTCCGGTCAGACGAGCGTCCACTTCTGGTTGGCCGTTCCCGCGCAGGTCCAGATCTGCAGACGGGTGCCGTCGGCCGAGGAGTTGTCCTCGGCGTCGAGGCACTTGCCCGAGCCGGTGTTCGTCAGGCCACCGGCGGAGGCGAGGTTCCACTGCTGCGCCTTCGTGCCGTTGCAGGTGTAGAGCTGCACGGGGGCGCCGTTCTCGGTGGAGGCGGCGCGCACGTCGAGGCACTTGCCCAGGGCCCGTACGGTGCCGTCGGCGCCCACGGTCCACTTCTGGGCGTCGGCCCCGTTGCAGTCGTGGAGCTGGATCGGCGTCCCGTCGGCGCTGGAGGCGCCGGCCACGTCGACGCACATGCCGCCGATGCCCTTGAGGGCGCCGGTGGTGCCGGTCCCGGCGGAGGGCTTGCCGGAGTCCGCGGCGGTGACCCGCACGTAGTCGACGGTCATGCTCTGCGGGAGGGAGGTGCCGGAGTCCGGGCTGCCGGGCCAGTCACCGCCGACCGCGAGGTTCAGGATGACGAAGAACGGGTGGTCGTAGACCCACTTGTTGCCGTTCACGTCGGACGGCTTGCGGGTCTCGTAGGCCTGTCCGTCAACGGACCAGGTGATGGCGGTGGGGGTCCAGTCGACGGCGAAGACGTGGAAGTCGTCCGCGAAGGCCCTGCCGTTCGGCAGCGTGTACGCGGCGCCGATGCCGCCCGCACCGGAGTACCCCGGACCGTGGATGGTCCCGTGCACCGTGCCGGGCTCCTTGCCGACGTTCTCCATGACGTCGATCTCACCGCTGTTCGGCCAGCCCGCGCTGCCCAGGTCGTCGCCCAGCATCCAGAAGGCGGGCCACACGCCCTGCCCGCGCGGCACCTTGATGCGGGCCTCGAAGCGGCCGTACGCCTGGGTGAAGGTCCGGGCGGTGTTGAGCCGGGCCGAGGTGTACCGGCAGGTTCCGTACCAGCACTGGAGCCCGCTGTCGCCGTTCTTGCGCGCGGTGATGACCAGGTGGCCGTTCCCGTCGAGGGCGGCGTTGTCCGTGCTCTTCGAGTAGTACTGCAGCTCGTGGTTGCCGTTGCCCGAACCACCGGTCTCCAGCGTCCACTTGGCGGAGTCCGGGGCGCTTCCGGCGGCTCCGTCGAACTCGTCGGACCAGGTCTGCGCGACCGGGGCGGCGTGGGCCCGGTTCGCGGCCGGACCCGTGGCGGCGAACAGGACACCACCGGCGACGCCCGTGGTGAGCAGCAGCGCCAGTCCGCCGAGGGACCATCGGCGTGCGCGATGAACAGCCATGGCTGAACACCCCTTGTCTGTTTGTCCGTGGGGGAGTTTGCACCCGTGCCACGTCCGTCTTCACCGCAAGCGGAGCAAAGTTCTGAGAGCGCTCTCCGTCGGCATGGGCGGCACCGGTGAGCCCCGATGCTACGCACGAGTCATTGAGCGTCCAACTGTCGCGAGCACACCTCAAATCGCCCTGACCAGTGATTACTTGCCCGAGCGAGCCACACCCACGGTTGCTTAAGACGCGTTTAAGCCGCACTTAAGAAGAAGCGTTCCGCTTTTCGAGCGCAATCCGCCCGTCTGTCGCGGATGCGCACGGCCGGCCGCCGGAGCTCAGTTCCCGCCCGGCGGTCGCTCCCCGTCCACCGCTCCGGACGGGCGGTACACGAACGTCGGGAACCCCTGCCCGGTCGCCCGCGTCCAGGCGGGCACGACCGACTCCCCGTACTCCGCGCGGGCATGGGCGAAGACGGTGACGCAGCGGGCGTGGACCCGCGTCCCGTCGGTACGGCGGGTGAGCGCCAGCAGGGAGCGCAGCGCCGCGACCGCGTCGTCGGCACGGCCGTCGGCCAGGTGGGCGCGCGCCTCCCCGTCGAGCGCGAGCGCGAGACCGGTGCGGGTGGCGGCCAGGGACGCCTCGTACCGGCCGGCCCCGGGGCCCTCCGAGGCGTCGGTGAGGATGGACTCCGACTGCGTGCAGCAGGCGACGGCCGCACCGGGGTCACCGGCGCCGCGGAGGGCGCGGCCGAGCACCCTGAGACGGCGGGCCGTCAGGACGTGATGGGCCGTCCGGTCGGCCCCGGCCAGACGGCGGGTGAGGACCACCGCCTCCCGGGCGTCCCCCACCGCGCCGCCGTGGTCTCCGTCGTCCTGCCGCAGGAGGCTCAAGTCCTCCAGTACACGGGCCAGTTGCGGCTCCTGCGCGGTGGGGTCGCGGTCCGCCGCACGCCGGTACGCCGCCACGGCGCGCTCTTCGGCGCGCACCGCGCCCCGCCGGTCGCCCGCCGCCCTGTGGCAGTCGGCCAGCCGTTCGAGGCACACGGCGTGGAGGGGTTCGTGGACGGCGGGCCACTCGGCGGCGAGGCCGGCACTCAGCTCCACCGCCTCCCGCCGGATCTTCAACTCCCGCGCCAGGCAACCCGTTTCACGGAGCCGGTCGGCGAGGCAGTCGAGCGCCATGACGAGCAGGGGCTGTCCTGCCGTACGCTCCCGGAGCGCCGTCGCCCGCCCCGGCACCAGGGTCCGGGCCTCGGTCACGGCCTCCTCCGCGGTCGCCCGCGCCGCGGACGGGTCGCCGGTGACCTCCAGGCAGCGAGCCAGATCCGTGAAGAGCCGTACCCGCAAAGGGCGTACGATCTCGGGCGCGACCCGGACCATGACCGCGTCGGCGGCTTCCCGGGCCTCCCGGCCGACGGACAGCGCCTGTTCGTGGCGGCCCAGTTCCACCAGTCCCGCGGTGAGTTCGCACAGCACGCGGACGCGCACCAGTGTCGCGCGGCTCAACTCGCGCACCGACATGGCCCGCAGCAGTCCGGCGCACTCCTCGTAGGCGGCCACGGACTCCTCGGTGCGGTCCAGGGCCGCCAGCACCAGGGCGTAGGTGCGCAACGCGCCCGGCAGGCCGCCCAGGCTCCGTTCCCGCCGGGCCGGGACGAGACGGCGGTAGGCGGCCACGCACTCCCCCGCCGGGCCCAGCGCGTCGTCCGGTCGCGCCAGGCCGTACCGCGCCTGCGCCCGGAGGTGCAGCAGGAGGGCCCGTTGCGCGGGGGGCCACCGCGCGCCCGGCACGGCCGTGGACGCGTCCAGCACCGCGCACGCCTGTTCGCAGCGGTCGACGAGGACCAGCGTGTAGGCGTGCCAGACGAGAGCGCGGGCCAGCAGGTCCCGGTCCCGCGGGCGGGCGTCCTCCCTCCCGGCGAGCGCCCGGTACACGGCCGTCGCCTCCTCGGCCCAGGCCAGCCGGCGCTCCGGCGGGGGCGGCCGCAGCAGGACCCAGTCCGGGGCCAGGCAACGGGTCAGCGCGGCGCCGAGCAGCCGCCGCCCTGGGCCAGGACCGAGCCGGGCCGCCGCTCTTGGTAACGGCAGCAGTAAACGCACCAGCCCCATCGGCGTCTCCTCCAGGGTTCCTCGTCCAATGGACGGCCGAGGGCCCGTATTGGTTGCCCGGACCGCGCGGAGCCGTCACCCCGCCGGCGCCGCGGAAGGGCGGCCCGGCCGGTCGGGGTGACGGTCTCCGTACGCGGACCGCTTCAGGCCGTAGGCGCGGATCCCCTCCCGGGTGACGCGGTTGCCCGCGCGGTGCCGGCGCCGTCCGGCGGTCACGGACCGGCGGGTGAACCCTCCGGCGCCGTGGGGGCGGTGGCGGAGGAGCTGACCTCGCCGGTGATACCGGGATCCGGGGTCTCGGCCGAGCTGCTGTCGGGCGAGAACACCGCCACGCCCACGAGCACCGCCAGCAGGAAGACCACGGCTCCGGCGGCCGCGCCCGCGACCCGCCGCCGGTCGGCGAGGAGTTCATTGACCCCCGAGCGCGGGCGCCTGCGCGACCGGTGGCCGCCCGAGGTGTCCCTCATGACCGACGGCAGGGCGTACGTGGTCGCGGGGCCCGCGGGCCTGACGGCCTGCCGGTGGCGTCCCGGCTCCGGCATCGCGGCCGGGAGCGGCTCGGCATTCCCCTTCCAGGAGCCCGAGCTGTACCAGGCGGCCGTCTGGACCGCGGTGGGCCGGTCCTCGGGCTGCTTCGCGAGCAGCCCGAGCAGGTAGTTCTCGAAGGCGGGCGGCAGATCGGCGCCGAGCTCCCGCGGCGGAGTGGGAGGGGTGTCGAGATGGTGGTGGAGGACCGCGACGGGGCTGCCCGCCTGGAACGGCGGCCGGCCGGTGAGGAGTTGGTACAGGACACAGCCCAGCGAGTACATGTCGGAGGGCGGCCCGGCGGTCTTGCCCAGGGCACGCTCGGGGGCCAGGTACAGGCTGGTGCCGACGATCTGCCCGGTCGCGGTCAGGCCGCCCGCCGGATCGTCCATGAAGCGGGCGATCCCGAAGTCGCCGATCTTGACGCTTCCCTCGGCGTCCAGGAGCAGGTTGCCCGGCTTGATGTCCCGGTGCACGATGCCCTGCTGGTGCGCGGCGGCCAGCCCCGCGGCGGCCTCGGCCGCGATCCGCGCGACCTGCCCTGCGGGAAGCCTCCCGGCGTCGTTGAGGACACCGGCGAGACTGTCGCCCTCGACCAGCTCCATCACGAGGAACAGCCGGTTCTCGTACGCCCCGAAGTCCAGGACGCCCACCACGTGGCGGTGGTTGAGCAGGCCTGCGGTCTGGGCCTCCAGACGGAACCGGGCCGCGGCCGTCGGGTCGGCGTCCTGGGAGAGCAGCAGCTTCACGGCCACGGACCTGCCGATCATCTCGTCGTAGGCCCGCCACACCTCCCCCATGGCGCCCCGCCCGAGAGCCGTCTGCAGCCGATACCGCCCCGCTATCAGCACTTGTGCTTCATCCTCACTCAGTTGGGATCTCGTCGTCCGCCACGGGTCGATTCCCTACCGAGCATGAGTGATCATCGGGGCGCCGCAGCAGGTTGAGCCTACTGCCAACGCGACAGTGATCAGACGCTGTTCACCCTCGGCCTCAAGATCGCGGAGAACCGGTCGGTGTGCCACCGGACCCTGACGGAAAGTGACCCCGAACGCCCTCCCGGGACCACGCCGACGAGGGCGAGGGAAGCCGTTCCCCGGCCGCCGAGAACACCGGAAGCCCGCACACTTCGGACCGAACCGAGCGAGCGGTCCGTGCATTGGTATGGACCTGGTTGGAGCCTCACACTACTCTCTTCCACGCAACTCTGAGAGCGCTCTCTCCTGCCCTTCGCCCCACTCACCGACCATCGGATCGACGAAAGGCAATCACCGTGAGACGCACCACAGTTCTTCGCTTCGCTTTATCCGCGGGCCTGCTCGTCAGCGCCGCGACGCTCGGACTCGGCCAGGCCACCGCCGCCGAAGCCCCCCTCGCCGCCGGGACATCCCGGGCACCGGCCTCCTCGGCGCTCATCTCGGCCATGCAGCACGATCTCGGACTCACCCGGCAGCAGGCGACCACCCGGCTCGCCCAGGAGACCGCCGCACGCGGTGTCGAGCGCACCGCCCGGCGCGCGGCCGGCGCCTCCTACGGGGGCTCCTGGTTCGACGCCGGGAGCGGCAGGCTCGTCGTGGCCGTCACCGGGGCCGCGGCACGGGACGCCGTGGAGGCGACCGGCGCGCGCGTCACCCTCGTCGAGCACAGCGAACGGCAGCTCGACGCCGCCATGGCGCGCATCGACGCGCTCGACGCGCCGGCCGGCGTGAGCAGTTGGCACGTCGACCCGAAGGCGAACTCCGTGGTCGTCGACGTGGTGTCGGCCCACAAGGACGACAACGATGTCCGGACCTTCGTCACGCGCGCCCGCGCGTCCGGTCCCGTCGTCGTGCGGCAGACCGGCCGGGCGCCGAGTACGTTCGCGGCCGGCACCGTGGGCGGAGACCCCTACTACACCGGCAACGTCCGCTGCTCCATAGGCTTCTCGGTGTACGGCGGCTTCGTCACCGCCGGGCACTGCGGCCAGCCCGGGGCGGGTGTCCGCGGGTGGGACGGCAGCTACATCGGCAACTTCCAGGGCTCCTCGTTCCCGGACAACGACTACGCCTGGGTCAACGTGGGCAGCGGCTGGTGGACCGTTCCCGTCGTCCTCGGCTGGGGCACCGTCTCCGACCGGCTCGTCCGCGGTTCGGCCGAGGCCCCCGTCGGAGCGTCGATCTGCCGCTCCGGCTCGACCTCCCACTGGCACTGCGGCAACGTCCTCGCGAAGAACGAGACCGTCAACTACAGCCAGGGCGCCGTGCGCCAGATGACCAAGACGAGCGTCTGCGCCGAACCCGGCGACTCGGGCGGCTCGTTCATCAGCGGCGACCAGGCACAGGGCGTCACCTCCGGCGGCTGGGGCAACTGCAGCAGCGGAGGCCAGACCTGGTACCAGCCCGTGAACGAGATCCTGAACCGCTACGGGCTCACCCTCCACACCACCTGAACCGGCCGCACCGGCCCGCCCGCGCGCCGGGCGGGCCGGTGCGCCCGCGGGCAGTCCGGACCGCGCGCCGCCGGAGGGCCCGGAGCCGAGGGGTCCGGGTCCGTCCGGCGCGCGGTCCGGCGGCGGGCTACGCCGGGTCGCGCACCGTGCCGGTGAACTCCGGCCCGTCGCCCTGCGATCCGGTCCCGTCGTCGTAGAGCCGCAGCTGCAGCCTCAGCGTCTCCGCGGGCTCGGTCACCGTGTCCCTCACGGTCGGAACGGTGATCTCGGTGCTCGTCCGGCCGGGCGGGACGTCGGCGAACAGGAAGAATCCGCGCAGCCGGGACAGCGGCCGTGACGGCAGCGGATCCTCGCCGGAGTACATCCGCAGCCACTCGGGATCGACGTCGGTGGTGGACAGTTCGGTGCCGGAGGTGACGGGAAGGACCACGGCTTCGGCCGCGATCTCCACGTCGGCCGCCGCGGAGAGGGACATCCGCCAGGTCAGTTTCCCGCCCTCGGTGGTGCTCGCGGAGGCCGGGGTCACCGTGATGACGGGTATCGGGTCGTCGTTGCGGGCGGTGACACCGCCCCGGTAGGCGCCGGTCACCACGCCATGGACCGCCTTCGCGAAGATGTCGTACGACATGTCGTACCCGTAGCGCGTGTTGCCCCGGACCTCGACCGGCACCTCGGGGTTCCGACCGCCGGACCGTACCGTCACCTCGCGCGAGGTGGTCCGGCCCGTGGCCGGATCGACGACGAACAGACGGACCGTGCCCTTCCCGTGTCCGGTGACCTTCACCGGCACGCGGTAGGTCCGCGCCCCCGCGTCACCCTCCTCGACGGTCAGCCGGCCGACGTCGACGCGCGCCAGGTCCGCGGCCCGGACCGCGGGCGTTCCGGCGCGCCAGCCCCACGCGTCGACGAGCCACGCCTTCCCCGACCCGGTGCGCGGGACGATCTCCAGGGACCTCAGCCGGCGCGGATCGAGTCCCGCCCGGATCGCGGCGGCCAGCGGCAGCCGGACCTCCTGACCCCAGTAGGAGGCGGTGCGGTCGGTTCCGGGCAGGCCGTCGAGGCGGACGCTCCCCAGGGTGGCCCGGTGGCCCGAGGCGTCGCTCAGCCCGATGTCGAACCGGGCGTCCCTGGTGTTCGGCGGAACGATCAGGCGCAGCGCCAAATTTTGAGAGCCGGCGATCGAGACCGGCCTCGCCGAGCGGACCCGGACCACGGAGCCGGCGGCCGTCCACCGCAGCGCCACGGCGCGCCGGCCCGGCTCCGTCGACGGCGCCCACGACGCGAAGTGCGGCGACGCACCGTTCGCGCCGGAGCCGAGACAGGCCGCCGACGCGTCCTCGGTCACCTCGTCGCACAGCCTGCCACCGTCGACGGAGACCCGTCCGTCCGGCAGGAACGCCGGGGTGCGGTGCCCGCCGACGGCGTGGGTGAGAACCCTCGCGGGACCGGCGGAGGGGGCGCGCCGCCCCGAACCGTCGAGCAGCGGCCGTACGCGGTCGTCACCGGCGACGAACAGCCGCGCGGCGGCGGCGATGTACGTCGCGCCGGCGGCCTTCTGCTGACGGGCCGTCAATCTCGTGCCGGCACGCGGCGAGCACACCCGGTCGGGCTGCTCCTCGTCGTCCCAGAAGTCGTCCTCCGCGGGCGCCTGGGCCTGGCCCGGAGTCCACTCGCTGTTGAAGAAGTTGTGGTTGGCGCCGACCATGTAGACCGCGCTGTGCAGGGCGGCACCGCGGCTGACCCCGCGCGTCGCGTCCAGGTACATCTGGCCCTGGAGGTCGGACACGTCGCCGTCGCAGCCGGGCAGGACCGTCATGGAGGGCACGTCGGGCGCCGGGTTCTGCCCGAAGACCGTGGGGCCTATGAGGACGGTGCCGCGGATGCGCCAGCGCACCGGCCCGTGGTAGCCGTCCTGGTCGGCCGGGGCGGGGTACAGGCTGTCCATGGCGGCCCGGTTCACGCCCTCGCCGCCGCGCGAGTGGCCGACCAGCAGGACGCGCGACAGGTCCGCGGGAGCGGCCCGCCGTACGACCGGGGGCGCGGAGTCCGGGTGCGCCGACCAGCCCGCCCAGCGGGCCAGGTGCTGCCGCACGAGGGACGACCGGGCCTGCGCTCCGCCGTCCTCGGCCATGTCGTCCTGGCCGTTGATGCCGTTGGCCGCGATGGACACGGTCACGTATCCCTGCGAGGCCAGCAGTTTCTGGTCGGCCAGATAGCCCCGGTGGCTCGGGACGGGTTTGCTCCCCGCGGGGCAGGGCCATGCGCCTTCGTTGCCGGAGCCGCCGTAGCAGGTGGTGTGGCGGCCGTGCAGGAACAGGGCCAGCGGCCGGTGTCCCGGGGCGTTCACGGGCGCGACCACCACGGCCTTCATCTCCACGCGCTCGCGGAAGCCGGGCAGGCGGACCGAGGGGAGTTCGTAGTCACCGGTGGTCGTCCGGTAGGAGCCCGGTCTGCCGGGGTCCACCTCGTTCGCCGGAAGTCGCGTCGCGGGCCGGGCCGACAGGCCGGGCCGCTCCCCGGGGCCGTCCGGCCCGACGGGCCGGTCCTGTCCGGCGCCCGCCGCGTCCAGACGCCGTTCCCCGGCCCGCGCCTGGAGTCCGGACGGCTTGCCGAGCTGTGCCCGGCCCAGTACGAGCCGGAAGGAGCGGCCGTCCGGGGTGCCGACGGGCCGGCCGAGGAGCCGGTCCCCGGAGTAGAAGGAAACACCCGAGTCGCTGAGGGGCACCGGCTCGTCCGAGCGCCAGACCAGTTGCCGCGCCGCCCCCTCTCCGGTGACGCTCCACCCGGCGGGAAGTCCCCCGTCGGCGGCCGCCGCCGGGGCGGAGCTCGCGGGGCCGGCCGTGTCCTGCCGGGCCTGGGCCGGTCCTGGTGATCCCGCGACCGCCGCGATCAGTAACGCGGCGATGATTCCTGTGCGCCGGACACGGAACAAGTTCTTCTCCTCCTGGTCGGCATCAGCCCCCGTCGCCCCGTTGGTCCCGAAGCGCTCCCCCCGTCCCACGAGGACGGTGGAGAAAGCCGGGGGGTTGCCTCGCAGCACCGGCGTTTTGCCCTCAACTCCCGCGCAGGAGGACGGAGTCGGGCACTTCGACGTGCGGGCTCCGGCACCGTGGACCGGTGCCGGAGCCCGCACCAGGGGTCAGGGCTGGAGGGGCATCGTCCAGCAGTTGGAGGTGGCGCGCCTGCCGGAGAGGCGGTCGGTCAGCCAGGAGATGGCGTCGCCCTGGTCGGTGAGGAGGGGTGTCATGTGGTTGAGGAGCAGTTTGTCGCCGAGGTTCGGCAGGACGATGGCCTCGTAGGTGACGTCGGCGCCCTTGCGGCACCAGTCGACGGCGAGTTGGCGTGCCTGGGAGTGCGGGACGATGTCGTCCTGGACGCCGGTGACCAGGCGCACCGGACTGGTCGGCTTCAGGTTGCCGATGCGCTGGTCGGCGAGCGTGTCCTGGAGGGCGGGCGTGCTCGCGACGAGCTGGCTGACGGACTTTCCGTCCGTCGTCCAGGACGTGCTCTTCTTGAACGCGTAGCCGAAGATGGCGTCTCCGACGCACATCGTGGAGAGGTCCTTCAGCGCGGCCTTCCCGGCGGCGTTGATGTGGGCGTCGGCGAAGCCCTGGAGGTCGGGGTCGGACTGCAGGAAGCCGTTGAGGGACCAGCCCAGGGCACCGGCGAGGGCGCTGCCGTCGATGCCCTTGATCACCTCGGTGAGGTCGGCGGGCGGCGCACCGGCGTAGGTGCCGGCCAGCGTGATGTCCGGGGCGTAGGAGGGCTGGAGTTCGGCGGCCGACGCGCTGGCCCCGCCGCCCTGGCTGTAGCCGAAGAGGCCGACGGGCGAGGAGGCGGTGACGGACGCCCCGGTGAGCCCGCGGGCGGCGCGTACGGCGTCGAGCAGGGCGTGGCCGCCGTCGAGGCGGTCGACGTACGTGTGGAGCCGGTCGGTCGCGCCCAGCCCGACGTAGTCGGTGACGACCACGGCCACGCCGGAGGCCAGGAGCCGGTAGATGGCGAGGTCCTCGTAACCGACCGAGACCGTCTCGTCGTTCAGGGTGATCGGGTGTTCGAGGCCCATGGAGGCCGCGCACTGGTCGCCCTGGCCCATGGTGCCGGGGGCGACGGCCACCAGCGGGCGCGCGCCGTCGCCCTTCCAGTCGGCCGAGGGCTCGATGTAGGCGCCGGTCACGGCGACGGGCCGTCCGTTGGAGTC
Organism: Streptomyces sp. NPDC058751; assembly: GCF_042746485.1. Lineage (NCBI taxonomy): Bacteria > Bacillati > Actinomycetota > Actinomycetes > Kitasatosporales > Streptomycetaceae > Streptomyces > Streptomyces sp. NPDC058751. Next base: position 34,907 of record NZ_JBHYPZ010000039.1, on the reverse strand, counting down.
CGTCGACTTGTACATCAGACGGGTCGCGGTGCCGGGGAGCGGACCGTCGAGGCCGGGCAGGCTGATCGCGAGCGGGAGGGGTTCGCTGCGGATCAGGGCGCCGTCGGCGGCGGGGAGGTTCGCGGGCGGCGTGTAGAACGCGGGGATGGTGACACCTCGGGACACCACGTTCCCGGTGTCGGCGGCCACCGCGGGGATCGCCTGGACGCCGAGGCAGGCGAGGACCGCGAGTGCGGTGACGAGGAGGCGGCCGCGGTTGCGCGCGGCGGGCTCGGGGCGCGTGGAGGGCGGGGTCCCTCCGGCGCGAGGACTGCTGATGGACACCGGATGCGGCTGAGCGGTGCTGTGGGGTCGTTGCATGCGGCTCACTCCCTGCTTCGTCAGAACGTGGGGGTCGTGCGGGCGGCCGGCGGCGTCAATGGCGTGACACCGGTACTGGTTCGGGGATGCCGACCGGACCGCCACGGCGGGACTGCCGGTGACGGTCACGGGTCGGTGAGGGGGGAAAGGCGTCGCCCGGAAGCGGACTTGGACAGGACGGGACCGCGCGCCCAGCCGCATCACGGAGGTGGACAGGCCGAAGGAACCGCCCGCGCGCCGTCGGCCGGCGGCGCGTGGTGCGGTGTCCACCCGTACGTCGTACGACGCCGGGCCGGGTGGCACGGCTCGGGGAGTCGGTCCGGCGGAGCCCGGGGGCTCGTGGCTGCGGCCCCGCCGTTCCGATCTGTCTCCCGCTGTCCCGTGCCGCCCTGTTCCTGTCTTCGTTCCCGGGAGTGACGGAGGCCGAAGTCCCGTTCGACACTCGCTAGTTACTCCCGAGTCACATCAGGAGAGTAAAAGTGGATGTCACTCAGTGACAAGATGTCTGCGCGGGTCATCTGCGGGACTTCCTCGGCCGCTCCCGGGAGCGCGTGGGCTCCGCCGCGCGGGCGGCTCACGGCACGATCGGCGTCCCGGACGACGACGCGCCGGAGGGAACGGCGCCGCCCGGGGTCCGGGTGGCGCCGTTCCCTCCGGCGCGTGCCTCCCTGGCTACGCCCCCAGGGCCTCCCTCATCGCCTTCGCGGTGGCCGCCGGGTCGTAGCCCTCGACAACACCCGGGACCAGGATGATGTCCCCGTCGATGTGCCGCGAGCGCAGCGGCGCGATCTCCCGGTACTCGGGCGAGTCCCACCAGGCACGCGCCTCGGCGATCCCGGGGAAGCCGATCACGACGACATGACCGGGCCATTCGCCCTCCACCACCTCGTGCCGCGAGGCGTGCACGAGGAAGCCGCCGCCGTACGGCTCGAAGGTGGCACCGATCCGCTCGATGTACTCGGCGGTCTCGGGGTGCGGTGCGGCTTCCCGCAGACGGGCTATGGCGTACGCGGTCATGATGTCCCTCCGGTCGTCCGGGCTCCGTACACGGACGACCCTGCCAGCCGCTCACGGGGGCGTCGATTACCCGAGGGGTAAGCGGCGGCCCGGGACAGCGTGCCCGGGGGGCGCTCGGGGCGGCCGCGAGGGTTTCCGCGCCACCGGACCCGCCACCGGACCCGCCTCTGGGGCGATTGCCCCCTTTGCCCTCCAAGTCCCGTCGTCCGCGCGCGTTCTCCCTGCTCAGGGTCTTGTCGCTGCCGCCGATGCCTGGTCTTCTGTACGACCGGTGAGCACATGGCGCCTCATCCCGTCACGGTCCGCACGCGGCCCGGGCGGGGCGGGCCCGACAGGAGGGGCGGACGACGTGGACGCAGTGGCTGGGCAGGACGTGCGGAGGCCGCTGCCCGACGGACTGGGTACGGCGATACGCGGGACCGCCGAGGACATCGCCGCGCTGCTGCGGGCCGGCGCCGACACGGAGCGCCGGATCCCCGGGGCCGAGTGGAGCGTCGGCGAGGCGGCCGCGCATCTGGCGCTGGCCAACGAGCTGATGGCCGGGCTCGCGGCCGGACACGCGCGCCCCTACGGGGACGGCACACCGCAGAGCCTCGCCGCCGCCAACGAACGGTCGCTGGCGGAGTTCGGGGAGCGGCGTGCCGAACCCCTGGCCGCGATGATCGTCGAGCACGCCGACGCCTGTGCCGCGTCGCTGGAGGAAGGCACTCTGGAGGGGCCCGTGGTCACTCCGCTGGGCACGATGGGTCCGCAGGACCTCGGGGCGTACCTGCTCACGCACATGCTCGGCCACGGCTACGACCTCGCCCGAGCGCTGGGGCGGCCCCACATGCTCGACCGGGCCCGGGTCGCGCTGACGCTGCCGTTCCTGCTCACGGCGATGCCACGGGTGGCCGAACCGAGCGCCGTCGTCGGCATGAACGCCCGCTACGCCGTACGGCTGTGGGGCGGCGGCGCCTTCGGCGTGACGCTGGCCGACGGCGCGGTGAGCGTCGACGAACGGCCGCCCGCCGGCCCGGACTGCACCATCTCCATCGAGCCGGTCACCTTCCTGCTGATGGCACTCGGCCGCCAGGGGCAGGTGGGACCCATCCTCCGCGGCCGCATCCTGGTCCGCGGCCGCAAACCCTGGCTCGCGCCCCGCTTCCCCGGCCTCTTCACCGCGCCCTGAGCGCACCGGCCCGCCCGCCACGGCGGTCCCGGGGACTCCGGGCCGCGGCCCCGGGGAGTCAGCCGAGCCTGCGGTCGAGGTTGAAGGCGGCGCTGATCAGGGCGAGGTGGGTGAAGGCCTGGGGGAAGTTGCCGCTCTGTTCGCCGGTGTGGCCGATCTCCTCGGCGTAGAGGCCTAGGTGGTTGGCGTAGGTGAGCATCTTCTCGAAGGCGAGCCGGGCCTCGTCGAGGCGGCCCGCCCTGGTGAGTGCCTCGACGTACCAGAACGAGCAGATCGAGAAGGTGCCCTCCTCTCCCTTGAGTCCGTCGGGGCTCGTCTGCGGGTCGTAGCGGTAGACCAGGGAGTCGGAGACCAGGTCCTCGCCCAGGGCGTCGAGGGTGGCGAGCCATTTCGGGTCGGTCGGGGAGACGAACTTGCCCAGCGGCATCATGAGCAGTGACGCGTCGAGGACGTCGCTGCCCTCGCACTGGGTGAAGGCGTTGCGCCTGGCGGACCAGCCCTGGCTCATGATGCGCTGGTAGATCGCGTCGCGGGCGTCGCCCCAGCGCAGGATGTCGGCGGGCAGGCCGCGGTGCCGGGCCAGCCGCATGGCGCGTTCGATGGCCACCCAGCACATGACGCGGGAGTAGAGGAAGGGTTTGCGGCCGCCCCGGGTCTCCCACACCCCCTCGTCGGGCTGGTCCCAGTGCTCGCACACCCAGTCGACCAGTCCGTGGATGTTGTCCCAGTGCGCGCTGGAGAGGGGCTGCCCCCACTTGTCGTAGAGGTAGAGGCAGTCGATGAGCGCCCCGTAGATGTCCAGCTGGAGCTGCCCGACGGCGCCGTTGCCGATGCGTACGGGAGCGGACCCGCGATAGCCCTCCAGGTGGGTCAGCTCGCGTTCGGGCAGGTCACGGCGCCCGTCGATGCCGTACATGATCTGCAGCGGGCCGTCGGGGCCGATGTCCTCCGGTATGCCGGTCTGGACGTGCTCGGAGAGGAAACCCATGAACGCCTCGGCCTCGTCGGTGAAGCCGAGGCGCAGCAGGGCGTACACGCAGAACGCGGCGTCGCGGATCCACACGTAGCGGTAGTCCCAGTTGCGCTCGCCGCCGATCCGCTCGGGCAGGCTGGTCGTCGGCGCGGCGACGATGGCGCCGGTGGGGGCGTACGTGAGCAGTTTCAGCGTGAGGGCGGAGCGGTGCACCATCTCCCGCCAGCGGCCCCGGTAGCGCGACCGCGACAGCCAGTTCCGCCAGTAGCGCACGGTGGCCTCGAACTCCCGCTCGGCCTCCGTCACGGCGCAGAAGCGCGGGGCCACCTCGTCGCTGATCCGGTCGAGCGCGAAGACCGCGGACTCCCCCTCGCGCAGCTTGAACAGCGACCACACGTCGGGGCCCGCGGCCTCGACCGGCACCGTGGCCGTCAGGGCCAGTCTGAGGTCGGGCGTGGCGAAGACGGCGTGGCCGGCGTCGACGTGCACGGTGTGCGGGACCGTCCCGTAGGCGAAGCGCGGGGCCACCCGCGCGCGGAACGGCAGGGTGCCGCGGACGCACACCACCCGGCGGATCAGGCGGTGCCGGCCGGCCTCGCGCGAGTTGTCGACGACCGGCATGAAGTCCTGGATCTCCCCGACCCCGTCGTCCGCGAAGAACCGGGTGATCAGCACGTTCGTGTCGGGGAAGTAGAACTGCTTCGTACGTGCCGGGACGTCCGCGGCGAGTTCGAAGCAGCCTCCCCGGTCGGCGTCCAGGATCGAGGCGAAGACGCTGGGCGCGTCGAAGCGCGGGCAGCAGTACCAGTCGATGGTGCCGTCGGTGCCGACCAGGGCCGCGCTGCGCAGGTCGCCGATCAGGCCGTGGTCGGCGATGGGCAGGTAGCGGGAGGTTCCCGCGCCGTACGGGCCACCGGGCGCGCCATGGGGCACGCCGAAGGCTCCGGCCCCGGGGTTCATGTCTGCCGTACCGGTCATACCGGCCTCCTCCGGGCCGTCCCCCGCGACTCCCCCTCCGGTCCAGGCTAATGAGTCGTCCGGGGGCGGGGGAGGTCGTGGGTGTTTCGGTGCTCCGGTGCTCCGGGGGCTCCGGTGCTCGGGGGGTCTCGCTTCTTCATGTGCTTCGCCTTCGGTGCTTCGGTGCTTCAGTGCTTCAGGACGACCTTGGTGGCGACGATGGTCAGGCCGAGGGCCAGGTTGACGAAGCCCTCGACGACGACCAGTCCGCGGGAGGCGCCGGCTCGGGCGGCTCCGAGACACGCCCACATGACCTGCTGGGCCACCGCGATGCCCAGGGCGATCCACAGGCCCGTGTTCACGGTCGTCCCGAACGCCGCGCTGAGGGCCAGGGCGGCGGCGGGAAGGGTGGCCGCCTCGACGATGGACCACTCGTGCGCGCCGATCCGGCGGATCTCGCGCAGGGTCCGCCGCCGGCCGAAGATGCGTCTGCCGGCGAGCTGCGCGTACACGTGGGTCGCCCAGAAGACCAGGCCGGTGATCATCAGCAGTGCGACGGCCTGGACCCGCGGGTACTCCCCCGCCGTTCCGGCCGTGGCCACCACGGAGGCGGCCAGGATCGAGCCGTAGATGGCGCCCGCGTAGTCGGTGCGGTGGCCGACCGACCGGTCGGCGCCATCCCCGCCCTCGGACGGAACGCTGGAGCCACTCACCCGTCCAACATAGGCGGCGGTCCTGGGCCCCGCCCGCCGGGCGGGGCCGTCCGGGCTCAGCCGCCGTCGCCGTCCTGCCGCCCGGTGCCGGCGGGGCGGAAGCACGCCGTGACCGTCTTTCCGCGGCGCTGGCACTTCATGCCCCACTCGTCCGCGAGCATCCGCACGATGCCCACCCCCCGGCCGGACACCGCTCCCGGCTCCGGGTCCCGCTGGAGCGGTGGTGCGGGGTCCTCGTCGTGGACGCTCACGTGCAGGCAGTCGCCGTCCCAGGTGAGTACGAGACGCGCGTCGCTGTGGGCGTGCACGTGGGCGTTGGTGAGCAGCTCGGAGACCGTCAGCACGACGGCGTCCACGGTCTCGGGCTCCTCGGCCGTCCACGCGAGGGACTCCAGGTGCCGACGGGTCCAGTGCCGCCCGGCGCTCACCCCTCCGGAAACCGGGAACGAGTGTGCCCAGCCCATCGCCTTGACCGCCATCGCCCGACCTCGTTTCCGCTCTCGTCCGTGTCCTCCCGCACGGGTCGTGTACCCGCGCGCCGCCCGTGCAGTCGGCACCACCACCGATGCCCGCGCACATCGGGACGGCCCTCCACGTCTCCCGCCGAGGAGTTCGGGCGGGGCCCATGTGCCGTCCGCGGGGCCCGGACGACATGTGCGGGAGTCAATTCCGGGACATGACCCGAACTCCCCTTTGGGGCGAACCCGTACGCGAAAGGAACAACGGGCCAACACTGTCCGTACTATCTGTTAGCCAGGGCGTACGCACCACGTGCGGTCGCCCAGCCATGCAGCCCGGCCGACACCAACACACCCCGTCCCACGGCATCTTCCGGCGGGTTCATGTGCCGGCCGCGCACCGAAGAGAGGTCTCATCGTGCCCGACACCAAGACTCCCACCGGACTGACATCGCAGTACACGGCCCAGGTGGTCGCCGACCTGGAGCGCAATGCCAAGGACCAGGAACGCATCGGTGCGGAAATGGAGGCGCTGCAGCAGCAGTTGAACGCTCTGCGGCACGACCACGCCGTCCTCACCAACCTGCAGCAGGCGCTGGGGGCCACGACCGCGCCCGTCGAGACCGGCCCCGAGCCGGCGGCGGCCTCCGTGCCCCGGCAGAAGACCTCCGGCAAGTCCGCCGAGGGCAAGCGCGTGAGGACGAGGAAGGCCGACAGCGGAAAGAGCACGGCGGCCCGGGCGTCCGCGGCCGGGAAGCCCGAGGCCAAGCCCGCCCCCGCGCAGCCCACCCTCATCGAACTCATCCGCCGCTACCTCACGGACCAGCGGGAACCGCGCTCCGCCGCGGAGGTCTCCACGGCACTGGGCCAGAGCCATCCCGAGCGTCGCATCCAGACCAATGTCGTCCGGACCAGCCTCGAGAACCTCGTGGCCAAGAGCCATGCCCACCGCGCCAAGCAGGGCAGTTCCGTGTTCTACACGGCGATCGACGCCGAAGAGCCGTCGGTGCCGCCGGCCGCCCCGGAACAGCCCGTGAAGGCGGGGGCGAAGGCCAAGGCGGAGGCGAAGACGGACGGCGGGTGAACCGCTCGGTCCCGGTGCGCGACGTGCGCAGTCCCTGAAGTCCGGTGCCGCGGCCGCGGCGTTCGCGCCGCGGCCCGCCGCCGCACGCACCGCCCGGCGCCGCGAAGCAAGCCGAGGCAGGCCGAGGCACACGACGCCGCGAGGCACACCGCACCCGCACCTCACCTCACCGGTCAGGCCGTCACCTTGGCGATGAACGCCGCGAGGTTCGCCACGGTCCGCTGGATCTTCTCCTCCAGCGTCAGCGACTCGTGCATCCGCCCTCCGACGCCCGCGTCCCTCTTCCCCCGCACGTACAGCGAACAGGCGAGGTCGCTGCACATGTAGGCGCCGACCGAGTTGCCCTGCTGCCCGGCCTTTCCGGCCTTGGGCGCGACCATCAGCGAGACGCCTCCGGTGTGGGTGGTCACGCACAGGGAACACATGCTGCGCCGCAACTGCCCCACCGTCGTACCGGGACAGCGCAGCACGATGCCCTTCGGACCGTCACCCGACTCGGCCACGACGTAGGCGCGCTCGGGCGCCTGGGGGTCCCGCCAGCCGAGGTAGTCCAAGTCGTCCCAGGGCCGCTCGGCCAGGTCGCGCGGGACGGAGAGACGCTTCGCCTCACCCTTGGTGCAGTTCACGAACGCGGTACGGATCTCTTGCTCGGTCAACGGCTTCATAAGGCTCACGGTAATTTGCCTAAAAGCTTTAGGCAAATGCATAATCGGTTACGTCGAAGGAGAGGAAGGGCATGGGTCGCGCGGGACTGAACGCCGAACGCCTGACACGGGCGGGGGCGGAACTGGCCGACGAGGTCGGGTTCGACGAGGTGACCGTCTCGGCGCTGGCCAGGCGGTTCGACGTCAAGGTGGCGAGCCTGTACTCGCACGTGAAGAACTCGCAGGACCTCAGGACCCGCATCGCCCTGCTCGCACTGGAGGAACTCGCCGAGCGGGGCGCCGCCGCGCTGGCCGGACGGGCCGGCCGGGACGCCCTGACCGCCTTCGCGAACGTCTACCGCGACTACGCGCGGGAACACCCCGGCCGCTACGCCGCCGCCCGGCTGAGGCTCGACCCCGAGACCGCGGCGGCGAGCTCGGGCGTCAAGCACGCGCTGATGATGCGGGCGATCCTGCGGGGCTACGACCTCACGGAACCGGACGAGACCCATGCGGTCCGCATGCTCGGCAGTGTGTTCCACGGCTATGTGAGCCTGGAGTCGAGTGGAGGCTTCAGCCACAGCGCCCCCGACTCCACGGAAAGCTGGGAACGCATCCTCGACGCCCTCGACGCCCTCCTGCGCAACTGGCCCGCGCCCTGAGCCCGGCGCCCCGCCCCGCCGACGCCCGGCACAGGACCGCCCTCGCGCTCCCCCGCCGACACCGTGGACCACAAGGCGTGACATGCACATTTCTGATTCCCGGCGGTGTTGCCTAGGCTCTGCGTGCCGGTCACCGTCGAGGAGTCGTCGCCGGACTGTCGAGAACCGGGGGACGGACTGATGGAACGGTGGACGCCCGAGCGGTATCTGGAGGGCTACGCCCGGATACTGGTGGACGTCTCCGCCACCGGCAGACGCCTCACCCGCGACGAGATCGAGTCCCGTCGGAGCCTGGGCGAACGGGCCGCCGACGCCGGTCACGATCTGCCCGCCCTCATCAGCGCCCACCTCTCCGCCGCCCGCGCCGCCTGGCCCGCCTCACCCGGCTCGGCCGACGGCGCGCTCGCCGCGGTCCAGCAGGTCGTCGACGCCTTCGCCGAGGGCTACGGCCGGGCCCAGCTCCTCGCCGTACGCAAGGAGGAGGCCGCCCGGCGGGAGTTCATCGACGACCTCCTCTACGGACGCAGCGACCTGGGCCGCCTGGCCGAGCGCGCGGAGCGCTTCGGTCTGCGGCTCTCCCCCACGCACGCCGTCGCCGTCGCCCAGGGCCCCACGGCCCACGACGAGTCGGCGGCCGTGCCCCGCCAGGTGGAACGGTCCCTCATCGCCCGCTTCGGCGACCGCAGCATCCTGTTCACCACGAAGGACGGCAGGATGCTGTGCATCGCCCCCGGTGAACAGGACGAGGTCCTCACCCACTTCGCCCGGCAGGCGAACACGGCCGCCGACGGCGGGCGGGTGGCCGTCGGCCGGCCCCAGCCCGGCGCCCGCGGGATCGCCCAGTCGTACGAGGAGGCGCTGAACGCCCTCGAACTCGCCGAGCGGCTCGGCCTGGACGCACCCGTGCTGCGCGCCGCCGACCTGCTCGTGTACCCGGTGCTGACCCGGGACCGCCAGGCGATGGCCGACCTGGTCCTCGCCACTCTCGGACCGCTCGCGGCCGCCCGCGGCGGCGCCCGGCCGCTCCTGGACACGCTCACCGCGTACTTCGACACCGGCTGCGTCGCCGCCGCGGCGGCCCGCCGGCTCTCGTTGAGCGTGCGCGCGCTGACGTACCGCCTCGAACGCATCCGCCAGCTCACCGGAGCCGACCCGGCCGACCCCACGCACCGCTACACCCTGCAGACAGCGGTCATAGGCGCCCGCCTGCTGGACTGGCCCGCGCGGAGTCTGTGACCCGGCGACGGCCGAAGACCCGGCGACGACCGAACTCCTGGACGCACGGCGACACGTTCCGGGCCGTCCTGCAACCGAAGCGGCCCCCGATCGTGTCTCACTGCAGACGGCTGGAGCGCGTGGGGACCGGAATGCCCCGCGTGCCCCACGTCCTGGGGAGGCATGGGTCATGAGCACATGGGCGGTACCGGGCTACGCCGAGTCCCGCGAGCTCGGTTCGGGGGCGAGCGGGCGCGTCGCGCTGGCCGTGCACGAAGAGACCGGACATCCGGTCGCGGTCAAGTACCTCAGCGATTCGCTGCGCACCCGGCCGGGCTTCGTGCAGGAGTTCCGGGCGGAGGCCCGGCTGCTCGGCGGGCTGCGCAGCGAGCACGTGGCCGGCCTCTACGAGTATGTGGAGGGCCCCGAGGGCGCGGCCATCGTCATGGAACTGGTGGAAGGGGTGTCCCTGCGGACCCTGCTCACCCAGCAGGCCCCCCTGGACCCGGAAGCCGCTCTCGTCCTCCTCAAGGGCTCCCTGCTCGGCCTCGCCGACGCCCACCGCCTCGGCGTCGTCCACCGCGACTACAAGCCGGAGAACGTCCTCGTCCGCCCCGACGGCACGTCGAAGCTCGTCGACTTCGGCATCGCCGCCACCGACGGCACCACGGCCGGCATCGCGGGCACCCCCTCGTACATGGCTCCCGAACAATGGACCGGCGCCCCCGCCTCACCGGCCGCCGACGTCTACGCCGCGACCGCGACGTTCTTCGAGTGCCTGACCGGCCGCAAGCCCTACACGGGCGCGAACCTGGCCGAACTCGCCCTCCAGCACGTGGACGCGGCCGTCCCCGCCGACGAGGTCCCCGAGCCGGTCCGCTCCCTCGTCCTGCGGGGCCTCGCCAAGGCTCCCGAGCAACGGCCCGCCCGCGCCGAGGACTTCGTCGCGGAACTCGAGGCGAGCGCCGGCGGCGCCTACGGTCCGGACTGGGAGGGGCGCGGCCGTCGGCAACTCGCGGCGCTCGCGGCCCTGTGCCTCCTGCTGCTCCCCGCCGCCCCCTCCGTCCCGCGCCACGCCACGGACACCGCGCGCACGGTCCTCGGCAGGACGTCCGACTGGCTCCGGACCTGGCAGCCGGGCCTCCGCTCGCTGCTCGTGTCCGGTGCCGCGCTCGTCGCGGCGCTCCTGCTGACGTACGGCATCGACCGGCACGCCCCGGACTTCGGCACGCCCCGCGGGGCCGCGGAGGCGCTGGCCACCACCAGCGCGCGGCCCGCCGGTGACGGCGGCCCCACGGCGACGGCGGGCCCCGGCTCCCCGGCACCGTCCTCCTCTTCCTCCCCGTCGTCGTCCGCCCCGGCCTCGCCCACGCCTTCCGGTTCGGCCACGGACGCCACGGCGGAGCCGTCCGCGTCGGCGTCGGCGACCACCACGGCGTCCGCGTCGCCCACCGTGGCGCCTCCGGCGACACCGGCCACCCCGACGACCGGGCCCACCACGGCCTCCCCGTCGCCCACCCCCACCCCCACCGTCGGCGTCAGGTCCGTCGCGTTCAGCGGCTTCCGGCAGACGGGCACGACGACGGCGGAGGCGACCGTCACCGTCACCACCGACGGCACCGGACCGGTCACCCTCACGATCGCGTGGTTCACCAGTGAGGTCAGCGGCCAGTCCGGGACCCAGGACGGGGCGGCGGAGACGTACCGGCGCAGCGGTTCGACCCAGTACACCATCGCCCTGAACCACACGTTCCGGGGAACGGACTGCTACTGGGGCGTCCGGGCCACCACCCAGCCGGCCTCCGCCGACGGCGGCGCCCGGCAGCAGCTCCTCACCCGGCGGTGCACGATCGGATGAACCAGAACCAGAGCGCCCGGGGCGCCTCCTCCCCCGACGACGACTACAGCGCGACCGAGCTGGCCAGCCACTGGATCCAGCGGCCGGACTCCTCCGACACGCTCGCCCTCACCGGGAGTCCGGTGACCGTCGACCTGTCGGGCACCAGGGGCGACGACGCCCGTCCCGACCGGGTCGAGGGCACCCTGCTGCGTTTCGGCCCCGGCGTGAACGCCGACACGATCCGCCGGGCCGTCGCCGTGCCCGCGTCCGTGCCGGTACGGCGCCGGACCTGGCGCCGGCACGCGCTGCCGGCCGTGGTGCTGCTGGCCGTCGTCGCGTTCCTCCTGTGGCACCGCTCCGCGCCGTCCCTCCGGGTGGACGACGTCACGGTCTCCGCCGCGTCATCCTCCCCCGGATGCGACGGGACCGTCGACATCACGGGCACGGTCACCACCAACGGCAGGGCGGGCGAACTCACGTACCGCTGGGTCCGCAGCGACGGCACCTCCTCGGAGGTCCTGCACGAAGACCTGACCCGCGGTCAGGAGCGGGCACGACTGCACCTGCTGTGGACGTTCCAGGGCAACGGCAGCTACGCGGCACGCGCCGAGCTGCGCCTGCTCTCACCCGTGCGGCGCACCGTGTCGGCGAAGCTCACGTACGACTGCCCATGACGGCCGGAGGCCCGGGCGCGGGGGAATCCCGGCGCCCGGGCCGGACGGTGTGCGGCGGTCTCACGCCTCCGACGGTGCGCAGGCGCTCAGACCGGTGACGTAGTTGAGCTGGGGGCCGTAGCCGGCGAAGGTCGCGGTCGCGCCGGGAAGCACGGTGCGGCAGGGGGCGCCCTGGCCGTCGGTGTACCGGACGGTGACGTCCACGGTGCTGCCGCAGTCGTTGACGACGGTCGTGTAGCGCCAGTCGCTGTAGTAGTGGACGCAGTCCGGAACGGTCGTCGCGTCGAGGGCTGCGGCGCCATGGACCCGGCCGGCGTCTCGCGCGGTGGCGGGTGCGCCGGCGGCGGCCATCAGGCCCAGCACCGCGACGGACAGGCCCAGGGTCGTCCTGAGCCCGCGCGGACGTACGAAGCGGCTGGTGGTGAACATGGAGGCGTCCTTCAGGTGGGCGAAAGCGGCGGCCGTGGAGCCGCAGCGCGTGCCACCTTGCAACGCCTGCAAGAATTGCGCAAAGGCATGCAACATCTTTCAGTCGATGATGAACCCTCAACCGTGTCGGTGCCGTTCGCGAAAATGCCCCGGTCCGGGCCTTGCCCCCGCCTCCGGCACGACGTGCGCGCGGGGTCGGCCCGGTGCGGGCGGGACCACGGGTCAGCGGGGCGCGGGCGGCACGACGGTCAGCCGCGCGATCTGCCCTGGTCCCGCCGGCCCTGCCTGGACTGAGCACGGCCACGTCCGCCGGAGCGGCGGCGCGAGGGGGCCGGAGGCGCGTCGGCGCTGTTGAAACCGGGCCCGCTGGGAGCGCTGAAGCCGCCGGGAACCGCGGGAGCGGCCGCGGGGGCACCGGCGGGAGCCGCCGGGGCGGAGGGCGTGGACGGCGTGCGGGTGCGCGGCAGCGCGCGGCCCAGGACGCGGGTGTGCGTCATCAACGGGGCGCAGGCGGCGCAGACTTCCATCAGGTTCCACACCTGGGCAATGGCCGGATCATGGCGCAGCACCAGCAGCACACTGCCCATGCAGTGCACCTGGCTGCCCTCGTGGGAGGCGCACTGCGACTGCCGGCAGGCGCAGGCGGCGTCCGCGTGCACGGTGGCCGCGCGGGCGTGGGCCCCGACATGGGCCTCGGCGAAGCGGCGCAGCGCGGCGAGGTCACGGGACTTCGGCGGCATGGCGCAGGGAGAGGAGCACGTGACCGACGCGGTGCGGTCGCTGTGGCCGGAGATGCGGACGGTCCACGTGCGTCCCGGACGTCGCGCGGCGGGTGATTCTGAGTGTGGGAGGTCCAAGACCGGCAGTCCTTCGGCAGTGGGGTGTTCGCGCAGATGCGCATGGAGTTTCTTTACCCGCGCGGGCCGGTCCGTCATTCACCGGTGGGCCGCGAGCGTCCTCGAATCTACGAGCGATGGCGTGCGCGGGCCCGGACTGCTGTCGCGCGGGGTTGCGATCTTCCCACAGCGGCGCGTCGGACGAGTTCGACCCGCCTGGGGCCCCGAGGATATCCCCGCCGTGACGTGCGGGTCATCAGGGGCGGGCGGATCCCGCGCCCGCGGTGCGGGACCGTCGGGTCAGCGCCGGGGCCGGCCGCCCGTGATGCGGTTCCACACGGAGCGGGTGGCGCCGAATCCGGTCTCGTGGACCCAGACGTGGGTGCACGACGGGCACTGCAGGTGGAGCAGGCTCCCGGTGGTGGAGAGCAGGTAGCGCCAGTGCTCGGAGCACGACCGGCGCTGCCCGCAGGAGGCGCACCCGTGACCGTCGGCGCAGTTCGGGCACGCCACCCAGGCCCGCCGCCCGATGTCCGCCTGGGGGTCAAGCGGCAGCACGGCCGTCTCCGCGGCGGGGAAGCACACCGGCCGCGACGAGATCGTCGTACACGCGCCGCTGCTCCTCGTCGAGCCCGGAGTACAGGAGCGCGTACGCGGCCTCCTCCTGGCGCAGCACCTCCACCGGGTCCCAGTCGGGGCCGAGAGCCGCCAGGACCTGGGTCTGCCGCAGGACCTCGTGGGCGCTGAGGTCGACGAAGAACTCGTCCGGCGCGGGGCCGGGGAGCGGGGGATTTCGTGGGGCCATGGGAGAGAACTTAGGAATGCCCCTCTTGCCGGACAAGAGGAGGTGGGCGAAGTCACAGCCGTCCCGCGACCGGCGGTTCTCACGAATCCCCCACATCTCCGTCATCCGTTGATCACATCATCGGTATGCTCCTGGGGCTCCATCCGCACCACCGAGGGGGGTTTCCTCATGCGTATCCGCACTGCCCTGGCCGTCACGGCCGCCACCGTCGGCACGTTCGCCGCCGTCGCCACGGCTCCGGCCCAGGCCACGGAGTACTCGTCCGCGCTGAAGATCAAGGGCGTCCAGTACGACGCGCCCGGCCGGGACTCCAACAGCTGCTCCAGCGGCAACACCAAGGACGAGTACCTGACGATCAAGAACTACTCGTCCGGCACGACCGTGAACCTGAAGGGTTACGTCGTCAAGGACGCGGTGGGCAACAAGTTCACCTTCCCGTCGAACCACTACCTGGAGCCCGGGGACTCCATCAAGCTCCGCGGCGGCCGCGGCACCGACTCGGACGCCGGCAACGTCGTCTACCGCCAGAACTGCAACTTCATCTGGAACAACGACAAGGACACCATCTACCTGGTGAAGTCGTCCGGCGCCCGCGCGGACGTCCACTCGTACACCAAGTCGGCCAACGACAGCGACGGCAACGGTTACATCACGTACCACGGCTGAACCGGGCACCGGGGCCCGCCGGCCGGTCCTCGTACGGCAACCGGACGCCGTACGAGGGCCGGGGCCTTCGTCCGGACCGCGCCGGGCAGGTCTGTCCCGGGCGATCGGGGGCAGACGGCCGTGGACCCGGGAGGAAGCGCGTCCCGGGCGGAGACCGGCCGCACCGCGCTGCCCCTGGGAGACCCCGATGCCGACCGCCGTACCGGAGGGAGCCGCCGAAGCGACCGGCGGCCGCACCGAAGCAGTGGGCGCGGCCCGCTCGTTCGCACTGCCCCGGGGCACCGGCCGGACCGCCGCCCGCGTCGCCGCGCTGACCGCGTGCCAGGCGGCGTCGATGGTGGGCCTCGGACTGCTCGTCACCGGTCCCGCCCGCGGACTGTGGCCGCTGACGGCCGAGGACACCGTGAACGAGCGCCTCGAACAGGCCCGCACCGGCACCCTCACCACGCTGTCGTCCGTCGCCTCGGAGGCCGGCAACACCCTCACGGTCGTCGCCGGCACGCTTCTGGCCTGTCTGGGGCTGCTCCTCGTGCCCCGCCTCCCGATGTGGCGTCAGGCGGTCTTCCTCGCCGTCGCCGTATCGCTCCAGTCGCTGGTCTTCCTCGCGATCACCGAGTCGGTGGACCGCCACCGGCCGGACGTGGACCGCCTCGACGCGTCACCGCCCACGTCGAGTTACACCTCCGGGCACACCGGGGCGGCGACCGCGCTCTACGCGGGTCTGGCGGTTCTCGCGCTCTCCCGCCTCCGCGGACCGTGGCGCAGGATCGTGGCCGGACTGCTGCTGCTCCTGCCGCTGCTCGTGGCCGCGGCCCGGCTGTACCGGGGCATGCACCACCCCACGGACGTCCTGGGCGGGCTCGTCAACGGCGGTCTGTCCCTGCTGATCGTGGGACGCGCGCTGCCGGCCGACCGGTCCGTGACCGCCGCGCCCTCCACGGAGGGCGCACCCGCGGCCCCGCACGTCGACGAGCGTCCGCCCGGCACGACCGCCGTCATCCTCAACCCCACGGTGACCGGCGAGTCCGAGCGCCACGAGCTGCGGCGGACCCTCGAACGGCACGGTCACCGCGAACCCGTGTTCCTGGAGACCACCGCGGAGGACCCCGGGGCCGGACAGGCGGCCCGCGCGCTCCGCGAGGGCGCGGAACTCGTCGTGGTCTGCGGCGGTGACGGAACGGTCCGCACGGTCGCCGACGCCCTGGCCGGCAGCGGCGTCCCCCTGGCCGTCGTCCCCTGCGGGACCGGCAATCTGCTCGCCCGCAACCTCGGTCTGCCGCTCTCCCCCACCGCCGCGCTCGAAGCCGCGCTGGACGGCGTTCCGCACCGGCTCGACCTCGGGAGCATCGAGGGCGACGGCCTGCCCGCGACCCGGTTCGCCGCGATGGCCGGGGCCGGTCTGGACGCCGCGATGATGGAACGCACCGATCCGCGCGCCAAGGCCGCCCTCGGCTGGCCGGCGTACGCGCTGGCCGGGATCGGAACCCTGCGCACACCGCGCATGCGGGTGACGATCCGGCTCGACGGGGCGCCCGCCTTCCGCCGCACGGCCCGCATGGTGCTCGTCGCCAACGTCGCGGCCGTGCAGGGCGGGGTCACCCTGCTGCCCGCCGCCCGTCCCGACGACGGACTGCTCGACCTCCTGGTCCTCGACCCGCGCGGACCGGGCGGCTGGCTCCGGGCCCTGCGGACGCTGCTGCGCGGGCGCGTCACGCCCCGCCGGCCGTCCACCGCGCGTACCCTCACGGCCGAGGGCGGCCGTCACGACGGGGTCCCCGTGGAGTTCTTCACCTTCCGGCGCGCCGAACTCACCTTCGACACGCCCCGGTCCCGGGAACTCGACGGGGATCCGGTGGGTCCCGGCCGGCGTCTCACCGCGGAGGTGCGGCCCGGCGCCCTGACCGTCCTGCTGCCGTTCCGGGAGAAGTGATGGGTACCGCGACGAAGGTCCCGGAGACCCGTGCCATGTCCGGCGACGAGCTGTCCGCCGACGAGGCCCTGGCCTCGCTGCGCCGGTACGGCGGCTGGCCCCTGCTGCGCGACGCGTTCGTCCGGTTCCGCTACGCCGACGGGTTCAGCCATTCCCGCGCGCTCGCCCTCCAGACGGTGCTGTCCATCGTCCCGCTCGCCATCGCGTTCGTCGGCCTGTCCTCCGCCGTGCACACCGAGGACGTGGGCAGGGTCGCCGAGCTGACGATCCGCCGGATCACCGCGGGACCGAGCGCCGGTGTCGTCGACGACGCGCTGCGCCGCAGCCGGCGCACGGCGGGCGACGGGGCGCAGGTCGCCCTGTGGTTCGGGCTGGTTTTTTCTCTGGTCAACGTGACCACCGCGATGTGCCAGATCGAGCGCGGCGCCAACCGGATCTACGGGAACGAACGCGACCGCGTCTTCCACCGGAAGTACCTGCGCGGCCTGGTCATGTCCCTGAGCGCGGGAATCCCCCTCGGCCTCGGTTTCGTCCTGATGGTGGCCGGCGACGACCTGGCGTCCGCGGTCGTGACGGTCTATCACCTCGACGGAGGCGCCAGGACCGCCTGGAGCGTGCTGCGTTGGCCCTCCGGCCTGCTCCTCGCCCTCGTCTCGGCCAGCGCGGTCTTCCGCCGCTCGCCCCGCCGTCGCCAGCCCGGCTACACCTGGCTGGTCTTCGGTGCCGCCGTGTACCTGGTGCTGTGGACGGCGCTGACCTGGCTGTTGAGCCTCTACCTGGAGGTCAGTGGCACCTTCGACACGGTCTACGGCCCCCTCAGCGCCTTCATGTCGCTCCTGCTCTGGGCGTATCTGACCTCGATCGCCCTGTTCCTCGGACTGGCCTTCGCCGCGCAGCTCGAAGCCTCGCGCGCACGGCGTCCCGGTCCCGTCCTGCCCGATCCGGGGGTCTGAGATGACGACGCGCGTCACGGTCCAAAACCCGCGGGACCGTCGCCGGGCGGCGGACCGCAGGTTCGGCGCCCGGCTGCTCGGCGCGGCCGCGGCGGCCGCGGTCACCGCGGTCCCCTTCGGCCTGCTCCTCGTCCTGGTCGAGGGGCAGTGGCGGCCCCTGCGCCGGCTGGACGCGGGCGCCGCCCGCCGGCTGCACGAGATCGCCCTGGCCCATCCCGCCTGGACGAGCACCCTGCGCTTCCTCTCCGACCTGGTCTGGGACCCGGTCACCCTGCGCACCGCCGTCGCGCTGCTGACCCTCTGGCTGGTGCGTCGCCGGGCATGGCGTCTGGCCGCGTGGGCCGCGGTGACGGCGGTGGCCGGCGGGCTCATCGGACTTCTCGTGAAGGCGGTCGTCGAGCGGGCACGTCCGTCGCTGGAGGATCCGGTGGCACGGGCGCCCGGGTTCTCCTTCCCCTCGGGCCACGCCATGACCGCCACCACCTCGTTCGCCGTCCTGCTGCTGGTCCTGCTGCCCCTGGTACCGCGTTCCTGGCGGGCGCCGTGCTGGGCCGCCGCCGTGCTCTCCGTGACCGGGGTCGGCTTCACCCGCGTCGCGCTGGGCGTCCACTGGTTCAGCGACGTGCTGGGCGGCTGGCTGCTCGGTCTGACCGTCGTCACCCTGACCGCCTGGGCGTTCGAGGCCTGGCGCGCCGACACGGGGAGGCCTCACGCCGACGTCGGCGGAGGTCTGGAGCCCGAGCTCACCGGCGAACGGCCCGAGGACGAGGCTCCCGGCGGTACCGGGGAACGGACCGTCACCTGACGGTCCGTTCCGGCGCCGCGGACGGTGGCGCGGGAGACGGTTCGCCGGCCCGGGCCCACGGACGGGGCGGCGGGCGCTCCCGGACGCCCGGCCCGGCCCGTGGTTCCCCCGATCGGCCTACGGGGTCATGGTGTCGACCCGCCGTGAACGGCACAGAATGGCTCGACACCCGACCCGAGGAGCCCTCATGATCTTCATCACCGCCAAGTTCAGCGTCCGCCCCGAGGACGCGGAGAAGTGGCCGGAGATCACCGCCGACTTCACGGCGGCCGCCCGGGCCGAGCCCGGCTGTCTGTGGTTCGACTGGTCCCGGAGCCTGGACGACCCCACGGAGTACGTCCTGGTCGAGGCCTTCCGGGACGACGAGGCCGGGGCGTCCCACGTACAGTCCGCGCACTTCAAGGCCGCTCAGCAGAGCCTGCCCCGCCACCTGACCGCGACACCGCGCATCGTGAACGTGAAGATCCCCCAGGACGACTGGTCTCTCCTGGGCGAGATGGCCGTCGAAGAACAGCCCTAGGGATGCTCCAGGGGCACCCCGGCGCGAGCCACAGCCCCGGAGGAGGAGGCCCGGCCGCTCGGGCGCGCCCCTCCCACAGTGCCGCGCGGGCTGCCTGGCCCGCTCGGCGCTGTCGGAGCACGGCGACGCGATCGTGGTCCGGATGCTGCTCAACCACACCAACGGCCTCGCCGAGTACCTGCCGTACGCCTACCGTTCCTAGGGACTGAGCGGGAATGAGTCCTGTTGCCAGACCCCATGCTCAGCCGAACACCCCGAACGGTGCTGGGTTCCCCCACTGCCTTAAGGGCGTGGGAGGTACCCCCAGGTCGCCCGTGTTCGCTCCGCGTCCGGGCGGCACGGATCGTGTCCGTGGTCCGGGGATGCGGGGGCGGCCCGCGGCCGGAGGCCGCTGATGAACAACGCCTCACGCCCTGGGACGTCTGGTCGGGCCTGGACGGTCCGATGCCCGTACCCATCGCTGGTGAGGCCCTTCAGCCGGTCACGGACCGCGACACCCGACGGACCGGGCACCACGAACGACGCCCCCACCGAACGCAAATCGCCCACACCGTCACCCCCAGCCCTATCCGGCCCGAACAGCCCGTCACCCCACCCAACGACCACCATCCGCAGAGGTCACGCATTCGAGACAGGAACCCCAGTTCCCTCCCACGCTGCTGCTGGCCGGGGAGATCGTCGGACCGTCGTCGCTCGCGGAGATGCGGCGCACGGTCCCGGTCGTCTCCCAGGAACTCAGGACCATCGACTACGGCCTGGGCCTGCATCCCATGGAGGGCCCCGGGCAGGGCACCTTCTGGGGCCACGGCGGCACGGTCTGGGGCGGCGGGACGCTGGCCATGGCCCGCGCGGCCGGCGGGAGGCTGATGGCGGTCGCGGTGAACGCGCAGCGGTGGAACGGGCTCGGCCCCTCCGGGGCGCCGGAGCCCCATCCCGTGGACGAGGCGCTCGCGGCGCTGTACCGGGTGGCGATGTACGGCTGAAGGCGCCGTGGGACGGGGCCACGGCGCCTTCGGGGCGGTCTCAGCCGGACAGGGCCGCGGAGACCACCGCCTTCGCCTCGTCCTGCACCCGGCGCAGGTGACCGGTTCCGAGGAACGACTCCGCGTAGATCTTGTACACGTCCTCGGTGCCCGAGGGGCGGGCCGCGAACCAGGCGTTCCCGGTGGTCACCTTGATGCCGCCGATGGGCGCGCCGTTGCCGGGCGCCTCGGTGAGGACCGCGGTGACCGGCTCCCCGGCGAGCTCGTCGGTGGTGATCTGGGCGGGCGACAGCTTGGCCAGCAGGGCCTTCTCCTCGCGCGTCGCCGGGGCGTCGATGCGCTCGTAGGCGGGCTCCCCGAAGCGTGAGGTGAGCCCGGCGTAGTGCTCGGAGGGCGTCTTGCCGGTCACGCCCGTGATCTCGGAGGCGAGCAGGGCCAGGATGATGCCGTCCTTGTCGGTGGTCCAGACGGAGCCGTCGCGGCGCAGGAAGGAGGCGCCCGCCGACTCTTCGCCGCCGAACCCGAGGGAGCCGTCGGCCAGTCCGTCCACGAACCACTTGAACCCGACGGGCACCTCGACCAGCCGGCGGCCGAGGTCGGCGGCGACCCGGTCGATCATTCCGGACGACACCAGGGTCTTGCCGATCCCCGTACCGGCGGGCCACCGCTCCCGGTGGGTGTAGAGGTAGGCGATGGCGGCGGCCAGATAGTGGTTGGGGTTCATGAGTCCGCCGTCGGGGGTGACGATCCCGTGGCGGTCGGCGTCGGCGTCGTTGCCCGTGGAGATCTGGAAGCGGTCGCGCCGCTCGATGAGCGAGGCCATCGCGTACGGCGAGGAGCAGTCCATGCGGATCCTGCCGTCCCAGTCCAGCGTCATGAACCGCCAGGTGGGGTCGGTGAGCGGGTTGACCACGGTCAGGTCCAGCGCGTGCTGTTCGGCGATGCGCCCCCAGTAGGCGACCGAGGCCCCGCCGAGCGGATCGGCGCCGATGCGGACGCCAGCCGCGCGGATCGCGTCCAGGTCCAGCACCTGCGGCAGATCGGCCACGTAGGCGCCGAGGAAGTCGTACCGGCCGGTGCCGGGTGCGGCGAGCGCCCTCGCGTACGGGACGCGCCGTACGTCCTTGAGGCCGTCCCTGATGAGTTCGTTGGCCCGGTCCTGGATCCAGGAGGTCGCCCCGGATCCCGCCGGGCCGCCGTTCGGCGGGTTGTACTTGAAGCCGCCGTCGGCCGGCGGATTGTGGGAGGGGGTGACCACGACACCGTCCGCGAGGCCCGTGGAGCGTCCGCGGTTGTACGTGAGGATGGCGTGCGACACCGCCGGAGTGGGCGTGTAGCCGTCCGCGCCGTCGAGGAGCACCGTCACGTCGTTGGCCGCGAACACCTCCAGGGCGGTGGCCTTCGCGGGTTCCGAGAGCGCGTGGCTGTCTGCGCCCAGGAAGAGCGGGCCGTCGGTGCCCCGGCCGTCGCGGTACTCGCAGATGGCCTGGCTGGTCGCGGCGATGTGGTCCTCGTTGAACGCGGTGGCCAGGGACGAACCGCGGTGTCCGGAGGTACCGAAGGAAACGCGTTGACCGGGTTCGGCCGGGTCGGGACGGAGCGCGTAGTACGCCGTGACCAACCGGGCCACGTCGACGAGGTCCTCGGGGCCGGCCGGACGGCCCGCTCGCTCGTGCTGCATTGTGCCCGCACCTCCGCATCGGTGGTTCTTCGCTGGTGGTCTCATCTTTCCCCACCGGGCCGGACGGCGGCACCGTGCCCGCGACGGCCGGAGACGGCGCCGGACCGCGCCCCCTTCACGGGAGCGGCCGGGCACCTGAGGGGTGAGCGGCAGCGGATCACCGTGGTCAGGCGCGGCCGTCCTCCTCCACCGGAGGCGGTCTGGGCGCGGGGTTCCCCGCCGTCAGGTGTTCGAGGACCTCCACCAGTTCCTGGCAGGCCAGTTCCACGGAGCGTCTGGTGTTGCGCTGTTCGGTGATCACGGCGGACAGGAGGAGGGCCGTCAGGGCCATGGACCCGTTGAAGGCCTGCAGTTTGACCATGACCTCGCTCTGGCTCAGCCGTTGGAACGGGCCCGTCGCCTCGGTGGCCGCGACGGTGGCCATGACCGAGGCGAAGAGGGCGCACAGCAGGCTGCCCGGGAGCTCGAACCGCAGGGCGGCCCAGATCAGCAGCGGATAGACCAGGAACAGCATGCTGAGGGAACTGCGGGTGGCGACCGGCACCATGACGGCCGCCGCGACGAGGACGACGGCGGCCTCCCGCCATCGCACCAGGCTCACCGGGGCCCGTATCGAGTACAGCATCAGGATGACCGGGGTGACGATCAGGACGCCCATCGCGTCGCCCACCCACCAGGCCAGCCAGACCGGCCAGAAGTCGCCCGGGGCGAGTTTGTCCGTGCCGACCAGCAGGCCCACGTCCGCGGTCGCGCTGATCGTCATGGCGCCCAGGGCCGCGAGGAACACCAGGGCGAGTCCGTCGCGGAGCCGACTGAGATCGGTGCGGAAGTGCACCGCGAGCAGCAGGAGGTAGGCGCAGACCGGGGCGACGGTGTTGCCCGCGACGATGCCGGCCGCGGAGAGCTGGAGCGAGGAGAACGAGGAGAGGGACAGGACGACCAGAAGGGCCCCGATCGCGATCCCGAGCCACGCCTGGATCCCGAGGAGCAGCAGGGCGGCGACGGCCACGCCGGTGGGGGGCCAGATGGGTGTGAACACCGCTCCCTCGACGCTGAGCCGCCGCATGAGTCCCAGCCGCCCCGCTCCGTAGTAGCAGGCGGCGATCAAGAGCGTCTGAAGAGCGATGACGGCCGGTCGGCGCATCACCTGTGTAGCCACCACAGAGCCATCAGACACCGCCGGGGCCCCGTCGGCGAGGCGAGCGCCCGTGTGCGGCGAGTGACCGTGGCAGCCGCGTCGCGGCCGCACGGACGTGCCGCACGGGCCGGACGACAGGCCGCGCCACCGCGGCCGGACGAGGGCGCGGCGCAGGAGCGGGACAAGGGCGCGGCGCAGGAGCGGGACAGGGGCGTGTCACCGGAACGGGACGGTGGGCGCGCCGTGGCGGACCACGAGGACGGCCGCGTCGTCCTCGTGTCCCACCCCCTCGGCGCCCTTGATCACCGCGGCGGCCAGCGAACCGGCCGACAGGCCCGCGCCGACGGCGACTCCGGCGAGGCGTACGACCTGGTCGAGCCCGTCGTCCACGTCCATCGCCGGACCCTCGACGACACCGTCGGTCAGCAGGAGGAAGACTCCGCCGGTGGTGAGGTGGTGCCGGGTCACCGGGTACCGCGTCCCGGCCATGATGCCGAGCGGCGGCCCGCCCTCGTCCTCGGCGATGCCGGACTTCCCGTCGGCCGACGCCCAGACGCAGGGTATGTGTCCGGCCCGCGCGCTCTCCAGTACGCCGGTGGCCGGGTCGAGCCGCATGAAGGTGCAGGTCGCGAAGAGGTCGGAGCCGAGGGACAGGATGAGGTCGTTGGTCCGGGCGAGGAGTTCCCCGGGATCGCCGGTGACGGAGGCGAGGGCGCGCAGGCCGACCCTGACCTGCCCCATGAACGCGGCGGCCTCGGTGTTGTGGCCCTGCACGTCGCCTATGGACAGGCCGATGCGCCCGTCGGACAGCCGGAAGGCGTCGTACCAGTCCCCGCCCACGTTGAGGCCGTGGCAGGCGGGCGCGTACTGCACGGCGACGTCGAATCCCGGGGCGGAGGGCAGGTCTCCCGGCAGCATGCCGCGTTGCAGCGCGATGGCCAGTTCGACCTGTGAGCGCTGGAACTCCGCGCGTTCACGTGCCTGGGCCGTCAGCGATCCGAGCCTGGCGAGCAGCTCGTCGTCGCCCCCCGGCTGCTTGCGGGACATCGACCACTCCGGAGGAAGAACCGCACGAAGAGAGGCTAATACCAAAAAAGCACCACTAACGGATGATAACGACCGGAACGCCGGGACCCGACATCGACCGGGAACGGCCGGCGGTCAGCCGTCGGCCCGGCCCCT
Source organism: Streptomyces sp. NPDC058751 (assembly GCF_042746485.1). Lineage (NCBI taxonomy): Bacteria > Bacillati > Actinomycetota > Actinomycetes > Kitasatosporales > Streptomycetaceae > Streptomyces > Streptomyces sp. NPDC058751. The sequence goes on along the minus strand of NZ_JBHYPZ010000039.1, from coordinate 11,211 downwards.
CCCGGAAGCGCACGCGGACGCCGCGGACGCCGTCCTGACCGCCCGCTCCGCGTCGGTGGGAGCCACCGTGAAGTCCAGGACGAGACCGGCGCTCTCGGCGTGGGCGCCGACGAGCGCGGTGCCCCGCGGGAGTTCCTGGACGTCGATGGTGCGCGGCTCCAGTTCGGTGGCGAGCTCCGACGCGCCCGGCAGCGCGGAGACCGCCGACACCGGGACTTCGCGGCCCAGGAGCAGGACGCTTACGGGGGTGATGGTGAGGCTGTGTGACGTCGTGGACAGCGTGGTGGCCACCGTGACCGGCAGCCCGGTACCGCCCGCCGCACCCGTGAGGGTGAGCCGCGTGCCGTCCGTGCCCGTCCTCAGCCCGTCGGCACCGGCACCGGACCGCACACCGGCGCTGCGGTCCAGCGCGTCGTAGGCGATGGTGGCGGTCGCGGTTCCGCCCGCCGTGGCGCCGTCGGTCGACACGTCGCGCAGGTGCGCGTCGACGTCCATGTCGGTGCCCTGTCGGCGTACGCCCTCGGCACTGACGTGGACCGCGCCGACCGTCCCGGTGAGCGCCTTGAGTCCGGCCAGGGTGTCGTCGAGGTCGACCCGTATGCCCTCGGCCGCGCCGAGACGGCACTCGGCGCTCTCCGCGACCCGGCCCCGCACCCTGTGCTCCACGACGAGGTCGGTGGTCACGACTGCCGCGGTCACGGCGGCCAGGCATACCGCGGTGACGACGATACGACGGCGACGGTTCACGAGGGGTTGGCTCCGATCATGGTCAGGAAGGTGAGTACCTGCGGGAGCATACGGGTGGGTTCCACGGGAAATCCGGCGGTACGGCGGTCGCGCGGGGCGCGGGACGGCACGGGCGGCCGAAGGCGCGTCCGAGGCGGGTGAGGCGGAGCGACATTAGGGTCGGCGGTATGACTCACGACAACCTGCGCCGCGTCACCGTCGAGCGGACCGGCACCGGGCACTTCACCGCGACGAACGCGCGCGGCGGGACGATCGCCTTCGGAACGACCGGGGAGGACGAGTTCACCCCGGTCGAACTGCTGCTCGCCGCCATCGGGGGCTGCACCGCGGCCGATGTCGACGTCGCGACCGGCCGCCACACGGAGCCCACGCGGTTCACCCTGGAGGTGACCGGCGACAAGATCAGCGACGACCTCGGGAACCGGATGACCGGCCTCACGGTCACCTTCTCCGTGGCGTTCCCGGAGGGCGAGGCCGGCGACCGCGCCCGGGCCATCCTCCCCCGCGCCGTCAAGACCTCGCACGACCGGCTCTGCACGGTCAGCCGCACGATCGAGACCGGCACCCCGGTCACCGTGACGGTCACCGAACCCTGAGCGCGCCGAACCCCGACCGCGCCGGGCCCCGCGGACGAATGCGCGGCCGGGTGGAGTGAAGCCGGATTTCCGGGGCAGACGGCGAAAGTCGAAGAGGTGGACGCGGGACGGATCGTATGGGCCAGCCGGTGAGCGAAGCGGGACAGCAGGGACGACGGAGCGCGCTGATCGAGGCCTCGGTCGCGTACGACGGTGACTCCGTCTGCATCGCCGAGGCGCGGGCGTTCACCCGTGACTTCCTGACGCGGGTGCAGGCGGTCGCCGGGCTGCCCGTCTCCGGACGGGTGATGGGCGTGGTCCCGCTGGTCGTCAGCGAACTGGTCACCAACGCGGTCAAGTACGCGAGCGGACCGTGCCTGTTGTCGCTGGCGGTCGACCGGGGCACCGTCAGGGCGACCGTGTGGGATTCCGACCCGGCCCTTCCGGTGGCGCGCGCCGCCGACGCGGGCCGTGTGGGCCAGCACGGGCTGGAGATCGTCATGGCCCTGTGCCACGCCTTCGAGGTGCACCGCGAGCCCGTCGGCAAGCGGATCACCGCCGTGGTGACGTTGGCCGACACGCCGGACGACGGCATGGGTCACTCCGTCACCTGACGCCCCCCTGCATCACCGGCGCGGCAGCGGGCGCGCGGTGACGCGCGCCAAATCCCCTTCTACGGCCGTCCGGTGACGCCGTGACACCCCGGTGACCCCTTGACGGGCTTCTGACAAGCCAAAACCTCATCGTGCCGTGTCACGATGACCGGCTTACGGGACAATGGTGAGTTCGCGAATCCTCTTCGACAGGGAAACGGGTGGTTAACACAGTGCGGCAGGCAGGTGTACTAGACGTCGGGTGTCACAGCGCTCTGCTCACCGTGGCGCGGCGCCGCGCCGGGATCGCCATGGAAGAGGTGCTGTCCCGAAAGGTCCGGCTCCAGTTGCACGAGACGCTGGACGCCACGGGACGTCTGGGCAAGTCGGGCGTGCGCAGCGTGCAGCGGGCCGTGGCCGAAACCCTCGCCGAGGACAAGGGCGCGCTCCCGGAGGTGTACGCGTTCGCCACGTCGGTGATCCGCGACGCGCCCAATCGCGACGAGGTCCTCGCCCAGGTGGCCGACGCCACCGGTACCCGGCTTCGGGTGATGTCCGGCGAGGAGGAGGCCCGGCTGGCCTATGTGGCCGCACATCACTGGGCGGGCGGGCGGCCCGGCTCCCTGCTGGTGCTGGACATCGGCGGCGGGACCGTGGAGGTCGCGTCCGGGACGTCCGCGCGGCCCCGGACGGCCCACTCCCTGCCGCTCGGCGCCCGGACGGTGACCCGCGCCTGGAAGCTCGACGAGGCCGTGTCCTCGAAGCGGCGCCTCGCCGAGGTGCGTGACCATCTGAGCGGCCGACTCGCCGAGGTGACCGACCTGCCCCGCGCCGCCCCGGACGGACGTGTGCTCGCCTGTTCCAAGACCTTCACGCAGCTCGCCCGCTACACCACCGCGGGCCGCGACCGCTCCCGCGCCCCTCAGCGGCTGACCCTCGACGAGGTACGGGCCGCGGTGGGCGTCCTCGCCGAGAACGGGTCCGCGGGCCGCGGCCGGCTGCCCGGCATCTCACGTCACCGGGCCGGACAGTCCCTGGCGGGGGCGCTCGTCGCGGAAGCCCTGATGGAGGCGTGCCGGGCCACGAGCGTGGAGATCTCCCCCTGGTCCACCCGGGAGGGCCTGCTCCTGGAGCGCCTCGGGGCCCTGCGCACCAAGGGCTCCGCCCGTCGCTGACGCGGAGCGGTCGCCGGCCGCCCGGTCCGCGCCTTCGCCGCGCACCGGGCGGGCATCCGTCAACCACGCGGACACGGCCGTGTGTTCGCGGCACGGGGCCCGAGGACGGGCCGGGCCGTCCCGCCACGGGCGGGGGCGGCGTGCGGGGGTGGGGAACAAACCGGTACCACCCGGCGCTGACCTGAACAGTCCGGCGGATGCCGGAACGCGGAGTTCCACCCGGAGCGGTGGACCCACCGGCGGTTCTGCTCGTGGAAAGGCGTGAGTGCGATGACGGAGTCCGGACAGCGGCGGCCACGGGCGGGTGAGTCGCCTCTGGTGACCTCGTGCGGCCGCAGGATCTCCGTGAAGGAGCTGCGGCTGTCCACGCCGGGCCGGCTCATCGGCCGCGTGACGCTGGACGTCGGTCCCGACCAGGGCGACGAGCACGGGGTGTGGGCCTCGCTCACCGCCGCCGAGGCGCGTGAACTGGCCCGCCGTCTCCTCGCGCACGCCGCGGGGGTGGAACCGGCGGGGCCGCCCGACGCGGAGACGCCCCGCGCCCATGACGTGCGGCTCGCCGCGCCTCGCGGCACGACGCGGATCTGACACGGGTGCCGGTGCTCCCCCGGACCGGGGTGGAGCACCGGCACCCGCGCGCCCGTCAGCCGGCGCCGTCCGGGATCACGGGAACTGCGTGATCTTGGACGGGACGGTGTCCGACCCCGAGGTGGGGGCACCGGTGTTGTTGACGACGTGGGCGTACTGGCCCTTGCCGCCCAGGGAGATCACCTGGATGCTGTGCAGCTTCACCCCGGTCTTCACCGGGACCTGGAAGCCGTGCGTCTGGACGATCGACGGGTCCGTGGTGAAGTTGCAGTAGCTCCCCAGACCCCACGCCTCGTGCACGGCCACGGAGTCGGCGATCTTGTAGGCCGCGTATCCGACGATGCCGTCGTGGGTGACGGCGGCGGCGCTCGGCACGTCGTACGCCTTCTCGTTCTGGAAGAAGATCGTGCGCCCCCTCTCGCCGTTCCACAGCACGTCGTACTTGTTGAAGTGCTCGACGAACAGGCCGGTCGTCAGGACGTCGTCGCCGTTGACCACGAGGCCGTAGTCGGCGCGGTTGGTGTCCCAGCCGACCCCCTCGCCGTGGTCGGCACGCCAGATCCAGGTGTGGTCGACGACGACGTCGTCGCTGTTGACCACGACCGAGTTGGTGGCGAGGCCGGGGCCCGCACCGCCGATCCGCACGAACACGTCCTGCATGGTGGTGGGGTTGGCGGAGTGGTCGGCGGAGGAACCCGAGGGTCCGATCCGCAGCAGGGTGTCGGAGTTGGACCGCCCCGCGTCGATGAGGAATCCGGCGAGCTTGACGCCGTCCACGTCCGCCACGTGCATGGCGTCGATGCCGTTGTCCGGGATGATCGTCGCGAGGCCGAGGCCCAGGACGACGGTGTTGGCCCGGGTCACGTTGATCGTCTGGTCGAGGTGGTAGACACCCGGCGTGAACAGCAGGTTGAGACCCTGGGCGAGGGCCGCGTTGATGGTCTGCGCGGTCGCGCCGGACTTGACGACGTAGAACTGGTCGAGCGGGATGGACGTACCGGCCGTGTTCGGCCAGGACACACCGCGCGCGTTGGTGCGCTTGGAGGGCACGAAGACCTTGTAGGCACTGCCGTCCAGGTAGAGGTAGGGCTTCTCGCGCGAGACCGGGGTGTTGTCGAGCGTGGTGTACGGGCCGGAGTCGAAGTTCGTCGCCGGTGCTCCCTGGACGCCCGTGAAGGTCATGTTCCAGACGCCGTTGGTCCAGCCTCCGACGGAGCTGTCACGGGTGTACCACTGCTGCTGGGAGTACGGGCCGACGGTGCCGTCGATCTTGGAGTCGGCGATGTAGCCGCCGGAGGCCCAGCCGTAGCCGTTCGGGGCCAGGTTGAGGCCGCCCCGGACGTGGATGCGGCGGAAGGGGGCCGCCTGGGCCACGGCCCAGCGGTCGGTGCCGTTGGACGGGGTGATCGACAGGTTCTCCGCCGAACGCCAGAAGTTCTGGGTGGCGTTGCCGTTGAACCAGCCCGCGTCCACGGTGATGTCACCGTTGATGTGGACGTCGTCGGGGTTCTGGCCGAGGCCCGAGACCGAGGTGTAGAAGCCGACCTGGGCGTTGATGTTGTTGTAGGTGCCGGGCTTCATCAGGAACTGGTAGCGCTCGGAGCCGAACTGGTTCGACTCCTGCTGGGCGAAGACCTGGTCGAACTTGGCCTGCAGGTTGGGCGTCGAGGGGTCCACGACGATGACGTTGGGCCCGAGGTCACCACCGCCCTGCACGGGCGGGACACTGCTGCCCGTTCCGGTGTGGACGGCGACCTCCCACAGCGAGTACCCGTAGGCGGTGCCCCGGGTCGTCCCGTAGATCCGTACGTAACGGCCCTTGCCGGAGACGTCGTAGGAGGCGGTGCCCCCGGTGCCGTCGGTGACGGACTTGAGGATCGTCCAGTTCTGGCCGTCCGTGGAGGACTGGATCTGGAATGCCTTGCCGTACGCCGCCTCCCAGTTGAGGTCGACCCGGCACAGGTCGGTGGAGGCGCCCAGGTCGACCTGGACCCACTGCGGGTCGGAGAAGGCGCTCGACCAGCGCGTTCCGGTGTTGCCGTCGAAGGCCGCCGAGGCGGAGCTCGCCGCGTTCTCGGCGGAGGAGGCGGTGGCCGCCTTGCCCTGTGCCGCGTTGGCCGTGTCACAGGTCTCCGGCGTGCCGGTGCCGCTGGTGCCGAAGACCTGGAACTCCCAGAGGGAGTAGCCGTACGGGGTAGCGCGGTGGACGCCGTTCATCCGTACGTAGCGGCCCTGGCCCGAGACGTCGAGGGTGTCGGTTCCCCCGTCGCCGCCGGCCACCGTCTTGATGTCGGTCCAGGTGCTGCCGTCCGGTGACGTCTGGATGCGGTAGTCGCTTCCGTACGCGGCCTCCCAGTTGAGGACGACCTTGGTGATCGTCGCCGAGGCGCCGAGGTCGACCTGGAGCCACTGGGCGTCCGTGGCGGCCGAGGACCACCGGGTGCCGGTGTTGCCGTCGACGGCGTAGGAGGCGGGGGTGCCCCCGTTCTCGTCCGACGACGAGGTGGCCGTCTTGCCCTGGGACAGCGGTAGTTCGGCCGCGGCGGCCGGCCCTGGCAAGGGCAGGGTGACGAGCGCGGCCATTGCGGCCAGCGCGACACCCAGGGTTCTGAGTTTCATGCCGTGACTCCATGCGGGTGGGGTGACGAGCGGAGCGGACACACTTGCTGAGCGACTGGGAAAACAGCCGCTTACGAGGGGGAGGACTGTGAACTGACCTTCCGGCTCTCTTAGTTCACGGTTTGATTTAAGTAATGAACCATGATGGTGGCAAGTCCCGCGACACGAGTTTCTTCAACTCGTGTGCGCCTGAACCTTGTCGACCGGTCACCAAAAGGGCTGTGACCGGGACAAGGCGTGCCGTCGGCGGTCGGGGAGCCGCTCGGACCCGTCAAGGCTTGAAGACGCCGAACGGCCGGACCGCGGGGGCGGTCCGGCCGGGCGTGGCTCGGTCGTGGGTCGGTCGTGGGTCGGTCGTGGGTCAGCCGTGGATCAGGGCGTGATCCTCCACTGCCGGATGTAGCCCACGTCGATCGACGCGAGGTCGCGGACACGCAGCTTCCAGGTGCCGTCGACCGGCTGCGCGGAGGCGTCCACCGTGAACGTCCGGTCCACGTTGTCGGCCGATCCCCCGCTGCGGTTCAACAGGGAGTACACGGTTCCGTCGGGGCCGACCAGGTCGACCGTCAGGTCACCGCGGTAGGTGTGGACGATGTCGACGTAGACCTCGGTGGTCGCCGAGGCGTTGCCCGGCCTGCCCGTGATCGTGATGGGCGACTCGACCGCGGGACCCACGTCGGGGATGTCCACGCGCGTGCCGTTGGCGTAGACGTACGCGATCCGCCAGTGGAAGGCCGTCGACACGGACGCGCCGGTGCTGTCGGTCACGGTGACCGTCGTGTCGCTGGTCCCCGGCGTGACGGGGACCCCGGAGATCAGTCCGGTGTCACTGATCGACAGGCCGTCGGGCAGTCCGGTGGCCGTGTAGGTCAGGCTCGCGCCGGTGTTGGTGGTGTACGCGCCCACCTGGAGGGACACCTCCTGGCCGACCCCGGAGGTCTGGTCGGCGACCGGGGTGACGTTGACGCCCAGGGCGATGCGGTCGCCGACGTTGACGGCGGCCCAGGCGTCGGCGACGGCGAGATAGGTGGGGCTGTACGTCCCGTAGAGGTCGCCCGCGGCCCGCAGCGTGGCGACCCGCGCGCCGGCGTAGTTGGTCGACGACGTCATGTAGGTCGTCAGCGCGCGGTACCAGATCCCGGCCGCGTTCTCGATGCCGATGCCGGTCACCGGCAGGCCGTCACGGGTCGGGCTGTCGTACGACACCCCGTTGACGGTCTTCGCGCCGCTGCCCTCGGAGAGCAGGTAGAAGAAGTGGTTCGCCGGACCCGAGGAGTAGTGGACGTCGATGCCGCCCAGCGAGGAGTCCCAGTAGTCGCGGGAGGAACCGTCCTTGGACGGCTTGTCCATGTAGCGCAGCGGCGCGCCGGTGCCGCGGATGTCGATCTTCTCGCCGACCAGGTAGTCGGGCACGTCGGCCGCGAGGTTCTCGTGGAACTCCACCGCCGCGGCGAAGATGTCCGAGGTCGCCTCGTTGAGGCCGCCGGACTCCCCCGCGTACGTCAGGTTCGCGGTGGCGCTGGTGACGCCGTGGCTCATCTCGTGGGCCGCCACGTCCAGCGCCGTCAGCGGCTTGGCGTTGCCGGACCCGTCGCCGTAGGTCATGCAGAAGCAGCTGTCCTGCCAGAAGGCGTTGACGTAGTTGTTGCCGTAGTGGGCCCGGCTGTAGGCGGCGACGCCGTCGTTGCGGATCCCGTTGCGGCCGTACACCTCCTTGTAGTAGTCCCAGGTCGCCGCCGCTCCGAAGGCGACGTCGACGCCGGCCGTCTGCCGGTCGCTCTGGGTGCCGCTGCCCCAGACATCGTTGTCGTCCGTGAACAGGGTCCCGGTGCCGGAGGTTCCCTGGTTGAGGTCGTAGGTGCGGTGGCCCGCACGGTCGCCGTCGACCAGCTGGTAGGTCGATCCGGACAGCGTGGTGGAGAGCGGCACCGCACCCGCGTACTGGCCCGTCCCCGTGCCCGTCTCGACGCCCTCGTACCGGGAGGCGACCTTGCCGGAGACCGCGTCGGTGACGACGTGCAGTTCGCTGGGCGTGCCGTCGCGCTGGACGCCCTCGATCACCGATTCCCAGGCGAGGACCGGCCGGGTGCCGCCGGCCCAGACGACGAGCCGCGGCGCCCCGTCGGCCCGGGACCGCGTGACCGCCGCCTTCCGGCTCACGGCGAGGGCCTTCGCCGCGGCGACGTCGGCGGAGACGCCCGGCCTGACGCTCGGCACGGCGAGGGCGCCCCGGCTCGTCCCGGACACGGTGCTCCGGCCGCTCTTCTCGTGCACGACCAGGTCACCGCCGAGCACCGGCAGTCCCGCGTAGGTGCGCTCGTAGCGCGTGTGGGTCGTGCCGTCCCTGTCCTGGACGACGTCCTTGACGACGAGTTCCTCCCGGGCGCCGAGGCCGAGCCGCTCCGCGGTGGCACCCGCCGCCGCTCCCGCGCTCTTGACCAGCGCGGCGTGCCGGGCGGGCGACAGCCGGGCCGGGAGGACGGAGGACCGGGGTTCCGCGACGATCCGGGCCGCGGCCTTGGCGGGGCCGGGGTCCGCGGGGGCGGCGGCCGCGGAGTCGGGCCGGACGGCGAGGACCAGTAAGGAACTCGCGGCGGTGAGTGCGAGGACCGCGGCGCGTCTGCGCCGACGGACGGAGGTGTGCTGCCGGTTCAATGCCGTCTCCTTCTGCGGGGGGTCGGCTCGGGTGGAGCCCCAAGCGTCCGGGACCGGCGGGATGCGGCCGGTCCGCGATGGTCGGAGGGCTGGTCGGGCAGGAGCAGGGAAGTACCGCACGAAGGCGCTCGCGGACGTGGGCCGCGTGAGTCGTGTGAGTCGCGTGGGGGGTGGGGTGGAGGAGAGGGGTGGCGCCTGGGAGGTGGTCGTGCGGAGGGGGTGTGAACGATGTGTGAGCGTTCATCAGCAGAGTGACACCGTCCGGGCGTCTTTGTCATGAAGGCGACAAGACAACGGCTTGAACTGATCATCGTCTACTGCGAGTTCATCCGCCCGTCACATCTTTTCGGCCGCTGTGCGGAGGCTGTGAACCTGACAGGGAGTCAGCGCCCCGCGATACGGGCTTCCCGCGGGTCCCTCTCAGGGCCGGCCGGCGCGGGTGTGCTCGTGCGACGACGCGGAGGAGCGGCGCGGCGGCCGGGACCCGTGATCGCGCAGCCAGTCGTGGACGGCCAGGGCGAGGGCGCCCAGCACGGCCGCGATCCCGGAGCCCACGGCGATCGCCAGGGCCGGGCGGAACTCGTGCCGTCCGGTGCCGAGCACCACGTAGAAGAGTCCCGGCAGCGCCGCCGTACCGACGGCGCCGCCCAGCCGCTGGGCCGTCTGCAGCGCGCCGCCCGCCGCGCCCGCCATCCGCACCGGCACGTCCCGGAGCGTCATGGTGACGTTCGGCGAGATGACACAGCCGCTGCCGAGACCGCCGACGAGCAGGGCCGGAGCCGCGCACCACACGGCCCTGTCCCCCGGAACGAGGCACAGGACCAGGACGGCACCGCCCAGCCCCAGGACGACCGCGGCGAGCCCGCAGACGGTCAGCAGCCGGCCCAGCCGTTCGACGAGCCGTCCGGCCACCACGGCCGCCGCGGCCGAACCGATGGCGAAGGGCGTCACCGCGAGCCCCGACCTCAGCGGGGAGAAGCCCTGGCCGTTCTGGAAGTACAGCGCGAACACCAGCCACACCCCGCCGAACCCCACGAAGTACAGGGCGGCGATGGACGCTCCGGCCGCGTAGCCGCGCGTGCTCGTCACCAGGCGCGGGTCCAGGAGCGGCTGCCCGCCGGCCGCCGTCAGACGCCGTTCCCACCGGGCGAACACCACGAGGAGGCCCAGGCCCGCCGGGAAGAGCCACCACAGCCTCCGTACGCCGCCGGACTCGGCCAGGATCAGCGGAAGCATCAGCGCGAGCACCCCGCAGCCGAGCATCAGGACGCCCCGCAGATCGAGCCGTTCCCGCCGTCTCGGGGCGACCTTGGGCAGCAGGCGCACGCCCAGCAGGAAGGCTACGGCTCCGACCGGCACGTTCACGTAGAAGATCCAGCGCCAGCCCTGTGGCCCGTCGGCGAGCATCAGGATCAGGCCGCCGACGACGGGGCCCACCGCGCTGGAGATGCCGACGGTGGCGCCGAAGAGCCCGAACGCCCGCCCCCGCTCGGCTCCCCGGAACATCTGCTGGACGAGGGCGGAGTTCTGCGGCGCCAGACACCCGGCGGCCATGCCCTGGGCGAGCCGCGCCACGATCAGGAGCGTGATCGTCGGCGCGGCGCCGGCCGCGGCGCTGCACAGGACGAAGGCGGCGAGCGCGAGCAGGAAGATCCGCCGTCGGCCGATCGCGTCGCCCAGGCGGCCGGCCGTCACGAGGACCAGGGCGAAGGTGAGGGCGTACCCGGAGACGACCCACTGGATCGACGGGGCGGAGGCGTGCAGCGCGTGCTGCATGGAGGGCAGGGCGACGGCGACGATGGTGACGTCGAGCAGGCTCATGAACCCGGCCGTCAGGGTGACCCACAGAGCGCGCCACCGCTGCGGATCGGCCCCTTCGGCGGGTGCCTGCGCGCGGTCCCCCCGCCCGTCTGCCTGCCCGTCCGGTTCCACGCCGGGGACTCCTCTCCGCCGTCCCCACCATCTTCGGGCGGGGGGCGGAAGGCAACACGGGCCCGGGGCCGCGCCGCCCGGGCCGAAGCCCCGCCCGGCGGGGACACGGTTCCGTGCCGGTGACAACCGCTCCCGCCGTGCGGGCGCTCCTGCCCGGCCGGCCCGGTTTTTCACGGGCGCACGCCCATGGGGCCCGTTCCCCGGAACGGGCCCCATGCGGCTGGGCCTAGGGCCTGTCGTCAAATTCCCGTCGTCGCCCGAAGGGCGGCCTCGCGGCGTCTGGTGCGTGCTCTGGGGGTACCCCCTGCTCGAAGAGCTCGGGGGAGT
>NZ_JBHYPZ010000038.1:97783-99176 GCF_042746485.1 Streptomyces sp. NPDC058751 | reverse complement strand
CCGGCGGGGCCCGTTGGGGCCGGGCGAGTTGATGCCGGGCCCGTACCGGCCGGGCCCGTACCGGCCGGGCCCGTACCGGCCGGGCCCGTACCGGCCGGGCCCGTACCGCTGCCGGCACCCCCCGAGTCCGCCCCGGCCGCCGCTCCGGGGCCCGTCGCCGGCCGGCCCGGCGCCTGGCAGCGCCTCCTGCGCTGGTGGCGCGGCTACTGATCCCCGGCGCCCCGGCCCGACCAGGTCTCGTACGAGGTCCACGCCTCCAGCGTCCGCCCACTGACGAACCGGTGCGCCCGGCCGGTGACCGGATCGGTGAACTCCAGCCTCCGCGCCAGCAGTTGCAGCGGACGCCGGAAGTCGCCGGCCGGCACCGGCCCGGTCACCACCGGGTACAGCGGATCGCCGAGGATGGGCACGCCCAACGCGCTCATGTGCACCCGGAGCTGATGGGTCTGCCCGGTGCGGGGAGCCAGCCGGTAACGCCCGAGCCCGTCCCGGTGCTCGACCAGGCCGATCCCGCTGACCGCGTTCGGCTCGCCCGCCACCTCCCGGGCGGCCATCACCCCGCGCTCCTTGAGGATGCGGCTGCTGACCGTGCGCGGCAGCGGAAGACCGGCGTCGTACGGTGCCACGGCCTCGTACTCCTTGCCGATCAGCCGGTCGCGGAACAGCGTCTGGTACGCGCCGCGCTCCTCGGGCCGTACGGTGAACAGCACGAGACCGGCGGTCAGCCGGTCGAGACGGTGCGCGGCGCCCAGCTCCGGCAGCTCCAGCTCCCGGCGCAGCCGGGCGAGGGCGGTCTCGGCGACATGGCTCCCGCGCGGCGTCGTGGCCAGGAAGTGCGGCTTGTCGGCGACGACGATGTGCTCGTCGCGGTACACCACGCCGACCGGGAACGGCACCGGTTCCTCGTGGGGCAGCTCGCGGTGGAACCACAGGAACGTCCCCGGCACGTAGGGCTCCTCGGCGGTCAGCGGCCGTCCGTCCTCGCGCAGGACCAGCCCGTCGCCGATCATCGCGTCGATGACGCCGTCGCCCGCCGCGAGCCGGTCCACCAGGTACGCCCGCGCGGTGGCCCAGTCCCCCTGGTGCGGCAGTCTGATCCGCACGGGGTCGACCCCGCGGCGCTGGGGGAGGGGGGAGGGCGGGATCCGGGGCTTGCGTCTCACCCGGCCAAGCGTACGAGGCATCCGGCGCCCGCTCCTTCGCCGCCCGCCTCGTGAAGGCCCGGTGCGCGGTGCTCCCGCCGTGACGCGTCGGGCGTGCTCCCGTACATGCGTCCGGGGTGTACCCGCGTCACGCGGGTACACCCCTCCCGTCAGTTCGGGGGTGGGGTGGGGGGGGAGGGACCGGGCGCGATCGGCCGCCGGCGATTTTATAAAAATACGAGACCCCCGGA
>NZ_JBHYPZ010000038.1:63686-97773 GCF_042746485.1 Streptomyces sp. NPDC058751 | reverse complement strand
ATACACCCCTCTTACTGGTGTGGGGTGTTTCCCGTCGACCCGCGGGTACACCCCGGACGCATGTACGGGGATGCGGTGCGGCGTCAGGCCGGTACCTCCTGCTCCGCCTCCACCCGGGCGTTCCACTCGCGCTTCGACGCCTGCCAGCCGTCCTCGTTGTGGCCGAGACGCCAGTAGCCGGAGATGGACAGGTCCTCGCGCGGGATGCCGAGCTCGACCCGCAGCAGCCCGCGCAGCTCCTTCACGAAGCCCGCCTCGCCGTGCACGAACGCGTGGACCCGGCCCTCCGGGAACTCCAGGGCGCGTACGGCCTCCACCAGGGCCGCGCCGACGGGCCGGCCGCCGCGGTGCAGCCAGACGACCTCCGCGTCGGAGTCGATCTTCTGCTCCTCCTCGGGCCCGGAGACCTCGACGAAGGCGCGGACCGCGGCGGCGTCCGGCAGGGACTCCAGCGCGGCGGCGATCGCGGGCAGCGCGCTCTCGTCACCGGCGAGCAGGTGCCAGTCGGCCGTCGTGTCGGGGGCGTACGCGCCGCCGGGGCCCATGAACCGGACGACCTCGCCCGGCTGTGCCCGCAGCGCCCACGGTCCGGCGAGTCCCTCGTCCCCGTGCACCACGAAGTCCAGGGTCAGCTCGCGCGCCTCGGGGTCCCAGGCGCGCACGGTGTACGTCCGCGTCACCGGCCACTGCTCACGCGGGAACTCCTCGCGGACGCGGTCCATGTCGAAGGGCTCGGGGTAGGTGACGCCGGCGGGGCCGAACAGCAGCTTCACGTAGTGGTCGGTTCTGCCGTTCGTGGCGAAGTCCGCGAGCGTGTCACCGCCCAGCACCACCCGCTGCATGTGGGGGGTCAGCCGCTCGGTCCGCAGGACCTTCGCGGAGTGGGGCTTCCGGGGCTTGCGTTCCGGGCGCTCTGCCATGACGGCCTCCTGGTTCACATGGTTAGGCTTACCTAAGTTAGCACCTCTCCCTGTCGAGTACCCACGGATGAACCGCCATCAGTCATGTCAGAATGGGTTCGGCCGTGCCCGCGTGACGGCGAACGAACGTTCGGCTACTCCCGCAGTGTGGTGAGCAGACGCTGCAGCGAGCCGCCCAGGCCCCAGCGCGCGGCCAGTCCGTCCAGCGCGGCGGGATCGCGCGGAGCGTGCGGCAGCGCCGTGTCCACCCCGGGAAGCGGCACGTCCCCGGCCACCTTGACGACGGTCGGCGCCACGGCGACGTACGGCCGGGCCTCGTCGAGCCGCTTGCGCTGCGAGGGGGTCAGCTTCGCCCCTGGATCGTCGACCGCGGCCATGATGCCCGCCAGGTCGCCGAACTCGGCGAGCAGCTTGGCCGCCGTCTTCTCCCCGATGCCGGGCACCCCGGGCAGCCCGTCGCTCGGATCGCCGCGCAGCAGCGCCAGGTCCGCGTACCCCGGACCGTCGACGCCGTACTTCTCGCGCAGCCAGGTCTCGTCGGTGAGCTGGAGCGTGCCGACGCCCTTGAGGGGATACAGCACGCGCACCCCGCGCGCGTCGTCGACGAGCTGGTACAGGTCGCGGTCGCCGGTGACGATGTCGACCGGACCGGTGGCGCGGCCGGCGAACGTGCCGATCACGTCGTCCGCCTCGTACCCCTCGACGCCGACGCGCGCGATGCCCAGCGCGTCCAGGACCTCCTCGATGACGGGCACCTGCGGGGAGAGCGTGTCCGGCACCTCCTCCTGGTCCGGGCCGGTCTCCGTCTCCGCCGCGACCCGGTGCGCCTTGTACGACGGGATGAGGTCGACCCGCCACCGCGGGCGCCAGTCCGCGTCCATGCAGGCCACCAGATCGTCCGGACGGTGGTCCTTGACCAGGCGGTCGATGAACTCCAGCAGTCCGCGCACGGCGTTCACCGGCGTGCCGTCCGGAGCCTTCACGGATTCCGGGACGCCGAAGTAGGCGCGGAAGTACAGGGAGGCGGTGTCGAGGAGCATGAGGCGTCGCGTCTGCAGTGTCACGGTCCGCATCATGCCGCACGCCACTGACGGTGCCCCGGAGCGCTCCCGTGTCCGCTCCGGGTGGGCGGGGCGGGGCCGGCCGCCGAGGGCGGAGGGCGCCGCCTGCCCTGTCCCGGCGGACGGGACGAGGAAGGCGGGGCGAGGAGGGCAGGGCGGGGCTAGGAGGGCGGGACGAGGAAGGCGGGGCGGGGAGGGTGACTCTTCGGACTCCTCCCCGCCCGGGGCCTCCGCGTCCGGGCTCCTTCCCGGTCGGGCTCCTTCCCGTCCGGCGGTCGCCGGGCCGCACGCACGGGCGACGGCTCCGGTGGTCGCGTACTGGCGTACGAGAGGGATCCGGACAACCGTGCCGCGGTCCGCGGCGGCACCGCGCCGACCCGTCCCCCGCCCGCGGAGCCGGCCGTGCGTCCGCCGTCCCCGGCCACCGCGCCGAGGGCCCGCCGCACATCAGCTCCGTGCGCGCGGGCACGGCCGACCCCGGTCGCCGGCGCGCTCCCCGGCCCCGCGCGAAGCCTCAACTTCCCGCCGGAACAACGGACTTCGGGACACGGTCACGCCGTCGAAGTGCCCGGGCGGGGTGTCCCGCCCTTGTGATCGGCCCTTTCGCCCCGTACGAGGGGGCGGCGGCGCCGGGCGCGCGACGGCTCGCGCGGTGGCGCGAACTGTAACCCTCACACTCCCTCGAAGTGACAGCGATGTGACGGGTCCATGAAACGGTTTGCCGAACATGCGTAGGGTGCAAACAACTCAACAGAAGCAGCGGGCCGGAAAACCGCGCGGTTCGCGGACCGACGACGCGAGGGAGGGAGCCGGAGCGATGGGCGACCACAAAGAACAGCCCCTTCGGGTGGGTGCGGCCGTACGGCGACGGCGCCGGGCACTGCGGCTCACCCTCGCCGTCGTGGCCGAGCGCAGCGGTCTGTCGGTGCCCTTTCTCAGCCAGGTGGAGAACGAGCGGGCGAGACCCAGCCGGAGTTCCCTGGAGCGGGTCGCCGACGCCCTCGGCACCACCGCCGTCGACCTGCTCGCCGCCGCCGACCCGGCGTGCAGCGTCGACGTCGTGCGCGCCGACGCCGGGGCCGAGTTCGCTCCCGGAGCCCACACGCGCCCCCTGGTGCGCGGTCACCACCAGCTGCACGCCACCGAGTTCACCGGCGATCACGAGGAGGCCCGTGAACTCCAGCACCGCAACGACAAGTTGATGTACGTCGCCGACGGCGGTGTCGAGGTGGAGGCGGAGGGGCGGGCGCACCGGCTGGGGCGGGGCGACACGCTCTATCTGACGGGCGGGGTGCGGCACCGCTGGCGGGCGACCGTGCCGGACACCCGGGTCGTCGTCGTCGAGGTCGCCGACCACATCGACGCGGTGGAGGACCGGCGCACCTTCGGCAAGCACTGAACGGCGAGGGCGGCCGGTCCGGGGTCTGCCCGGGACCGGTGCGGACACGGACGCCGAAAAGACGGCCGTGGGTCTCCACGGGGCGGCGGCGAGGCGGACGACGGCGGCGCGGGAGAGGATGGCGGGACACAGGACGGACGGTGCGGGAGAGGCGGACGGTATGCGGGTGGTGTCCCTCGTGCCCTCGCTGACGGAGGCCGTGGCCGTGTCCGTGCCCGGTGTCCTCGTCGGCGCCACCGACTGGTGCAGTCACCCGGCGGACCTGGACGTCACCCGGATCGGAGGCACCAAGAACCCCGACGTCGACGCCGTCGTACGGCTCGCACCCGATCTCGTCGTCGCGAACGAGGAGGAGAACCGGGAACCCGACCTGGCCGCCCTGCGGGACGCGGGCGTCGAGGTACTGGTCACCGAGGTGAGGGACGTGCCGGGGGCCCTTCGCGAACTGGACCGGGTGCTCGCCGCCTGCGGCGCGCCCACCCGTCCGCGCTGGCTGGACGAGGCGGAGGCGGCGTGGGCCGAGCCGTCCGCCCCGGCCCGCCGCAGGACCGCGGTCGTGCCCGTCTGGCGCCGGCCCTGGATGGTGCTGGGCCGGGACACCTTCGCCGGAGACGTCCTGGCGAGGCTGGGCGTCGACAACGCCTACGCCCACCACGCCGACCGCTACCCCCGGATCCCCGTCACCGAGCTGGCCGCGTCGGGCGCGGACCTCGTGGTCCTGCCCGACGAGCCCTACCGCTTCACCCCCGACGACGGCCCCGAGGCCTTTCCCGGTCTGCCGTGCGCCCTGGTCGACGGACGCCTGCTGACCTGGTACGGCCCGTCACTCGCCGAGGCACCGGCCCGGCTCGGAGCGGTGCTGCGAGCGGCCGGCGCGGGGCCGGGCGCCTGAGAGGGGGGCGCGACGGCGGACCGGTCCGCCGGACCGTGGTCCCCGACCGGCGGCCCGGTCCGGCGGCGGGGTGGGTTCAGTCCTCGGGCGGTTCGGGCGCCAGCAGCTCCCGGAGTTCGTCCACCGCTTCCCGGAGCCGGTCGGCGAACGTCCGCATGTGCGCGGCGACCGCCGACGGTGTGCTCAGGTAGAGATTGAACCGTTCCGGAAGCAGCACGTAGGCGACACCGATGCACTGGCTGCTGGTCGACCCGAAGCCGAAGTGCTGGATGTTGACGGACGGAGCGGAGCTCGTGCTCAGGTAGTCGTCCCGCATGGTCAGCCAGCCCGGCGTCCGGTACAGCGCGGGCTGCTCGGTCACCCCGAGCTCGGCCCCCCGCCGACGTTGGACGAGCTCCAGTTCCCACAGGTGCTGCTCCGGCGCCTGTCCGGCCTGGCACGCCTTCGCGCGCGCCACGTGGGCCCCGGCGGCGGCCCGGAACGCGTCCCGCCGGGTGTCCGCGTCCGCTGCCGGGTCCTCCATCGCCGCCACGAAGGCCACCGTCTCGGGGGTGACGACGCGCATCGCCTCGGTCCGCCCGTGCCGGTACTGCCGGGTGGCGATCGACTCGTAGGTGGCGCCCAGGTGCCCCTTGGCGCGCTGGTGGGCGAGCTGGTAGGCGGCCTGGACGAAGGCGTCCGGCGAGACTCCCAGGGCCTTGGCCGCGTTGCTGCCGAAATCGGTGAACGACAAGGCGCTGGTCGCGGTGCTCTCCCCGTACGCCGCGAACGAGTCCGCCGCGGAGCGCGCCCGCTCCCGCAGCGCGTCGTCCAGTTCGAACACGATCGGCTCCAGTGCCGGCAGCCCCTGGGAGCGGGCTCCGGACTGCCGGGACTGTTCCTCCGCCGGGGTGTCGAGCAGGGCGTCGGTGAAGGCGAGGATCGTGGTCCCGTCCAGCTCGCAGTGCTCGACGTTGATGCCCGCCCGCCCGTCGGCGAAGACGACGAAGGACACGGCCTTGTCGAACCAGCGGTTGCCGCGGTCGCCGTACAGCAGTTGGTCACAGGCGTCCTGGACGTCCGCGGGGGCGAAGTCCTCCAGCGCGAGACAGAACAGCGCGGTCTCGACGTCGTCGAGGGCCTCGGCGTTGCGGGGGTGGCAGGCGAGAAGGGACTTCCGGGCGGCCGCCCACTCCGCGCGGGCCATGGTGGTGAGGTGGCCCACCGAGGTGTCCGGGCCGGCCGGGTCGGCCTTCATCACGGCGCGCAGTCCCGCCTCGATGTCGTCCAGGCCGTGCGGGACACCGTCCGGACCCAGCACGTCCAGCCGGAACATGCCGCCCCGGAAGAACACCACGATGTGCCGGGCCCCGGACGGGCCGGGCCACTCCTCGGTGTGGGGGGCGCGGACGGTGTCCTGCCGCACGCCGGGGATGCGGGTGGTGGAGAACAGGAACCTGTTCTGCACCATCGACTGCGGCGCTCCGCGCTGCATCACCGGCGCGATCAGCCCCTGATCGAGCTGCCGCTTGTAGTTGAGGGCTCCGGCGACGAGCCCGGCCGCCCGCTCCACCTGCGCCTGGCCGGAATCCTGGAACAGGAAGAAGAAGTTGGCGTTGAGCGCGATCCGGTCCCGGCGGCCCAGGTACCGGTACGGCCAGAAGACGTCGAGCCAGCTGTGCACGCCCTCCGTGGCGTCGAACTCCTCCAGGGCGGCGTGCAGCACCCGGCCGGGGCCGCCGGGCCGGAGGAAGGAGGCGACCTCCGCCTCGGTCGCCGACCGCTCGTCGTCGGTCAGCAGCGGCGCGCACCAGGCGAGGAACCTCTCGCAGCTGGCGTCCAGCGTGGGCAGCGGCACGCGCGGGAGGCTGTCCTCCTGGGCGAAGGTCGCGTTGCCCGGACCATCCTGACTGGTTTTCAACTCTGGTCTCGATTCGGATCGTCGGTACCTGTGATGTCGTACGGCCGGGAGAGGTAGAGCTGTGCGTACAGCCAGCCTTCCGCTTCCATGCCTCGTGGATCCACCCCTGCGGCCGACAGACCGGCGAGCACGAGTGCCTGCTCCTGCGGGGAGGCGAACCGCCGCTGTCTGAACACCTCGTCGACGCGTACGGTCCGATAGCCCAGGTCCGCCAACGCGCGCTCGACGGAGTCGAACGGGAACATCCGCAGCACGAAGTGGGCCATCCAGGGCCGGTGGGCGCCCTGAGCCCGGACGACTCGCGTGAGCGTCCGCTCGGTGACGTAGCCGACGCAGCCCGTCGAGATCACCAGGTCCGTACCCGAGAGCTGGGCGCGCTGTCGCGGTGTGGGCTCGTGCTCCTCCAGGTCGGCGTGCACCGCGTCGTCGAGGAACCCGGCCTCACGGGCGTAGGACAGCGCGCTGCCGGAGGTGTCGAGGCCCGTGAAGCGGATCGCTTGCGGGGGCTGGCGTGAACGGGCCAGCTCCCGGTCGCGGGCCAGGAGCGTCTCGCGGCTCTCGCCCGCGTGCTCCTCGTCGCCGTAGCGCGCGTACAACTCGTCCATGGTCGCGTCGTACTTGAGCAGGGCGGCGTTGATTCCGTACGAGCAGCCGATGTCCAGCACCTTCGGCACCGCGACGTGCCGGGACTCCCGGTACTCCGTGATGATCTTGGTGAAGTAGGGCTTGGCCTGCTGCGGAACGCCGTAGTCGAGCGGGCGCAGCACCCTGAAGTAGGTGCGTGGATCGGGCTGGTCGTAAATGTGGTCGAGTGAGACTTTTCCGGTCGCGTCTAAGCGCACAGGGCTTGCTCCTCCGGGGGATCGCGCAGGGAATCGGCGTGGGGCGACCGCGCGTTCTCGCGCCGCCCGCCGGGGCTGTGACGGTTCCGTCGGACAGGGCCTGGTGCCGCGGCAGACGTTGCCTGCCGCGGCACTAGTCCAGCAGCCGGTCGCCGCGGACCGCCCGGCCCTCGGCCGCCAGGTGTTCCGGCAGCACCCGGCCGAAGAGCTGCCGGGTCCGTTCCACGCTCCCGATGACGCCCGGTCGCTCGCTGTAGGCGAAGATCGCCGAGTGCCGTGCGACCTCGCCGTGCACCGGGCTCACCCGGTGCAGCGAGTAGCGCCCCTTGAACAACTGCAGGTCGCCCGGTTGCAGGGGGAGGCGCCGGGTCAACCGCTCGCCCCGGCCCTCCACCACGTCCCGGACGTCGTCGAAGTTCTCGTCCCGCGCGGTCCGTATGTTCGGGCAGTACTCGAAGACGCCGCCCTTCTGCGCCTGCTGGGTGAGCATGCTCACGGTGAACTCGTTGGTGTCGAAGTGCCAGGGGTGCTCCATGCCCGGCGCGACGACGTTGAGGACCAGCCCGGAGAGCGGGTCCGCCAGTTCGTGCAGCTCCGGCAGTCCGAAGCAGTCGGCGACGAAGTGCCGGAACACCGTGTCGGAGTAGAGCCGGCTGATGAGGGAGTCCGTGGGGATGCGGTCCCGCGCGACGAACGCGTTGCCCCGCTCGAAGGTCCTCCGGCCGGGATGGTCCTCCGGCAGTGCCGAGTCCACCGCGATGTTGTAGACGTTCACCGTCTCGACGTCGTGGTGCGCCCGGGGGGCGATGGCCGAGCACTCCTGCCGCAGCACGTCGCGCAACGACGGACGGACGAAGTCCGGCAGCACGGTGCAGCCGAGGGCCGCCAGGTCGCGCCGGGCACGGGAGACCACCGCCCGTCCCCGGGCGCTCGTGATGTCCGACAGGGGATAGCGGGCCGTGTCGACCACCTGGTCGAGCGTCAGGGCTTCCAGAGAGCGCATTCGATCCTTTCCGCAGGGCCGTCCCTCCCGTGGGTTCCCTCGCCGACCCGCGGTTCCACCTCTTTCGCACACACGGGACGAGCGTCGTGATCCGTGCGGTCGACCGGACCTCGCTCTCGGCTTGTCAGCAACTCGGCTGCCAGGAAGGGGACTTGAAGTTCCCATAGTGGCGCCGTGTTGTCTGTGACGCGTCACACTGACCCTCTGTGAGCTCCGGCGGCCCGTCGCCGGTCCGGCGGCGCGCGAGGAGGGACGGCCGTACCCGGCTACGTTCGCGAAGGTGCCACGAGCAGCCTGCCCGTCAGCAGGCCGTGCGCGGTCCGGACGGCGGCGACCGACCAGGCGGCCACCAGCAGGGCGTACAGGGCGACGGCCAGCGCCTCGAAGGCGGCCAGGCCGGTGTGCCGGGCCAGGCCCTCCGCGCCGGTCACACAGGTGCCCACCGGGAAGGTGAACGCCCACCAGGTCATCGCGAAACCCATGCCCTCGCGGCGGGCCCGTACGACCATCGCGCCGGCCAGCGCGAGCCACAGCAGCGCGAAGCCCAGCACGGGGACGCCGTAGAGCACGGCGAGGAGCGCGAAGCCCTGGTCGTAGGGGGCGGGCGCCACGCCGGGGGCGGCGTCCGCGAACTTGCCGACCGCGGTCGTCGACTGGCCCAGCGGGCCCAGCACGAGGAACAGGGTCGGAGTGAGCGCGAGCGGCAGCGGACCCGTGGTGACGAGCCGCGCGAAGATCACCGGCAGCATCACGAAGGTGGCCAGCAGGCTGATCCCGAACATCGCGACGCAGGCGAGGAGCAGGGTCTCCCGGGGCTGTCCGGCCGGCAGGTGCGGGACGAGGAGGGGGCCGAGCGCGGCCGACACCATCGGGGCCACGACCGGCAGCAGCCACACGGGGGACGCCTGTCCGGGCTCGATGCGGTGCCGTACGACCATGAGGTACGGGACGGCCACGGCGGCGGCGAGCCCGACCAGCGTCCCGGCGGTGAACAGGACGATGTCCACGGCGAGGGCCGCCGGTGTCCCTATCCAGTCCCGGCCGACCAGGAGGGTGCCGCCGCCCACGGCGAGCAGGGCCATCGACAGGCACCCGTAGAAGGGGACCACGGCCGGGTCGAGGAAGTGGGCGCGGGCCTGGTCGCGGTGGTACGTCCAGTGCAGGGCGCGGGCGGCCAGCAGCGACACCAGCAGGGTGAGCGAGAGGGCCCACACGGCGGCGCAGGCGGTGCGCAGGCCGGGTACGTCCACGGGGAGCCCGGCTCCCGCCGTGGCCACGATCGCGGTGCCCATCACGGAGGCGTACCAGTTCGGGCCGAGATACCGGAGTGCGGCGACGGCGCGGTTTCCCGGGACACGGGATGTCTTCGTGCCGGGGAGGGTTCCCGCCTGATGGGCGGACAGGGGCTGGGCTGCGGTGACCATGACATCAAGGTCGCGCCGTCGCGGACTCCCCACCAGGGAGCCCGTGCCTATGACGGCATAAGCTGGCTTTATGAGCGGCAGTGCTGAGGACCGGCCCGGCGTCGGGATCGCGCACCGGGTTCCCGATCTGGGCGCGCTCGAACTGCTGCTGGCGGTGGCGCGCCTCGGCAGTCTCGGGCGCGCCGCGCGCGAGCTGGGGATCACCCAGCCCGCGGCCAGCAGCCGTATCCGTTCCATGGAGCGGCTGCTCGGGGTGGCGCTCGTCGACCGTTCGCCGCGCGGGTCCCGGCTCACCCGAGAGGGGGCGCTCGTCACGGACTGGGCCCGGCGGGTGGTGGACGCGGCCGAGGCGTTCGACGCCGGGGCGCAGGCCCTGCGCGACCGGCGCGACTCGCGGCTGCGGGTGGCCGCGAGCATGACCATCGCCGAGTACCTGCTGCCCGGCTGGCTGATCGCGCTGCGCGCACAGCGTCCCGACACGGCCGTGTCGCTGCTCGCCGGGAACTCCGCCGCCGTCGCCGAGCGGCTCCTGACGGGCGAGGCGGACCTCGGGTTCGTCGAGGGGCTCTCGGTGCCGTCCGGTCTCGACGCGGCCGTCATCGCGCACGACCGGCTGATCGTGGTGACGGCGCCAGGGCATCCCTGGGCGCGGCGCAGGGTGCCCCTCGCGGCGGCGGAGCTGGCGGCCACGCCGCTCATCCTGCGCGAGGAGGGGTCGGGTACGCGGCAGGTGCTCGACTCCGCGCTCGGGGGGCTCGCCCGTCCGCTGATCGAGCTGTCCTCGACGACCGCGGTCAAGGCGTCCGCCGTCAGCGGTGCGGGGCCCGCCGTCCTGAGCGAGCTCGCCCTCGGGGAGGAGCTGTCCGCCCATCGGCTGGTGGGCATTCCGCTCGCCGACGTCCGGCTCACCCGCGCGCTGCGGGCCGTCTGGCCGACGGGGCACCGCCCCACCGGGCCGGCCCGCGATCTGCTGTCCCTGACCCGGGGGGCGTAGCGGGGCAGACTTGTTTCGCCCCCTCCGCCCCTACCCGACCCGTTCCCGGGGCTCTGCCCCGGACCCCGCTCCTCAATCGCCGGAGGGGCTGAATCTTTCCCGGCGCCGGAAAGTTTCAGCCCGTCCGGCGCTTGAGGACGAGGCCGGCAGGCCGAAGCGGGGGTCTGGGGGCGGCAGCCCCCGGACACGGGACGGGTAGGGGCGGAGGGGGCGGAAAACGTGGGTGTGGGCCCGGGCCGCTCAGGACGCCGCCGTGACCAGGCCCCGCATCACCCTCAGGTCGTCGCCCATCTCCGGGTGCCACTGGACTCCCAGGACCCAGGCGGGGCCGGGGAGTTCGACCGCCTCCACGGTGCCGTCCGCCGCGTGCGCGCAGACCGTGAGGCCGTCCCCGAGGCGGTCCACCGCCTGGTGGTGGTACGTCGGCACGGCGCACGGCTCCGGCACGAGACCGGCGTACCGCGTCCCCGGAACGGGCGTCACCTCGTGGTGCCCGATGACGCCGGTGTCCTTCACGTGCCCCTCGACGTGCTGGACGAGCGTCCCGCCCAGGGACACGTTCAGGAGCTGGTGGCCCCGGCAGATGCCGAGGAGCGGAGTGCCCGAGGCCAACGCGGCCCGGATCAGGGCGAGTTCCCAGGCGTCGCGCTCGGGGGCGGGCGGGCCCGTACGCGGTGAGCGTTCGGCGCCGTACCGGGCGGGGTCGACATCGGGTCCGCCGGCGACGACCACCGCGTCGAGCCGGGCGACGGTCTCGGCGGCCAGCGCCGGATCGTCCGGCGGCAGCATCACGGCGAGTCCGCCCGCCGCCCGCACGAGCCGCGGATAGCCGGCCGGCAGCAGCGCGGCCTCCAGCTCCCACACGCCCCAGCGCGCCCCGGCCTCCAGATACGTACTCACACCGACCAGCGGCCTGCCCACGCGCTACTCCCTCGGTTCGTGCCCGCCGCGGCGCCCAGGAACGGCGACGGCTCCAATGGCACGGTCTCATACCTTTGCGGGACGGGAGAGCGGAACACGGAGGGCGCCACGCGTCACGTCCGGCTCAGGCCAGGAACCCCCGCAGCAGTGCCGCCGTGCCCGCGCAGTGCTCCCGCGCCGTCTCCCGCGCCCCGTCCGCGTCCCCGTCGAGCACCGCGTCGACGATCGCGGTGTGCTGGCGCTGCGAGTGCTCCAGGTTGCGGACGAGGAGCGGGATGCAGTCGAGCAGGTCGTTGACGGACGCGCGGACGGCCGCGTACCGCGCGGTGAGGGAGGGGGAGCCGCACAGCTCCGCGAGCGTGAGGTGGAACATGGTGTCCAGGCGCCGGTAGTCGGCCGGCGGGGCGTCGCGCGTCCGCTCCAGCGCCTCGCGCAGCCGGAGCGCCTGCTCCGCGTCGAGGCCGTGCGCCGCGCACAGCCCGGCCGCGCCCACCTCCAGGACCTCGCGGAAGCGCAGCACGTCCTCCATGTCCACCGCGGCGACCCTGCGGCGCAGTTCGTGCTCGCCCGGCGCGTCCGCGCGGGCCAGCACGAAGGTGCCGCCGTACCGGCCGCGCCGCGGCTCCACCAGGCCCTGGTCCTGGAGCACCTTCAGGACCTCGCGCAGCGTCACCCGGCTGATACCGAGCCGCTCGGCCAACTCCCTCTCCGAAGGCAGCCGTTCACCGCCCGGCACCAGGCCGAGCCGGATGATCTGGAGGATCTGCTCCAGTGCCTCCTCGAAGCCGTTGCCCGCCCGCACCGGCCGCAGGACCGGCGTCAGCCGGTCGTCCGTCCCACGGTCGGGTTGCGCCCGCGTCATCAGGTCGCGCCCCCTTCCCAAGCAATGGTTCCCAGCAATACCTTATGGCCCTCGGCTGACCCAAGGAGGATTTCCGGTGGCAGACCGCACACCCCCGCTGACCGTCCACGAACTGCGCGTCCTCGTCGAGGCCGGGGACATCGACACGGTGGTCCTGGCCTTCCCCGACATGCAGGGGCGGCTCCAGGGCAAGCGGTTCGCCGCGGCCTTCTTCCTCGACGAGGTCCTGGAGCACGGGACGGAGGGCTGCAACTACCTCCTCGCCGTCGACACCGACATGAACACCGTCGACGGATACGCCATGTCCTCCTGGGACCGGGGCTACGGCGACTTCGCCATGTACCCGGACCTGGCCACCCTGCGGCGCGTGCCCTGGAACGCCGGCACGGCCATGCTCATCGCCGACCTCGCCTGGAACGACGGCTCCCCGGTGGTCGCCGCCCCCCGCCAGATCCTGCGCCGCCAGCTGGAGCGCCTCGCCGCACTCGGCTACACCGCCCAGGTCGGCACCGAGCTGGAGTTCATCGTCTTCAAGGACACCTACGAACAGGCATGGGACGCCGGCTACCGGGGGCTCACCCCGGCCAACCAGTACAACATCGACTACTCGGTCCTCGGCACCGGACGCGTCGAGCCCCTGCTGCGCCGCATCCGCAACGAGATGCAGGCCGCGGGCCTCACCGTCGAGTCCGCCAAGGGCGAGTGCAACCCCGGCCAGCACGAGATCGCCTTCCGGTACGACGAGGCCCTCGTCACCTGCGACCAGCACGCGGTCTACAAGACCGGCGCCAAGGAGATCGCCTCCCAGGAAGGCGTCTCCCTCACCTTCATGGCCAAGTACAACGAGCGCGAGGGCAACTCCTGCCACGTCCACCTCTCCCTGGCCGACGCCGACGGCACCAACGTGATGGCCGGCACCGCCGAGGACCCCGGCGGCATGTCGGAGGTCATGCGCCACTTCCTCGCAGGACAGCTCGCCGCGCTGCGCGACTTCTCCCTCCTGTACGCGCCCAACATCAACTCCTACAAGCGTTTCCAGCCCGGCTCCTTCGCCCCGACCGCCGTCGCCTGGGGCCACGACAACCGCACCTGCGCGCTCCGGGTCGTCGGCCACGGCCGCTCGACGCGCTTCGAGAACCGGCTGCCCGGCGGCGACGTCAACCCGCACCTGGCCGTCGCCGGACTCGTGGCGGCCGGCCTGTACGGCATCGAGCGGAAGCTGGAGCTGCCCGAGGCGTGCCAGGGCAACGCCTACACCGCCGAGTACGCGCACGTCCCCACCACCCTGCGCGAGGCCGCCGGACTCTGGGAGAGCAGCCCGATCGCCCGGGCCGCCTTCGGCGACGAGGTGGTCGAGCACTACCACAACATGGCGCGCGTCGAGCTGGAGGCCTTCGACGCCGCGGTGACCGACTGGGAGCTGCGCCGCTCCTTCGAACGCATGTGAGGACCCCCTTGCCGCACCGCCCGCACGCACCGCGCCCGGACACCTCCGGCCCGGACGCACCGCACCTGCGTCCCTCGTACCCGTACACCTCACCCCCGTACGAGCACGAACTCCAGGTGCTCGACCCGGCCACCGAGGAGGTCGTCGCCACCGTCCCGGCCGCCACCGCCCAGGACGTGGACGACGCCGTCGTACGGGCCGGCCGGGCGCAGACCGCGTGGGCCGCCCTCGCGCCCGCCGACCGGGCCCGGCTGCTGCGCCGCTTCGCCGCCGAGGTCGACGGCCACCTCGAGGAACTGGCCCTTCTGGAGGTCCGCGAGGCCGGTCACACCCTCGGCAACGCCCGCTGGGAGGCGGGCAACGTCCGCGATCTGCTCGACTACGCCGCCGGGGGAGTGGAGCGGCTGACCGGCCGTCAGATCCCGGTCCGGGGCGGCCTCGACGTCACCTTCCTCGAACCGCTCGGCGTCGTCGGCGTCATCGCGCCCTGGAACTTCCCCATGCCCGTCGCCGCCTGGGGCACCGCACCCGCCCTCGCCGCGGGCAACGCCGTCGTCCTCAAACCCGCCGAGACCACCCCGCTCACGGCGCTGAGACTCGCCGAACTGGCCCTGGAGGCGGGCCTGCCCGAGCACCTCTTCCAGGTGCTGCCCGGCGCCGGTCCCGTCGCGGGCGACGCGCTCGTCTCGCACCCCGGAGTCGCCAAGATCGTCTTCACCGGGTCGACCGCCGTCGGCAAGCGGGTGCTGGCGAAGGGCTCCGCCCTCCTCAAGCGCGTCACCCTCGAACTCGGCGGCAAGAGCCCCAACATCGTCTTCGCCGACGCCGACATCGAGGCCGCCGCGGCCTCCGCTCCCATGTCCTTCCTCGACAACTCCGGACAGGACTGCTGCGCCCGCACCCGCATCCTCGTCCAGCGCTCCGTCCACGACCGCTTCCTCGGACTCCTCGCCCCGGCCGTCGAGTCCGTCGTCGTCGGCGACCCCCGTGACGAACGGACCCAGATGGGCCCGCTGATCTCCGCCGCCCAGCTGGAACGCGTACGGTCCTACGTCGACGCCGACGCTCCCGGCATCCGGGGCAAGGCCCCCGAGGGCCCCGGCTTCTGGTTCGCGCCCACCGTCCTCACCGGTGTCGGACCCGGTGCGCGCGTCGCCGTGGAAGAGGTCTTCGGTCCCGTCGCCGTCGTCCTGCCCTTCGAGGACGAGGCCGACGCCGTCCGGCTCGCCAACGCCACCGACTACGGCCTGTCCGGTTCGATCTGGACCCGTGACGTCGGCCGCGCCCTGCGCGTCTCCCAGGCCGTCCGCGCCGGCAACCTGTCCGTCAACTCCCACTCCAGCGTCCGCTACTGGACCCCCTTCGGCGGCTTCAAGCAGTCGGGGATCGGCCGCGAACTCGGCCCGGACGCCCTCACCGCCTTCACCGAGACCAAGAACGTCTTCATCAGCACGGAGGGTCCCGCACAGTGACTTCAGACACCCCCGAGACCGTCTGCCGCCGTCTGGTCGGCCGCACCGCCGTCATCACCGGCGCCGCCAGCGGCATCGGCCTCGCCACCGCGCGCCGGCTCGCCTCCGAGGGAGCGCACGTCGTCTGCGGCGACATCGACGAGCGGCACGGGAAGACCGTGGCCGCCGAGGTCGGCGGAACCTTCGCCAAGGTCGACGTCACCGACCCCGAACAGGTCGAGGCCCTGTTCAGGACGGCGTACGACACCTACGGCTCGGTCGACGTCGCCTTCAACAACGCGGGCATCTCACCGCCCGACGACGACTCCATCCTGGACACGGGCCTGGAGGCATGGAAGCGCGTCCAGGAGGTCAACCTCACCTCCGTCTACCTGTGCTGCAAGGCCGCCATCCCCTACATGCGCCGCCAGGGCCGGGGCTCCATCATCAACACCGCCTCCTTCGTGGCCCGGATGGGCGCGGCGACCTCCCAGATCTCGTACACGGCCTCCAAGGGCGGCGTGCTGGCCATGTCCCGCGAACTGGGCGTCCAGTTCGCCCGGGAGGGCATCCGGGTCAACGCGCTGTGCCCCGGTCCGGTCAACACCCCACTGCTCCAGGAGCTGTTCGCCAAGGACCCGGAGCGGGCCGCGCGCCGGCTCGTGCACATCCCGGTGGGGCGGTTCGCCGAGGCGGACGAGATCGCGGCGGCCGTCGCGTTCCTCGCCAGTGACGACTCCTCCTTTGTGAACGCCACCGACTTCCTGGTGGACGGGGGCATTTCGGGCGCGTACGTCACACCGCTGTAGGAGCGGGCGGGGGACCGGACCGCGGGAACGCCTCCGCGGGATGGCCCGCGAAAACGCTTTCGCGCCGACGGGCGGCGGGCGATGGGCGATGGGCGGCGGGCGATGGGCGGCTCGTCCCCGCCCGGGCCCGTGGACCTGTGTGCCGTCCGTCCGGCACTAGAGTGCCGGGACATGAGCATGACGCCTCCACCCGGCTGGTACCGCGACCCGTCGTACCCGCTCGTCGAGCGCTGGTGGGACGGGACCGCGTGGACCGACCACCGGCGGCAGCCCGAGACCCCGCAACAGCCCCTGACACGGACCCCGCCGCCCGGCGGCCCCGGCCGGGCCGGGGCCGCCGTCCTCGTGGCGGCCGCCGTCGTCCTCGTGGCCGCGATCGCCACCGGCACCGTGCTGCTGCGCCAGGACGACGACGGCGGCGACGACGCCGCGGCACGGACCACGCCGGCGGCCACGACCCCCGACCGGACCGAGAGCCCCTCGCCCTCCCCGTCGAGCCCCTCGCCGTCGGCCGGTGACCCCTCCGTCGTCGTGGACGAACTCGACGGCATCACCTTCCCGGTCCTCGACGGCTGGACGAAACCGCAGTACGTCGCCGACCACGACACGGTGCTGACGACCCCGCGAACCTACGACTGCCCAGGCGACCCCGGTCTGTGCCGGCACGGCCGGGTCGAGGCGCGCACCGCGACGGCCACCGACGAGACGTCACCGAAGGCCCTCGCCGAGGGGGACATCGAGGACGCCGCCGACAGCGCGTACGGCCACGACCTCCTCGGCGACCGGCCCTTCCGGGGCATCACCTCCCACCGGCTGGTGAAGTCCGGCTCGGTCGCCGTCGCCGGACGCGCCGGGTATCTCGTGCGCTGGAAGGTCAGGACCGGTGTGGGGCCCGGGGGGTACGTCGAGTCGCTGGCCTTCCCGTCCAGCGCGGGCTCGCAGTCCCTGGTCATCGTCCGCTTCGCCTTCGACGCCGGCCCCGACGGGCCGCCGCTGTCCGACATGGACCGGATCACCGAGGGCATCCGCCCGGTGGGCGACGAGGACACCGGCGGCGGCGTGGGCAGCAGCATCGGCCCGTCCAGGTGAACGGCACCCGCCCGGCGGATCAGAGGAAGGTGTGGCCCTCTCCCCGGTAGGTCGGGACGGAAGCCGTGACGGTGTCACCCTCCACGAGGTGCAGCGTGTCGAACCGCTCGCACAGCTCACCGGCCTTCGCGTGCCGGAACCACACCTTGTCGCCGATGAGCAGATCGTCCGCCGGGGAGCCCAGCAGCGGGGTCTGCACCTCGCCGGGCCCCTCCATGGGGTCGTACGACAGGCCCTCCGGAAGGTACGGGACGGGCAGCCGGTCCGCGCCCGCGGCCCCGGAGGCGGGGTATCCGCCGCCCAGCACGGTCACCACGCCGACACCCGGCCGGCGCACCACGGGCTGGGCGAACAGGGCGGCCGGACGCCCGCTGAAGGACGTGTAGTTGTCGAAGAGCCTCGGCACGTAGAGCCCCGACCCGGCCGCGATCTCGGTGACCGCGTCCTCGGCGGCCGTGTGCTGGACGCTGCCGGTGCCGCCGCCGTTGACGAACTCGAGGTCCGGCTCCACGGCCCGGACCGCCCGGACGGCCTCCGCGCGCCGCCGGGCGAGCTCCTTGCGGGCGGTGGCCTGCATCAGCCGCACGGCGCGCGAGCGCAGCGGCCGCCCCGCGACCGCGTCACCGACACCCGCTATGTGGCCCTCGTACGCCATGATCCCCACCAGCTTGAACCCCGGGGCGCGCTTGACGGCACGGGCCGTCTCGGCCACCTGGGCGGGGGAGTGCAGCGGCGAACGCAGCGCCCCGACCCGGACCCGGCCGCCGAACAGCCTGAGCGAGGTGTCCAGCTCCAGACAGACCCGTACGACCTCCTTCCCGCCCTCGCGCGCCTCGTCGATCAGACGGAGCTGCGCCGGATCGTCGATCATGACGGTCACCGCGGCGGCGAGCTTGGGGTCCGAGGTCAGCTCGGCGTAGCCCTTGCGGTCGGCCGACGGATAGGCGAGCAGGACGTCGTCGAAACCGGACCTGGCCAGCCACAGCGACTCGGCGAGGGTGAACGACATGATCCCCGCGAAACCGTCCCGGTCCAGGACGCGTTCCAGGAGGGTGCGGCAGCGGACGGACTTGCTGGCGACACGGATCGGCTTGCCGCCGGCTCTGCGGACCAGGTCGTCCGCGTTCGCGTCGAAGGCGTCCAGGTCCACGACGGCGACGGGGGCGTCGAGGTGAGCGGTGGCCCGGTCGTAGCGGGCCCTGTCGGCGGCACGGGCAGTCATGAGCGAAGACTGCCAGACTCCATTACCGCAGGGTAGGGGGACGTTCCGGGCAGATGCCCCGGGGCGTTACGGGCAGATGCCCCGGGGCCTCGGACCGGTTCCCGTCCGAGTCCCGTCAACCCGTAGAGTGGCGCGGACGCAGGGAGGACCGACCTCGCCCCGGCGGGTTCTGCCCGGGATGACGGTGCGCCGGCGCGGGTATGCGTGCCGGTGGCGGACCTCTCGTACGAACACGAAGCGGCTCGCCGAGCTACGGGGCGTCCGACAGCCCGGTGCGAGGAAACGGGGGGTGCATGAGTACGGAAGCGCGGCGCGCCTCGAGTTCCCGGCGTCCCTCCGCTCCGCCCGCCTCGGCCCCGCCCGGCTCCCGGACTCCGCCGCCCCCGGCGAACCCGCCGGCCCCGGCTCGTCCCCCGGTCCCGCCGAAGCCGGTCCGGTCGCCCGGGCCGGACCTGTCGGCCGGGGAGGACTGGTCCGCCGAGAACCCCTCGACGGGCGCCCAGGGATCGCCCTCCGGATCCGGACGGGCCGCGGCCGACCGCGCTCCGGCGGTTCCGCCGCGCCCCGCGAACCCGCCCCGTGGAGCGGCCCCGCCGCCGCAGCCCGCGGGCCCGCCGCCCGCACCGGAGCGGTCCGGCGCGCCGGGCGGACGATCCGCGGACCGGGACCCGCTCCGCACCTCCGGCGACGCCTCCGCGCAGGGCTCCGTGCCGGGTTCCGCGTCGGCTCCGGCCGCCGGGCCGGGGTCCGGCGCCGCCCCGCGGGTGCCCGCGTCGCCGCGGTCCTTCGACTTCTTCGACATGTCCGCGGAGACCGACGTCACGTCCGGTACGACGAGCCACCCGGGGCCGGCCTCACCGCCCGAACCGGAGCCGGCCTCGTCCGGTACGCCGGAACCGGCCGCGCCGAACGCACCGAGGCCCACCTCGCTCGTCCGTCCGAGGGCGGGTTCGACGGGCGCCTCCGCTTCCTCCGGGACCGCTTCGTCCGGCGGCCCGGCGCCGGCCCCGACCGGCGCGTCGTCGTCCGGTGCGCCGCGTCCGGCGACGCCGGCCACCGCCCCGGGACCCGCCCCGGAAACCGCTCCGCAGGGTCCCGGATCCGCCCCGCGGCCGGAGGCCCGGCGCTACCCCCGCCTGCGCCCCGAGGGCCGGACGGCCCCGCCGCCCCCCGCGGCCTCCGCACGCTTCCCGGACACACCGCCCCCGTCCGCGGGACAGGCGCGCCCCGACGGGGCGCCGCACGCCACGGGACCGGCTGGACCCGGCGGGACGCAGCGTCCCGCCCGGCTGCCGCGCCCCACCGCGCCCCAGAGCCCGTCCGGGCCCCCGAGTGCCTTCGAACCCCCGAGCCGTCCCGAGCCGGCGCCTCCGGCGGAGCCCGCGCGGTCCCCGCACCCGCCCGAGCCCCCTCGGCGTTCCGGGTCCCCGCACCCCTTCGCCCCTTCGCGCCCGTCCGGGTCCCCGCGGATCCCCGAGCCCCCGCGTTCCCCCGAGGCCGGGGCGGGCGAGCGGGACGGGCGGGTGGAGGCGGGCCCCGCGGGCGTGCCCGCGTTCGTCCCCCCGCCGGCGGCGCCCGCCGGGGCGGCCTCGGGTGCGGAGCGCCCCTTCGTGTCGTTCGCGCGGCCCGAGACGTACGGCGACACCGCGCGGGTGCGTCCGTTCCGCAGGTGGCCCCGGCCCGGCGCCGTGACCGCCGCGACCTGTGTCGTGCTCGGACTCGGACTCATCGGCGGCGCGGTGACCGGCAGCTGGCTCACCGGCGACACCACGGAGGACCCCGATTCGTCCAGCGCCTTCACGGCGGCCGGAGAACTCTGGCACAGCGTGCCCGTGGACGGGCTCTTCCCGCCGACCGTGCGCGGCGACGGCGCGGGCCCCGGCGGGTCCGACCGCAGCTGGACGCGGATCGCCGTCGCCCCCGACACGAACTGCAAGGACGCCTTCGACCCGCTGCTGCGCCAGGCCCTCGCCCCCGTCGGCTGCCTGCGCCTGCTGCGCGCCACCTACGTGGACGCGACCCGCAGCCACGTCACCACCGTCGGCCTGCTGTTCACCAAGGCGGACGCGGCGGGCATGACGTCCCTGAAGGCCCGCTTCCGCAAGGAGGGCCTGGACCGGCGCACCGACCTGCTGCCCCTCCCGTACGCGGCCGGGGGCACCGCGGCCGAGGGCTTCGGCAAGGCCCAGCGCGCCTCCTGGACCGAGTCCGTCCTCACGGACGCCCCCGTCGTCGTGTACGCGGTCTCCGGGTTCGCCGACGGACGCACGATCGCCACTCCGCAGCCGGCCGCCGAGGCGATGAAGCCCGAGTCGACCACGGCCCCGGCCCAGTCGGGCCTCGGTCACGAGGCGCAGGGCCTCGCGGACCGGATCGAGCGAGGCATCCGCAAGACCGTCACCTCGTCCACGGAGAAGCCGTCATGACCCGCGACGACGGCCCCGGCGGCCGCAGCAGCCGATCCCGTACGCCCGGCGCGACCGGTACGCCCGGTGCGCCGGCCCCGGAGGCCCGCGGGCCGCGGATCTCCCGCAGGTCCGGCGCCCTCGCTGCGGTCCTCGCGGCCTCCCTCGCGCTGGTGCCCTCCACCAGCGCGCACGCCGACGGCATACGCGCCCAGCAGTGGGGCCTCGACGCGATGCACACCCAGCAGGCGTGGCGCACGACCAAGGGCGAGGGCGTCACCGTCGCCGTCCTCGACACCGGCGTCGACGCCGTGCACCCGGACCTCAAGGGCAATGTGCTCGGGGAAAAGGACCTGGTCGGTTTCGGCGCGAGCCGCGGTGACCGGACCTGGGCCCGGCACGGCACCGCCATGGCGGGCATCATCGCCGCGCACGGTCACGGGCCCGGCAACGCCGACGGCGTCATGGGAATCGCCCCGGAGGCGAAGATCCTGCCCGTCCGAGTCATCCTCGAGGACAAGGACCCGGCCCGCTCCAAGGCCCGCAACACCCGTGGCAACGCCCTCGCGGACGGCATCCGCTGGGCCGCCGACCACGGCGCCGACGTCATCAACCTCTCCCTCGGGGACGACTCCCGGTCCGCCCACCCCGAACCCGCCGAGGACGAGGCCGTCCAGTACGCGCTGAGGAAGGGGGTCGCCGTCGTCGCCTCCGCAGGAAACGGCGGGGAGAAGGGCGACCACATCTCGTACCCGGCCGCCTACCCCGGCGTCATCGCGGCGACCGCCGTCGACCGCTACGGAACCCACGCCTCCTTCTCCACCCGCCGCTGGTACGCCACCGTCAGCGCCCCGGGCGTCGACGTGGTCATCGCCGACCCGGACGACCGGTACTACGAGGGCTGGGGCACCAGCGCCGCGTCCGCGTTCGTCTCCGGGGCGGTCGCGCTCGTCAAGGCCGCCCACCCGGGACTGTCCCCGGCGCAGATCAAGCGGCTGCTGGAGGACACGGCCCGCAACGTTCCCTCCGGGGGGCGCGACGACTCCCGCGGCTTCGGGTTCGTCGACCCGGCCGCCGCCATCAAGGCCGCCGGGAAGCTGGAGCCGGAAGGCGGCCCCGAGCCGGCCGGGTACGGCCGCAAGTACTTCGGCACGGGACCCGACGCCCCCGACGACGACGGCGGTTCGGCCGGGTGGGCCGCCCCCCTCGCGGGCGCCCTGGGTCTGGCCCTGCTGACGGCGGCCGTGTTCCTGTGGCGCGGCCGCAGAACCTCGAACCCGTTCGAACAGCCTTAGCGGCGAGTACCGTTCGGGGCCCTCGTCCCCGCACCTGGGGCCGCACGGGTTCCGCAGGCCGCCCCGTTGCGGACCGCCCAGTCGAGGACCGGCCCTTGAACGGCGGGCCAGTTGAGGACCGGCCCGTGAACGGCAGGCACTCCGCCGGCCGCCCCTCCGTCGGCAGGCCTCAGCTCTCCGCCGCGTCCCGGAACGCGGACACCGCCGCCTTCGACACCGCTTCCACCAGTGAAATGCCCTTCGCCTGCGTGGAGTTGCCGTTCGACAGTGTCGCCACCAGATAGACGCGGCCGTCGGCCGAGATCCGCCCGATGCTGTTGATGTCCCACAACCCGGTCGTGCTCCGCGCCAGCCACCCGTTCTTGAGGGCCCATCGAGAACCGTCGGCAGCCGCGGACACCCCCCACCGCTGGCCGGTCGCGATCTTGCCCATGAGCTCCTGGACATAGGCCCGCGAGGCGGCGCTGAGTTCGGAGTCGTCACCGAACACCTGGCGCAGCAGGGTCAGTTGGTCGCTCGCGGTGGTCTGCGTCAGGCCCCACAGTTCGCCGTCGCCGCCCCGGGTGCTCGTCAGGCCGAAGCGCTCGTTCGCGGAGTCCAGCCCCTCGGCCCGGCCGATGGAGGCCCACAGCGCGGTCGTCGAGACGTTGTCGCTGTTCTCGATCATCGCGGTGGCGTACGTCTTCTCCTGTGCGGTGAGATGCCGGTCCGCGTCCTGCGCCTGGAGCAGCAGCGCGGCCAGGACGTCCACCTTGACGATGCTCGCGGTGTCGAAGGCCGCGTCACCGTGGACGGCGCTCTCGCCGGAGCCGACGTCGAGGACGGCGACCGACGTCTTCACGCCCGCTGCGACCGTCACCGACTCCAGCGCCTTCGCGAGCAGCGCGTCCCGGTCCGCGGAGGGCTCCGCCACGGGTTCCACCGATGCCTCCTCGTTCCCGGCCGGCGACGAAGAGGGCGCCGCCGCCGTCGACGCCGACGCCGACGCTGATGCCGACGACGACGCCGACGATACGGCGGCGGGCCTGTCGTGCGCCTGCGCCTTCACGTACACCGTCCCGGCCGCCGTGGCGCCGACGAGGACGGCGGACGCCACCGCGGTGGACAGGAGTGGCTTGCGTCGGGAGGGCCGGGCGCGACGCCCGCGTGCTCTGTGACGGTCCATCCGGTGATGCTGGACGGCCGGACTGTGCCCACGGTTAGACGCTTGTTAGAGGTGTGTCAGGGAAGGCTGAGAAACTCATGAATCCTGTCGCCTCCGCGTTACGGGGGCCGCACAAGCCCAGCAGCATCCCCCCGATAGGGTCGGGGACCGTGGCGAACAAGAACATTCCCGACCCCGGCTTCCCCGACGACGACGGCTCCGCCGACCCCCGGCTGAGCGCCGCGCTCGCCGGCTGGTCCGCCGACCGCACCGCCGTGCCCCCGGTCCTGGAGGCGCTCACGGGTGCCCGGCTGCTCGTGCCCGTCGTGGCGGTCCTCGGCGAGGTCGAGGTGGACGAGAACGGGCTGCGCCGGGAGAAGACCAGCGACATGGCGGTGCCCACGCTCAAGGCCGGGAACCGCACGGCCCTGCCCGCCTTCACCTCCACGGACTCGCTGGCCCGCTGGGATCCGAAGGCGCGCCCCGTCGCCGTACGGCTGAACCAGGTCCTGGAGGCCGCGGCCCACGAGAAGGCCGACACGATCGTGCTGGACATGGCCGGGCCGGTGTCCTACGAACTGACGGGTCCCGCGCTGCTGGCGCTCGCCGAGGGGCGTACGACCGCCGATCCGCTCGCCGATCCCGCCGTGGTCGGGGCGGTACGGGCGGTGGTCGCCGCCGAACCCCTGGTGGTGCGCGCCCATCTCGGCCCCGGTCCGGCGGACGGCACCCTCGCGCTCGTGCTCGACCCGTCGGCCGCCCCCGCCGAGACCGCCCACGCGGTGGCCGGGCGGCTCGCGGCCGACGAGACGCTGAGGGCCCGCCTGGTGCGCGGCCTCGACCTGGCACTGCTGCCGGCCGGGGCGACGCTTCCGGGCGAGCCCCTGTACGTACGCGGATAGCCGCGGGCGGCTCCGTGTCCGTACGGCGGTCCGTACGGACACGGGCGCGGGTCAGCCGTAGACGGGTCCCGTGTACTTCTCGCCGGGGCCCTGGCCCGGCTCGTCCGGGACGAGGGAGGCCTCGCGGAAGGCGAGCTGGAGGGACTTCAGGCCGTCGCGCAGCGGCGCGGCGTGGAAGGAGCTGATCTCGGTCGCGCTCGCGTCGAGCAGTCCGGCGAGCGCGGTGACCAGCTTGCGCGCCTCGTCCAGGTCCTTGTGCTCGTCGCCCTCCTCGGTGAGACCGAGCTTCACGGCGGCGGCGCTCATCAGGTTCACGGCGACCGTCACGATGACCTCGACCGCGGGGACCTCGGCGATGTCGCGGGTCATGGTGTCGTAGTCGGGGTTCTGGGGAGGGGTGTCACTCATGCCCCACACGATAGGCCCCGGTGCGGGCGGCCCCGTCCACGGGAGCCCCGCGCCCGGCGGGCGGCGGTGAGGCGGCCTCCGGTTAGCGCGTACCCGGCGGAACTGCTAACCTTGTGTAACGACCGGCCGGACACCATGTGCCCGGCCCACAAGTGGAGGCTCCGATCTCCCACCTGACCGCCCTCCGGGGCGGCGGGTCATCCGGTCAGGCGGCCGCCATCGTTCCGTACGGACGATGGAGTCGCCCGAATGCGCGCCCCGCGGTTGATCGCGGCGGTGCTCCGGTTGTATGGAGCCCCGCCTGTGTCCCGTCCGGGGCATTTTTCGTGCCCTGCGGCGGTTGGTCGAAGTGTCATCAGAGACATACGCGGCTGTCCGCCAGACCGCCGTGTGGTGCTACCGAGGAGGATCCATCAGCGCCGAGCCCCGCATCAACGACCGGATTCGCGTTCCCGAAGTGCGACTTGTCGGTCCCAGCGGCGAGCAGGTCGGGATTGTTCCGCTTGCCAAGGCCCTTGAGCTTGCTCAGGAGTACGACCTCGACCTCGTCGAGGTGGCGGCGAACGCCCGTCCGCCCGTCTGCAAGCTCATGGACTACGGCAAGTTCAAGTACGAGTCGGCCATGAAGGCCCGTGAGGCGCGCAAGAACCAGGCGCACACGGTCATCAAGGAGATGAAGCTCCGGCCGAAGATCGACCCGCACGACTATGACACGAAGAAGGGTCACGTCGTCCGGTTCCTCAAGCAGGGCGACAAGGTCAAGATCACGATCATGTTCCGTGGTCGCGAGCAGTCCCGGCCGGAGCTCGGCTACCGACTGCTGCAGCGTCTCGCCACGGACGTCGAGGACCTCGGGTTCATCGAGTCGAACCCGAAGCAGGACGGCCGAAACATGATCATGGTTCTCGGTCCGCACAAGAAGAAGACCGAGGCGATGGCCGAGGCCCGTGAGGCCCAGGCCGCTCGCAAGGCGGAAGCGAAGGCCAACCCCGGCCGCTCGCAGAACGCCGCGGAGGAGGGTGTCGCCGAGAGCGCGCCCACCGAGAGCGCGCCCGCCGAGGCCGAGTCGACCGAGACCCCGGCCGAGGCGTCAGCCGAGGCCTGATCCCTGGGCCCCCGCCCTGGGATGCCAACCGATACATATGACGTTCCACCCGTGCCCGGTCCCGCGACCGGGCACCGGAACGCCACTGACGAGGAGAGAACGGCGCTATGCCGAAGAACAAGTCGCACAGCGGTGCCAGCAAGCGCTTCAAGATCACCGGCTCCGGCAAGGTGCTCCGTGAGCGCGCCGGCAAGCGCCACCTGCTCGAGCACAAGTCGTCCCGCGTGACGCGCCGCCTCACCGGCACCGCCGAGATGGCCCCGGGCGACGCCGCGAAGATCAAGAAGCTTCTCGGCAAGTGACGTACCGGCGCCCCGCGCCGTACCACGTCTGATCCGGGACCCAATCGATTTCGGGCCGTGTGAGTCCAACCACGGCCCCGCTACAAGGAGTTAAAAAAGTGGCACGCGTCAAGCGGGCAGTCAACGCCCACAAGAAGCGCCGGGCGATCCTCGAGGCGGCCTCCGGCTACCGCGGTCAGCGTTCGCGCCTGTACCGCAAGGCCAAGGAGCAGGTCACCCACTCGCTGGTCTACAACTACAACGACCGCAAGAAGCGCAAGGGCGACTTCCGTCAGCTGTGGATCCAGCGCATCAACGCTGCGGCCCGCCAGAACGGCATGACGTACAACCGCCTCATCCAGGGCCTGAAGGCCGCCAACGTCGAGGTGGACCGCAAGATCCTCGCGGAGCTGGCCGTCAACGACGCCAACGCGTTCGCCGCCCTCGTCGAGGTCGCGCAGAAGGCTCTCCCCGCGGACGTCAACGCGCCGAAGGCCGCGTGACGCTGCGCTGGCTCTGAGCCGACGTGACGAAAGGACCCGCAGGTTTCCGGACCTGCGGGTCCTTTGCTGCTGCCCCACGGGCAGCCGTTCGGGTGCGGGCCGCCGGGGGCCGGCCGCACCCCCGAGTTCTCGGCTCCGCTCGAACAGGGGGGACCCCCGTCGCGGCGGAGCCGCGGATCGACAGGGACCCGCGCCCCTTGGGGGCGGAGTCACCCCCGATGCCATGCGAGCCGCACAGATACCGAAGGTGGAACAGAACATGCCCCCCGCCAGCCCCGAGCTGATCTCGCCCCGTTCCCCCCGCGTCTCCGCCGCGCGGCGGCTGGGCCGGAGGAACTTCCGGGGCAAGGAACGGCTGTTCCTCGCCGAGGGGCCGCAGGCCGTCCGGGAGGCCGCCGCGCACCGCGCCGACGGCACCGCCACCCTCGTCGAGCTGTTCTCCACCGTCGAGGCCGCGGAGCGCTACGCCGACATCGTCGACGGCGCCCGCCGGGCCGGAGCCCGGGTCCACCTCGCCGACGAGCAGGTCATCGCGGACATCTCCACCACCGTGACCCCGCAGGGACTCGTCGGCGTCTGCCGGTTCGTCGACACGCCCTTCGAGGAGATCCTCGCCGCCCGCCCGAAGCTGGTCGCCGTGCTGGCGAACGTGCGCGACCCCGGGAACGCGGGCACCGTCCTGCGGTGCGCCGACGCCGCCGGCGCCGAGGCCGTCGTCCTGACCGACGCCTCCGTCGACCTCTACAACCCCAAGGCCGTACGCGCCTCCGTCGGCTCCCTGTTCCATCTGCCCGTCGCAGTCGGCGTGCCCGTCGAGCAGGCCGTGGCCGGACTCAAGGAGGCGGGCGTGCGCGTCCTCGCCGCCGACGGCGCCGGTGAGGACGACCTCGACGACGAGCTCGACAAGGGCACCATGGGCGGCCCCACCGCCTGGGTCTTCGGCAACGAGGCCTGGGGGCTCCCGGAGGAGACCCGTGCGCTGGCCGACGCCGTCGTGCGCGTTCCGATCCACGGAAAGGCCGAGAGTCTGAACCTGGCCACGGCCGCGGCCGTATGTCTCTACGCGTCAGCCCGTGCACAGCGCGCCTCCGCGGGGTGCCGCTCCGTCACCGGCAGCTAGTAGGGTGACGGGCCCGGGGGCCCTCTGTGCCGGACGAGAGGTGGGGTACGGGGATGAGTGTCGGCACGGGCGGTGCCCAGGGCGCGCTGCGAGCACGGGACGCGCGCGGCACGTCCGCGCCCCCGCACGATGACACCACCGGAGCCGGTCCCGGCCTCGGCATAGACCCCGACGACCTGCCCGACGGGATCGTCGTCGCCGACGAACACGGCCGGATCGTCTGCTTCAACGCCGCCGCCGCCCGGATCACGGCGGTCCCCGCCGCCGACGCGCTCGGGCGCCGGCTCGAAGCGGCACTCCCGCTGGAGGACCTCGAGGGCCGGCGCTGGTGGCAGCTCACGGACCCCTACGGCGGACTCGCCATCCGCAACGGCCAGCCCGAACGGAACCTGCTGCTCCCCGGCGGCCGCGAGATCCTCGTCTCCGCGCGCTACGTGCGCACCCGTCCCACCGGGCCGGTCCGCCGGGTCGTCGTCTGCCTGCGCGACACCGAGGCCCGCCGCCGCACCGAGCGCAGCCACGCCGAGCTGATCGCCACGGTCGCCCACGAACTGCGCTCGCCGCTCACCTCCGTCAAGGGCTTCACCGCGACCCTGCTCGCCAAATGGGAACGCTTCACCGACGACCAGAAGAAACTCATGCTGGAGACCGTCGACGCCGACGCGAACCGCGTCACCCGGCTCATCGCCGAACTCCTCGACATCTCCCGCATCGACTCCGGGCGCCTCGAAGTGCGCCGCCAGCCCGTCGACATGGGTGCCGCCGTCGGCCGGCACATCCAGGCGTACGTCGCCTCCGGCCAGCCCGCCGACCGCTTCCTGCTGCGCATCGAGCAGCCCCTGCCCGACCTGTGGGCCGACCCCGACAAGATCGACCAGGTGCTCAGCAACCTCATCGAAAATGCGGTGCGCCACGGCGAGGGAACCGTCACCATCGACGTGGCACCTTCCACGTCCCCGCGCGAGCGGCCGGACGAGGAGGGCACGGCGTACGCCGTCACGTCGGTCACCGTGAGCGACGAGGGCACCGGAATCCCGGAGGAGTCCATGAACCGCGTCTTCACCCGCTTCTGGCGGGGCAGCAAGCGCGGCGGCACCGGCCTCGGGCTCTACATCGTCAAGGGCATCGTCGAAGCCCACGGCGGCACGATCACGGTCGGCCGCGCCCCCGGCGGAGGCGCGGAGTTCCGATTTACGCTGCCCGTGGGCACCCCGGCGTATCTCCTCTAACGCCGCAGCGGCCCCCACGGGCTCATCCGCACGGGAACACCGCCAGGACGCCCCGTCCTGGGCGGACCCTCACCCCCGTTAGACTCGGCCTTTGGCACCTTTGCGTCCACTCATCTGCGGACGACTTCGTCTCCGGGTCGATGACGGGGACCCTCAGCCAGCCAACCGGAAGCACGGGAAGAGATGTCGGCACCTAATAAGTCGTACGACCCTGTAGAGGTCGAGGCCTTGAAACCGGAAGAGATCGAGCGCATGCGGGACGAGGCGCTCGCCGCCTTCGCCGCCGCCGGCGACCTCGACGCGCTCCAGGAGGCCAAGGTCGCCCACACCGGCGGCACCTCCCCGCTGTCCCTCGCCAACCGCGAGATCGGCGCACTGCCCCCGCACGCCAAGGCCGCGGCCGGCAAGCTCGTCGGCCAGGCCCGGGGCGCCGTGAACAAGGCCCTCGCCGCCCGCCAGGCCGAGCTGGAGGCCGATCGCGACGCGCGCGTACTGGTCGAGGAGGCGGTGGACGTCACCCTGCCCTACGACCGTGTGCCGTCCGGTGCCCGGCACCCGCTGACCACCATGATGGAGCGGGTCGCGGACGTCTTCGTGTCCATGGGGTACGAGGTCGCCGAGGGCCCCGAGGTCGAGGCGGAGTGGTTCAACTTCGACGCCCTGAACTTCGGCCCGGACCACCCGGCCCGGCAGATGCAGGACACCTTCTTCGTCCAGGGCCCCGAGGGCACCCACGGCGACGAGTCCGGTGTCGTGCTGCGCACCCACACCTCGCCGGTGCAGGCCCGCGCCCTGCTCGACCGGGAGCCGCCCGTCTACGTCGTGTGCCCCGGCCGCGTCTACCGCACGGACGAGCTCGACGCCACGCACACCCCGGTCTTCCACCAGATCGAGCTGCTGGCCGTCGACGAGGGCCTGACCATGGCCGACCTCAAGGGCACCCTGGACCACATGGTCCAGTCGCTCTTCGGCCCGGACATGAAGACCCGGCTGCGCCCGAACTACTTCCCCTTCACCGAGCCGTCCGCCGAGATGGACATGCTCTGCTACGTCTGCAAGGGCGAGTCCGTCGGCAACCCCGACCGCCCCTGCCGGACCTGCTCCTCCGAGGGCTGGATCGAGCTCGGCGGCTGCGGCATGGTCAACCCGCGGGTGCTGGTCGCGTGCGGCGTCGACCCGGAGAAGTACAGCGGATTCGCCTTCGGGTTCGGCATCGAGCGGATGCTGATGTTCCGTCACAACGTTGAAGACATGCGAGACATGGTCGAGGGTGACGTCCGGTTCACCCGGCCGTTCGGGATGGAGATCTGATGCGGGTCCCGCTTTCTTGGCTGCGGGAGTACGTCGACCTGCCGGCGACGGAGACCGGGCGCGACGTCCAGGCCAAGCTCATTTCGGCAGGCCTCGAGGTCGAGACGGTCGAGCAGCTCGGCACCGACCTCAAGGGCCCCCTGGTCGTCGGCCAGGTGCTCACCATCGAGGAACTGACGGAGTTCAAGAAGCCCATCCGCTTCTGCACCGTCGACGTCGGCACCGCCAACGGCACCGGTGAGCCCCAGGAGATCGTCTGCGGCGCGCGCAACTTCGCCGTCGGCGACAAGGTCGTCGTGGTCCTGCCCGGCGCCGTCCTGCCCGGCAACTTCGCGATCGCCGCGCGCAAGACGTACGGCAAGACCTCGCACGGCATGATCTGCTCCGGCGACGAGCTCGGCATGGGCGACGACGGCAGCGGCGGCATCATCGTGCTGCCGCCGGAGGTCGAGCCCGGCACCGACGCGATCGAGCTGCTCCAGCTCGTCGACGAGGTCCTCGACATCGCGGTCACGCCCGACCGCGGCTACGCCCTGTCGATGCGCGGTGTGGCCCGCGAGGCCGCCATCGCCTACGGCCTGCCGCTGCTCGACCCGGCGCTGCTCGACGTACCGGCCCCGAACGCGTTCGGCCACCCGGTGCAGATCACCGACCCGCTGGGCTGCGACCGCTTCACCGCGCGCACGGTGACCGGCCTCGACCCCGACGCCAAGTCCCCGATCTGGCTGCGCCGCCGGCTGCAGAAGGCCGGCATGCGCCCGGTCTCGCTCGCCGTCGACGTCACCAACTACGTGATGCTGGAGCTCGGCCAGCCGCTGCACGCCTACGACCGCAGCCGGATCCAGGGCACCATCGGCGTGCGCCGGGCGGAGAAGGGCGAGAAGCTCACCACCCTCGACGGCGTCAAGCGCACGCTGGACGCGGGCGACCTGGTGATCACCGACGACCGCGGCCCCATCGGCCTCGCGGGCGTCATGGGCGGTGCCCACACCGAGATCGACGACACCGAGGGCACCACCACCGAGGTCGTCATCGAGGCCGCGCACTTCGACCCGATCTCCATCGCGCGCACGGCCCGCCGGCACAAGCTGGCCTCCGAGGCGTCCAAGCGCTTCGAGCGCGGCGCCGACCCCGCGGCCACCTCGGCCGCGGCCCAGCGGACCGTCGACCTCCTCGTGCTCCTCGCCGGCGGCACCGCCGACGCCGGGGTCACCGAG
Organism: Streptomyces sp. NPDC058751; assembly: GCF_042746485.1. Lineage (NCBI taxonomy): Bacteria > Bacillati > Actinomycetota > Actinomycetes > Kitasatosporales > Streptomycetaceae > Streptomyces > Streptomyces sp. NPDC058751. The sequence goes on along the minus strand of NZ_JBHYPZ010000038.1, from coordinate 66,617 downwards.
GTGATCGCGCCGTCCGCGCCGCACACCATCACCATCCCGGCGGACCACCCGGACAAGGTGGCCGGTGTCGAGTACGGCCGCGAGACCGTCGTACGCCGCCTTAGGGAGGTCGGCTGCGACGTCTACGGGCAGGACGAGCTGATCGTCACCGTGCCGTCCTGGCGGCCCGACCTGACCGACCCGAACGACTTGGCGGAGGAGGTCATCCGCCTCGAGGGCTACGAGAACCTGCCCTCCACGCTGCCCAAGCCGCCGGCGGGCCTCGGCCTCACCGACCGGCAGCGGCTGCACCGCCGGGTCGGCCGCGCGCTGGCCGGCGCCGGATACGTCGAGGCGCCGAACTACCCCTTCATCGGCAGCCACGTCTTCGACCAGTTCGGCCTCGCCGCCGACGACCCGAAGCGCAAGGTCGTCAAGCTGGTCAACCCGCTCTCCGACGAGGAGCCCGCGCTCCGTACGACGCTGCTGCCGGGCCTGCTCCAGGCACTGCGCCGCAACGACGGACGCGGCAGCCACGACCTGGCGCTGTTCGAGACCGGTCTGGTCTTCCACCCGCAGGAGGAGCTGCGCGTCGCCGGGCGGCTGCCCGTCGACCGCCGTCCCGCCGACGAGGAGATCGCGTCCCTGACCGCCGCGCTCCCCGCCCAGCCCCGGCACGCCGCCGTCGTCCTCGCGGGCGCCCGCGAGCAGGCCGGCTGGTGGGGCAAGGGACGCCCGGCCGACTGGGCCGACGCGATCGAGGCCGCGCGCATCCTGGCCCGCGAGTCGGGGACCGAACTCCTCGTGCGCTCCGGCCAGTACGGGCCGTGGCACCCGGGCCGCTGCGCCGAGCTCGCGGTCGTCCTGGACGGCGCGGAGCAGGTCGTCGGGTACGCCGGTGAGCTGCACCCCGGTGTCCTGAAGACGCTGGGCCTGCCCGCGCGCACCTGCGCGATGGAGCTGGACCTGGACGCGCTGGAGCGGGCGAGCTCGGGCCACCCCAAGGGCCCGAAGATCTCGACCTTCCCGGTCGCCACGCAGGACGTCGCCCTCGTCGTCGACAAGGGCGTCCCGCACGCGGACGTCGAGGCGGCCCTGCACGAGGGCGCGGGTGAACTCCTGGAGTCCATCCGGCTGTTCGACGAGTACGAGAGCGAGCAGCTTGGCGGGGACAAGAAGTCCCTCGCCTACGCGCTGCGGTTCCGTGCCGCCGACCGGACGCTGACCGTCGACGAGGCCTCCGCGGCCCGCGACGCCGCGGTGGCCCTCGCCGCCGAGCGCACCGGAGCGGTACTGCGCGGAGCCTGACGCTCCACCGGGTGTCCCGGGGAACCTCGCGCCCCGCCGCGGATCATTCCGTGGCGGGGCGCGAGGTTCCCCGCTCCCGTTTCCGGAGGCTCCCACAGGCCCCCCGCACGCGGTTGCGCCGGCGCCCGGCCGGGGATTTCCCGGGCTTCCGCCCAGCCCGTTCGGGAGGTTTTCCGGCCTCTGCCTGCATAAATGCGGGCGTCCGAAGACACCTCACTCATTCGGGTGACATGTCCGGGTGATCCGCCCGGCCGGGCAGGGCGGTCGACAGAATCGGAGCGGTCTCTCCGAGGCCGTCTGCGCTGTCAGTGCCTATTGGGGGGCCAATCGGCATGATCCGAATCAAGGCTGGGGCTCCCCGCAGGGCGACGCTCCGGACGCATTCGCGGAACCCTGCCGGAGCGGTCCCCGGGCCGCGTCGTCGGCGTGACCGGCTCAGGGCCGGATTCGACCGTGTGATGCGCGGCCGCGGACCCCGGATCGGGTTCACCCGCGCGTGCGGACGCGGCGCCCTGGGCCAGCGGCTCCCGCGCACCGCCGACCGCCCGCCGCTGCGCCGGACGGTGAACCTGGGACTGCCCGCGGTCTGGGGCGCGCTGGCGATCTCGTACAAGATGGCCTGTCCGCTCGCGCAGGAGAGCGGGCTCGGTGCCCGCATCGTCACCAGCGCCGTCTTCTTCGCGGTCGGAGCCGGACTGATACTCCACGTCAGAAGAGTGCTGCTGCGTGAACTCCGGCAGATCCGCAAGGTCGCGGGAGCCGCCCAGAGCGTCCTGCTGCGCCCGCTGCCGCCGTGCATCGAGGGGCTGGACATCGCGGCGGCCCAGCTCTCCGCGGACCACGGCGCGAGCATCGGCGGCGACCTGTACGAGGCGATCGCCACCGAGCACGGCGTGCGGGTCGTGATGGGGGACGTCCGCGGGCACGGACTGGGAGCCGTCGGGACCGTCGCCGCCGTCCTCGGCAGCTTCCGTGAGGCCGCGCACGACGAACCCGAACTCTCCGGCGTCCTCAGAAGACTCGAACGGGCGCTGGCCCGGCACCTGCGCGAGCGGGACCGGGCAGAACACCCCTCCGCCGGGCCCGAATCCGACCACCACGCCGCCGAGGACTTCGTCACCGTCCTGCTCCTGGAGATCCGCGGGGACGGCGAGGTGCACGCCCTCAACTGCGGCCACCCCTGGCCGTATCTGCTCACCAGGGGCCGCGTGCGGCCGCTCGTCCGCGCCGAACCGCTGCCCCCGCTCGGGCCGTTCCCGCTGCCGTCCTGTCTGCCGGCCCGATCCTGCGGCCGGCTCCGGCCCGGCGAGGGGCTCTTCCTGCACACGGACGGCGCCGAGGACGCGCGGGACGCCCGCGGGCGCTTCTTTCCACTGCTCCCGGCGCTCGCGGCGGCCGTCCGCGACGGACCCGTCGTACCGCAGGCCGTGCTGCGCACGGTGTTCAGCGGCCTGCTGCGCCACACCGGCGGCCGCCCCGGCGACGACGTGGCCCTCCTGGTGCTGCGCAACGCCCGCCGGCCCCTCGCCCTGAAACAGAGCCGTGTCTCCCAGCGTGGGGCCCCCGAGCCGGGGCCCCCCGGCCCCCGCCCGCCCGCCGCGTTAACGGGGGGACCCGGCCCCGGGCCCGCCCCCCGCCGGCGGG
>NZ_JBHYPZ010000038.1:0-63676 GCF_042746485.1 Streptomyces sp. NPDC058751 | reverse complement strand
GCGCCTTTTGTTTTTATCCCCCCGCCGGGGGGGGCCCCACCCCCCGCCCCCCCCCCCCCCTCAAACCCCGCGGTCCCCCCCCGGGGGGCCCCCGCTCGGGGGCCCCACGCTGCCACGGCACGCGCTCCGCGTTCCCGGGGTGACCGGCCACGGGACCCGCACCCGGACGACCGGAGTCCCGCGGTCGCCCCGGGCCGGGCCGGCTCTGCCGTCCGCCCGGCCATGGAGTGTCGGGCAGGCGGCCGGGCGGACGGCGCGGAGCGGGCCGCCGTACTGTACGAGGGGGAGCCGGCGGCCCGGCCGGCCTCTTGCGAGGCAATTCAGTCAACCGGTGCGAAACTCTCCGCGACAGCGCACACACAGCGCGGATACGGGCATTCCCATCACACCCCGTGTGAAAGGGGACGCACTACTCTCTCTGGTGCGGTCGGGCGCGGTCGGCCCGGCCGGAGCCGTCGGCAACGAGCCACCCGGGGGGCCTCCCATGCAGCCCAACACCCTGCTCGACGCGATCCTCGACGAGGCGGGCATGTCCCACGCGGGACTCGCCGCCCACGTCAACCAGGCGGGCCGGGCCCGGGGCCTCGCCCTGCGCTACGAGCACACCGCCGTGGCACGGTGGTTGAAGGGCCAGCGGCCGCGCGGCCAGGTGCCCGACCTGATCTGCGAGGTGCTCGCGGGACGGCTGCACCGGCCCGTCACCCTCGACGACATCGGCCTCGGGGTCCCCGGCGAGCCCTCCACCCCGCACGCCGGCACGCTCTCCGGCTTCGTCGAACGGGCCACCGCCCTGTGGCGCTCCGACGAACAGCAGCGCCCGCACATCCTGGGCGCCCCGGCCGTCACCGGAACCCCCGCCGTGATGCCCGTGTGGGAGTGGGAGAACCCGCCCGAGGACGTGGACGTCTCCCGCGGCGGCCGCCACCAGGTCAGCATGGCCGACATCGAGATGCTGCGCGCGGCACGGGCCCACTACGAGCAGATGTACCGCAAGGCGGGGGGCATGGCGACCCGCACCCGGATCGTCGGCTTCCTCAACTCCGAGACCGCGCCCCTGCTGCGCGGCAGCTACACCGACGCCACCGGGCGCCAACTCCACCGCGCCACCGGCGGGTTGGTGGCCATCGCGGGCATCTGCGCCTACGACTCCGACGCGCACGGACTCGCCCAGCGCTACTTCCACCAGGCGCTGCGTCTGGCGAAGGCCAGCGGGGACAGGGGACTCGGCGCGTACGTCATAGCCCTGCTGGTCAACCAGGCGCTGTTCATGCGCGAGTACCGCCAGGCGGTCGCCTTCGCCGAGGCCGCGCTGCGCGCCGCGGGGCGCCACATCACCCCGGCGCTCGCCTCCGACCTCTACGCCATGCAGGCCAAGGCGTACGCGCACCTCGGCGACGGCAGCAGCGCGCTGTCCTGCATACGGCGTGCCGAGCAGGCCGCCGAGCGCATCCGGCGCGGTTACGAGCCCGACGAGACCGGCTATGTCCAGCCGGGACTGGTCAACGTACAGGTGGCGGAGGCGCTGCTCAGCCTCGGTGACCTGGTGGCGGCCGCCGAGCACGCCGCGGCCGCCGTCGACACCCCGGCGCACGACCGGGGGCGCGTGCACCGGCTGGCCATGCTCAGCCAGATCGAACTGCGCCAGGGCAACGCCGACAAGGCGGTGGCGACGGCCGTCCAGATGGCGGAGCAGGCACGGGGGATGGAGTCCCAGCGGCTGCGCGACAGACTTCGCGCGGTGCGCGAACACCTGGTGCGCAGCGGCTGCGCGGGGACGACCGAGGCGGCCGAACTCATCGACGGCGCACTGCGCGTACCGCTGTAGGGAGCGGCCCCGCACACGGCTTCGTCCACCGCCACCGTGCTGCGCCCCGACCCCGGTGAGCCCTGCTGCGGGGAAGCGGCTGCTGCGATATTGCCTTCACTCGGCGGAAGGTGGCAGAACCGTGCAGTGGACGAAGCAGAACGAACAAACTGTGTATGAAAACCGCTGGTTCAGTGTCAATCTCGCAGATGTGAAGCTGCCGGACGGGCGGCACCTCGATCACTTCCTGATAAGGCTGCGGCCCGTCGCCGTGGCCACGGTGGTGAACGGGGCCAACGAGGTGCTGCTGCTGTGGCGGCACCGCTTCATCACCGACAGCTGGGGATGGGAGCTCCCGGCGGGTGTCGTGGAGGACGGCGAGGACATCGCCGCGGCGGCGGCCCGCGAACTGGAGGAGGAGACCGGGTGGCGGCCGGGACCCCTGCGGCATCTGATGAGTGTCGAGCCCTCCAACGGGCTCACCGACGCCCGGCATCACATCTACTGGGCCGACGAGGGCGCGTACACCGGACACCCCGTGGACGACTTCGAGTCCGACCGCCGGGAGTGGGTCTCCCTGAAACTCGTTCCCGACATGGTCGCCCGTGGTGAGGTCCCGGCCGCCAACATGGCGGCCGCGCTGCTGCTCCTGCACCATCTCAGGCTCGGCCAGGACACGTTGCCCTGACCGGTCCCCCTCGCGCCCCGGGCCGACAGGTCCTGGCGCCGCGGCGGACGGCGCCTGCTCCTAGTGGCCGAGAGCCTGCCAGACCGCGAGGGCCAGGGCGCCCACGGCCGCGACGACGGCGACGGTGGGCAGTGGCCAGCGGGTGTGTTCGAGCGCGACGATCCGTGTGCTGAGGTCGTCGAGGTCCTTGGCCGTCTGGTCGTCGCGCTGGGTGAGCAGCGCCAGTCCGCCCTCGATGCGGGTGAACCCCACTTCGAGCGACCGGCGTAACTCCGCGATCTCCTTCGGTGCCACGGGATGCTCGGGGTCGGCGGTCACGAGTCCGCTCCTTTCCGTGGTCGGCACATCCCTTGTGCGCACGGAAAGTCAACTCGCCTGGTGGGCGGGTGGGGAGAGTGTGCGTCAGGCATATGCGGGCCCGGGGCGCACACGGCGTGTGAAAGGCGCGGGCCCGGCACCGTGGAAGGTGCCGGGCCCGCGCGAACTCCGGCTGGCGGAGCGGGGGTTCGGTCGGTGTCCGGCCGATGCCCCGGGGGTCAGCCGTAGGTGTAGAAGCCCGAGCCGGACTTGCGGCCGAGGCGGCCGGCGTCGACCATGCGCTGGAGCAGCGGGGGAGCGGCGTACAGCGGCTCCTTGTACTCCTCGTACATCGAGTACGCGACCGAGGCCACCGTGTCGAGACCGATCAGGTCGGACAGCTTGAGCGGGCCCATCGGGTGGGCGCAGCCCATCTCCATGCCGTTGTCGATGTCCTCGCGGCTCGCCATGCCCGACTCGAACATCCGGATCGCGGACAGGAGGTACGGGATCAGCAGCGCGTTGACGACGAAGCCAGAGCGGTCCTGGGCGCGGATCGCGTGCTTGCCGAGCAGCTTCTCGGCGAAGAGCTGGGCGCGGCCGACGGTGCTCTCGGAGGTGGTCAGCGCCGGGATCAGCTCCACGAGCTGCTGCACCGGGGCCGGGTTGAAGAAGTGGATGCCGATGACCTGGTCGGGACGCGAGGTCGCGACGGCCAGCTTCACCAGCGGGATCGAGGAGGTGTTGGAGGCCAGGATCGCGTCCGGCCTGGTCATCACCTGGTCGAGCACCTGGAAGATCTCGGTCTTCACCTGCTCGTTCTCGACGACGGCCTCGATCACCAGGTCACGGTCGGCGAACTCGCCGAGGTCCGTGGTGAAGCTCAGCCGGTCCTGGGTGGCCTTGAGCTCGTCCGCGGAGATCTTTCCGCGGTCGGCGGCCTTGGAGAGGGAGGAGAAGAGCCTGGTCCGGCCGATCTCCAGGGCCTCGCCGGTGGTCTCGGCGACCTTCACGTCCAGTCCGGCGCGGGCGCACACCTCGGCGATGCCCGCTCCCATCTGGCCGCAGCCCACCACTCCGACGCGTTCGATGTCGGTCACATCGTTCCCTTCGCTGATCCGCACGCCCTGGCAGGCGGTCCGTTGTTCGGCGCCTGCTCCGAACGTGCACGTTACTCCGAAGTATCGATGATCGATCGTCGGGGTGGTGCATGCTGGGTCACGATACGGAAAGTGACCCGGCGGACTCGCGGCGTAAGGGGTACGGACATGGGGCGACTGCCACGCCGGACGTTCGCGGCGGCCGCGCTCGCGACGCTCTCGGGATTCGGCACGGCGGGCGACGCCGCGGCCGCCCGGCACACGGCCGCACCGAACGGGGCGGCGGCCCAGGGCGCCATGCGGGGCATGTGGCTCGCGACGGTCTCGAACCGCGACTGGCCCTCCCGCACCGGCCTGAGCCCCGCACGCCAGCGCGCCGAACTCCTCGGCCACCTGGACACGGCGGTCCGCCTGCGCCTCAACACCGTGATCTTCCAGGTCCGCCCCGCCGCCGACGCGCTGTGGCCCTCCCCGTACGAGCCGTGGTCCCGCTGCCTGACCGGCGTCCAGGGCGGGGACCCCGGCTGGGACCCGCTGGGCACCGCGGTGCGCGAGGCCCACGCGCGCGGCCTGGAACTGCACGCCTGGTTCAACCCGTACCGCGTCTCGGGACAGCCGGACCCCGGCCGGCTCGCGCCCTCGCACCCCGCGCGCCTCCACCCGCACTGGACCGTGCGCCACGGCGGGAAGCTCTACTACAACCCCGGACTGCCCCCGGTCCGTACGTTCGTCCGGACCGCGATGCTGGACGCGGTGCGCCGGTACCCCGTCGACGGGGTGCACTGGGACGACTACTTCTACCCGTACCCGGTGGCGGGCGAGCGCTTCGACGACGACGCGGCGTACGCCGAACACGGCGCGGGCTTCCCGGACAGGGCGGCGTGGCGGCGGAACAACATCGACCTGCTGGTGCGGGAGATGGCGGAGAGCGTCAAGAAGGTCCGCCCCGGGGTCCGCTTCGGGATCAGCCCCTTCGGAGTCTGGCGGAACGCCTCGAGAGACCCGCTCGGCTCGCCGACCCGGGCCGGCGTCGAGACGTACGACGACCTGTACGCGGACACCAGGAAATGGGTCGCGCGGCGCTGGGTGGACTACATCTGCCCCCAGCTCTACTGGAACATCGGCTTCGCCGCCGCCGACTACGCGAAGCTGCTGCCCTGGTGGGCGCGGGTCGTCCGGGGCACGGGCGTGCAGCTGTACGCGGGCGAGGCGCTGTACAAGGCGGGGGACCCGGCGCAGCCCGCGGCCTGGCGGGACCCGGCCGAACTCTCCCGGCACCTCACCCTCGCCCGCCGTCACGCCGAAGTGCGCGGGCACGTCTTCTTCGCGGCCTCGGAGGCCGCGGCCGACCGGACCGGCGCGATGGCGCGGGTCGTCGCCGACCACTACCGGCAGCCGGCGAAACCCCCGCGCTGAGCGGGCGCCGGTCTCCCGGCGCCCGCTCCGGCCGTCCTGCTTCGGCGGCAGTCCAGCCGTCCTACTTCGGCGGCATGTCCCGGTGACGGATCTCGGAGTCCGGGCCCGGTGAGCACACGGCCTCGTGTCCGTCCTCGAACCGCACACGGTAGGGGGGAGAACCTTTCTCTCCCATGACCTCGGTGATCTCCGCGACCTTGTCGTGCTGGCCGACGGTCCTGCCGTGCTGCACCAGCTGGTCGCCTTTGGATGCGCGCATCTGAACGGTCTCCTCGCCTGTGTCTGTACGGGAGCAACGGTTCGTGGCCCGGGCCCAGGGCTCGGGTGGGCGCGGCCCGGGCGTGCCGGGTCAGCCCCGTGCCCGCTGGGTCAGAGCGATGCAGACGAGGACGGCGGCCGCTGTCAGGGGAGCCGCCGGGGTGAGCCGCTCGCCCAGGAGCAGTACCGACCACACCAGTGTGAGCAGCGGCTGGGCCAGCTGCAACTGGCTGGCCCTCGGAATCCCGATCGACGCCATCCCCCGGTACCAGACGAGCAGGCCGAGGAACTGCGATCCGACCGCGACCCACAGCAGCCCGGTCACGCTGTGCGCCGTCAGCCGCGCCGGTTCGTAGGACAGCGCCACCAGCGCGCCCGGAACGCTGAGCGGCAGGCACAGGACCAGGGCCCAGCCGATGACCTGCCAGCCCGGCATCTCCCGGGCCAGCCGGCCGCCCTCGGTGTAGCCCGCCGCGCAGATCAGCAGGGCCCCGAAGAGGTAGGCGTCCGCGCCGGTCAGGGTGCCGCCGCTCTGCCGCACGGTGAACGCGATCACGGTCGCCGCGCCCGCGCAGGCCGCCAGCCAGAACGTCCGCGACGGGCGCGCGCCGGTGCGCAGCGCCGAGAACAGCGCCGTCGTGAGCGGCAGCAGCCCGACGACGACGGCCGCGTGGGCGGTGGTCGACGTCCGCAGGGCGAGCGTCGTCAGGAGCGGGAAGCCGAGGACGACACCGGCGGCGACGACGGCGAGACCCGCCAGGTGCCGCCGGGCGGGCCGGGGGACCCGCAGCGCGAGCAGGCAGCCGCCCGCGACGACCGCCGCGAGGACACAGCGCACGGTCACCAGCGACCAGGGGCCGAAGCCCGTGAGGCCCCAGGCGGTCGCGGGGAAGGTGAGGGAGAAGGCGGTGACACCCAGGGCCGCCTGGAGGGTGCCCGAGCGGCGGTGCGCCGGAGCGGGGCTCCGGTCCGCGGCGGGGGCCGGGGGCTCGACGTCGGTGCTGACCGCTATCCCGGTCCGGTCGATAGCGCTACTCTCTGCTCTCATGCAAGAGCGTAGCAGTGTCGGTGAACTGGCGGATCGGCTGCGGAAGGAGCTGAACCGCTACTCTCCAGATGAAAAGCTGCCCTCCAGCAGGGCGCTCGTCGAGCGGTTCCGCGTGAGCCCGGTGACCGTGTCGCGGGCGCTGGCGCAGCTCGCCGCGGAGGGGCTCGTGGTCACCCGGCCCGGTGCGGGCGCCTTCCGGGCCCGGCCCCGGCCTGCGGTCGCCTCCACCGGGGACACCTCCTGGCAGGAGGTCGCGCTCGGCGCGGACGCCGCGGCCGAGGCCGTCCCCCGCACCGTGGACGCCGCCGGGGTGCTCGTCTCGCTCGCCGCGCCGCCACCCGGTGTCATCGAGTTCAACGGCGGCTACCTGCACCCCTCGCTCCAGCCGGAGCGGGCGATGGGAGCGGCCCTCTCCCGGGCCGGCCGCCGCCCCGGAGCCTGGTCCCGGCCGCCCATGGAGGGACTTCCCGAACTGCGCGAGTGGTTCGCGCGCGGCATCGGCGGACCGGTCGGCGCCGCCGAGGTGCTGGTCGCGGCCGGCGGCCAGGCCGCCCTGACGACCGCCCTGCGCGCGCTCGCGCCGCCCGGCGCCCCCGTCCTGGTCGAGTCGCCCACGTATCCGGGCATGCTGGCCATCGCCCGCGCCGCCGGTCTTCGCCCCGTGCCGGTCCCGGTGGACCCCGACGGGGTGAAACCCGGACTGCTGGCCGACGCCTTCAGGGCGACCGGCGCCCGGGTCCTCGTCTGCCAGCCGCTGTTCCAGAACCCGACCGGCGCCGTGCTCGCGCCCGAGCGGCGCGGCGAGGTGCTGCGCATCGCGCGGGACGCCGGGGCCTTCGTCGTCGAGGACGACTTCGTGCGCCGCCTGGTGCACGAGGACGCGGGCCCGCTGCCGCGTCCGCTGGCCGCCGAGGACCCCGACGGGGTCGTGGTGCACGTCGGCTCCCTGACCAAGGCCACCTCGCCGAGCTTCAGGGTCAGCGCCCTGGCGGCGCGCGGGCCCGTGCTGGAGCGGCTGCGCGCCATCCAGGTCGTCGACACCTTCTTCGTGCCGCGCCCCCTCCAGGAGGCCGCGCTCGAACTCGTCGGCTCACCCGCCTGGCCGCGTCATCTGCGCACGGTTTCGGCCGAGTTGAAGGCCCGGCGCGACACCATGACCGCGGCCCTGCGGCTGCGGCTGCCCGAACTTGCCCTGCCCCACGTCCCGTTCGGCGGCTACCACCTGTGGGCGAGGTTGCCCGAGGGCACCGACGAGTCCGCGTTCACCGCCGCCGCCCTGCGCGCGGGGGTGGCCGTGACCCCCGGCCGCCCCTACTACAGTGCCGAACCCCCCGCCGCGCAGATCCGGTTGAGCTTCGCGGCGGTGGCGGGGGCGGAGGAGATCACCGAAGGCGTACGGCGGCTGGCGGCGGCCTACGACGAGGTGCGGACCTGAGCGGACGCGAGCGGACCCCGCGCCGCGGCGAGCCGTGGGACCGCGCCGGCGAGAGGACCGGTTCCAGGGGGATCCGCACGGTCAACGCATAGACCAGAGGCCGATGTTCATGTGAATATTCGGATACTCTGTGTGACGCCCTTGACCTGTGGAGTCCCGCGCACCACGATCTGCGCATGAATCTTCGGGTCACGTTCGTCGCGGCGGCGCGGAACTCCGCGCTGCTTGCGGAGCGCTTCGAGGACGACCGCCCGCTGGACCAGGCGGGATGGGAGGAAGCGCAGCGTGCGGCGGCCGAACTGCTGCCGCTGGCGGCGGCCGAGCTGCGCTACTGCGCGCCGACGCCCCGCAGCCGGGCCACCGGTGACGTCCTCGGCTACGCCCCGCTGGTCCAGCTCGCGCTGCGTGACTGCGACATGGGCCGCTGGCGGGGCCTCACCCTGGGCGAGGCCATGGCCCGCGAGCCCGAGGCCATGGACTCCTGGCTGTCCGATCCGCGCTCCACGCCCCACGGCGGTGAGAGCCTGCTGGCCTTCATAGCCCGGGTCGGCGCCTGGCTCGACACCCGGCCGGGGGAGGACGGCGGCAGCATCGTCGCGGTGGCCGAGCCGTCGGTGGTACGGGCCGCGCTGGTCTACGTGCTGAAGGCTCCGCCGTCGACGTACTGGAACATCGACGTCCGCCCTCTGTCGGCGGTCGCCGTGACGGGCCGGGCCGGCCGCTGGAACCTGCGCGTGGACGGGGCGCCCGCTCAGCTCAGGCGCGTGTAGCCGGTGGTGAGCACCAGGTCCTTCGCGGGCCCGCGCACCCGCCAGACGGACCGCCAGTGGTCCTCGTCCCGGACCGTGAACTCTCCCCGGTAGAGATCCGCCGCGCACGGGTGGTCGGCGACGCAGTGCCCGCTCGTCAGGTCCAGGTCGTGGAACGGACGGCCGTCGGAGAACCGTACGAGAGCGGTCCCGGGGCCGTGGCCCGGCAGGAACCGCAGGGTCCGCTCGGCGGGCCGTGCGACGCCCTGCCACACGAACGTGCCCGACTCCCGGTGCAGCAGCCCGCAGCCGTCCGGCGACCGGCCCTCGTTCAGCGCCTCATTGTCGTCCAGCGGCTCGCCGTCGTCCGGCGGACCGAAGACCGTCGTGCCGGTGAAGCGACCCTCGGCGCCGCTCGCGAGGTCCCGTACGGTGCGCTCGACCCGCCAGTTTCCGGCCAGGTACGCCAGCACGTCCTCGACCGGCCAGAACTCGCCCATGCCGCCTCGTTCTCCGTCCCGTCCGACGCGGCGCACCGCGCCCGCGCGCTCCAGCCGCTCCCTGCCCCCGCCGCCCGGGTCACCGGCCGACGGCCGCCGTGCCCCGGCCGGTCGCGGGGTCAGGAACCGCGGCGGGGCCTGCCGCGCTTCGCGCCGCCCTTCGGACCGCCGTTGCCGGAGCCCCGGGAGTTCTTGGCCGCGGCCCTTCCGCCGCCCTTGCCGCCCGCCTGGCCGGACGCCGGCTTGCGCCGGGCGCCGCCGCCCGTGGCCGGCTTCCGGGGGGTGGACTTCGCCGCCCCCCGGTCCTTCTGCGCCGCGGCCGGGGCCTGGGAACGCCCGCGCGTGCTGTTGACCGTGCGTCCGCGCACGATGCCGATGAAGTCCTCCACCATGTCGGTGGTCCGCTCCTCGGGCCACGCCAGCGCGACACGCGACTCGGGGGCGTCCGTGACCGTCCGGTAGGTGAGGTCCTTGCGGTGGTGGAGCCGGGCGAGGGACTGCGGCACGATCACGACCCCGATGCCCGCGGCGACGAGTTCCACGGCGTCCGCAGTCACGGCGGGCCGCTCCAGCGCGGGCCTGCCCGGCAGCCGCTCCCAGTCCAGCGGGTCGTCCTCGGGGTGCAGCACGATGTCGTCGGCGAGGTCCTCGCCCGAGACCTGCTCGACGGCCGCCACGATGTGGTCCTTGGGGACCACGACGACCGTCGTCTCGGTGTAGAGGGGGATCGCGCTCAGGTCGGTCCCGTCGACCGGCAGCCGGACGAACCCCGCGTCGGCGTCGCCGCGCCGCAGGACGTCGTACACCTCGGCGGCGGACACCGGGACGAGGACCAGGGGGACGTCGGGCAGCCGCTCGTTCCAGATCCGCACCCACTTCGAGGGCGTCACCCCCGGAACGTAGGCGAGCCTGAAGGAAGGGGATGCTTCGGAGCCGGTCACCACGTCAGATTACCCGGCGGGGCCCTGGGCGCCGTACCCGCGATGGTCGGCGGGGGCCCGCGCGCTCGATACCCTTGACCCCATGAGTTCGCACCAGACCGCCCAGACGATGAAGCCCGCCACCGCGGCGAAGAAGCTGGGTGTGTACCTCGAGGCCACCCCCGCCGAGTTCCGGGAGGGTGTCGTCTCGCGTGCCGAGCTGAACGCGCTGCAGAGCGACCCGCCCGCGTGGCTCCAGGAGCTGCGCCGCACCGGACCGCACCCGCGGCCCGTCGTCGCCGCCAAGCTCGGCGTCTCCATCGCCGGACTCGCCCGCGGCGGCGTCAGCGAGGCCCTGACCACCGAGCAGATCGAGGCGCTGAAGACCGAGGACCCCGAGTGGCTGCGGCGTGAGCGCGCCACCCAGGCGGAGGTCCGCAAGGAGACGGCGCGCATCAAGCAGAAGAACGAGGAGCGGGACGCGAAGCGTTCCTGACCGGCCCGGGCCGCCCCGCCCGGGCCGCCCGCCGGCGGCCCCTTGGGGCCGGCCGTTCCGCGCCGGTCGTACGGCTCGAAGGGGGCCGGCCGCGGGTCCGGGCCGGCGCCACCTTCGACCCCGTCCAGGAGCAGCGTGCCGCCGGCCTTCGTCCACCGGATCACCAAGTACGACCCCGCCGACCGTGACGAACACGGTGGCTACCGGGGCACCGAGGACACGGTCAGCGACCACGGGCCCGTCGAGGCCGCGTACCTGGCCGCGATCGCCGCCTTCGCGGAAGCCGCGGGCGTCGACCGGCTGGAGATCCGTGAGCCCTCCGTCACCGGATACGTCCACTTCGGCGTCCGGCCCGCGGTCGAGGGGCACGGACTCGACGGGCTCTTCCCGGCCGACCTCACCGGCTACCACGACGGCGCCGAGGTCTCCCTGACGGTGGCCCTGGAACTGGTCCGCGTCATGCTCCGCGAGCAGGGCGCCTGGTGCCGGCTGGAGGCGGGAGACGCGTTCACCGTGCACGTCGGCTGGGACCAGTACGTGTACGTGGGCAGCGACCGGTCCTGCGCGGACGCCGTGGCCCGTACGCGCGCGCTCGGCCTCTTCCCGGAACCGCTGACGGCCTCCCCCTACGCCGCGGAACCGGAGGTGACGGAGGCCGCCGACGAAGACTTCTGGGCGTCCGTGCGCACCGAGCTGGCGGCACGACGGGGACTGCTGCTGGAGGAGACCCACGTCGGCACACGCTGGCACCGCCTCACCGCGGAGAACCTCGACGCGGTCCGCGCCGGTCTCGGTCCGCGGGCCCTGCTGACCGTCTGGCCCGACCTGCAGCCCGACGCCGACGCGGTCCTGACCGCACTGCCGTCCGAATGGCACGTGGAGTTCGTCTGGGAGGCGCGGGACGGAACGGTCAAGGGCGTGATCGCCGACGAGACCGACCTCCAGGAGCTCACCGCCCTGGTGGCCGGTGCGCGGGCGGCCCGCGCCCTGTCCATCTACGTCGACGAACGCCACCCGCTCCTCCACGCCGCCCTGCCCGACGGCGACGGCGTGCTGCGCGCACGCTGGTGATCAGACCGGTGAAGGCCGGCCCGACGGACCCCGCGTGCCGGCCGGCATCAGAGGATTGCATAAACGTGCAGCGAAACGTATAGTCATGCCATCCAAGAGGAGGGTTCCATGGCGATGCGCGCGGCGGTGGCGGGAGCGAGTGGGTACGCGGGCGGGGAACTGCTGCGCCTGCTCCTGGCGCACCCCGAGATCGAGATCGGCACCCTGACCGGCAACTCCAACGCGGGCCGCAGACTCGGCGGCATCCAGCCCCATCTGCTGCCGCTCGCGGACCGGGTCCTCACCGAGACCACCGCCGAGGCCCTGCGCGGCCACGACGTGGTGTTCCTCGCGCTGCCCCACGGCCAGTCCGCAGAGGTCGCCGAGCAGCTCGGTCCCGAGGTCCTCGTGGTCGACATGGGGGCCGACTTCCGGCTGAAGGACCCGGCGGACTGGGAGCGGTTCTACGGTTCCGCCCACGCCGGGACCTGGCCGTACGGCCTCCCCGAACTTCCGGGTGCCCGCGCCGCGCTGGAGGGGTCCAAGCGCATCGCGGTACCCGGTTGCTACCCGACGGCCGCCTCGCTGGCCCTGTTCCCCGCGTACGCGGCGGGGCTGGCGGAGGCCGAGGCCGTGATCGTCGCCGCCTCCGGCACCTCGGGCGCCGGCAAGGCGCCCAAGGCACACCTGCTCGGCAGCGAGGTCATGGGGTCGATGAGCCCGTACGGAGTCGGCGGCGTCCACCGGCACACCCCGGAGATGGTCCAGAACCTCTCCGCCGCCGCCGGTGAGCCCGTCACCGTCTCCTTCACCCCCACCCTCGCGCCCATGCCCCGCGGCATCCTCGCCACCTGCAACGTCAAGGCGAGGCCGGGCGTCACCGCCGAGTCGGTCCGGGCCGCCTACGAGAAGGCGTTCGCCGACGAGCCCTTCGTCCACCTCCTCCCCGAGGGACAGTGGCCGGCCACGGCGTCCGTCTACGGTTCCAACGCCGTTCAGGTCCAGGTCGCGTACGACGCCGCCGCGCACCGCATCATCGCGATCAGCGCCATCGACAACCTCACCAAGGGCACCGCGGGCGGTGCCGTCCAGAGCATGAACCTCGCCCTCGGTCTTCCCGAGGACCTGGGGCTTTCCACGATCGGAGTCGCACCGTGAGCGTCACGGCAGCACAGGGATTCATCGCGGCGGGCGTCGCCGCGGGAATCAAGGAGAACGGCAACCCGGACCTGGCCCTCGTGGTCAACACCGGGCCCCGCCGCGCCGCCGCGGGCGTCTTCACCTCCAACCGTGTGAAGGCCGCGCCGGTCCTGTGGTCGCAGCAGGTCCTCAAGAGCGGCGAGTTGAACGCCGTCGTCCTCAACTCGGGCGGCGCCAACGCCTGTACGGGCCCCAAGGGCTTCCAGGACACCCACGCCACCGCCGAGAAGGTCGCCGAGACCCTCGGGGACATCGGCGCGGGCAGCGTCGCCGTGTGCTCGACCGGCCTCATCGGCGTACTGCTCCCGATGGACAAGCTGCTTCCGGGCGTCGACCTGGCCGTCTCCCAGCTCGGCCCGCACGGCGGCGAGAAGGCCGCCATCGCCATCAAGACGACCGACACCGTGCACAAGACGGCGGTCGTCACCAAGGACGGCTGGACGGTGGGCGGCATGGCGAAGGGCGCCGGCATGCTCGCGCCGGGCCTGGCCACCATGCTCGTCGTGCTCACCACCGACGCGGACGTGGACAGCGCGGACCTGGACCGGGCGCTGCGCGCGGCCACCCGCACCACCTTCGACCGCGTCGACTCCGACGGCTGCATGTCCACCAACGACACCGTGCTGCTGCTCGCCTCCGGAGCCAGTGGAACCACCCCGGACCACGCGGAGTTCGCCGAGGCGGTCCGCGCGGTCTGCGACGACCTCGGACAGCAGCTCATCCGGGACGCCGAGGGCGCCACCAAGGACATCAAGGTCGAGGTGATCAACGCCGCGACCGAGGACGACGCCGTCGAGGTGGGCCGCTCCATCGCCCGCAACAACCTCCTCAAGTGCGCCATCCACGGCGAGGACCCCAACTGGGGCCGCGTCCTGTCCGCCATCGGCACCACCTCCGCCGCCTTCGAGCCCGACCGGCTCAACGTCGCCATCAACGGCGTGTGGGTCTGCAAGAACGGCGGGGTCGGCGAGGACCGCGAACTCGTCGACATGCGCTTCCGCGAGGTCCACGTCGTCGCGGACCTCGCCGCGGGCGACGCGACCGCCACGATCTGGACCAACGACCTCACCGCCGACTACGTCCACGAGAACAGCGCCTACTCCTCATGACGAATCCGACGAACCCGACCCGTAGGCACACCGCCCTGCCCAAGGCGCAGATCCTCATCGAGGCACTGCCCTGGCTGACCCGGCACCGCGGCAAGACCGTCGTCGTCAAGTTCGGCGGCAACGCCATGATCGACACCGAGCTGAAGGCCGCCTTCGCCCAGGACATCGTCTTCCTGCACCACGCGGGCCTCAGGCCGGTCGTCGTGCACGGCGGCGGTCCCCAGATCAACGCGGCCCTCGACCGGCACGGCATCGTCAGCGAGTTCAAGGCGGGCCTGCGCGTCACCACCGAGGACGCGATGGACGTCGTGCGCATGGTGCTGGCCGGACAGGTCCAGCGCGAGCTGGTCGGACTGCTCAACGAGCACGGACCGCTCGCCGTCGGCCTCACCGGCGAGGACGCGCACACCATCACCGCCACCAAGCACCGGCCCAGGATCGACGGAGAGCTGGTCGACATCGGGCGGGTGGGCGAGATCACCGCGATCGACACGGGCGCGATCGAGGCCCTGCTCGCCGACGGCCGCATCCCGGTCGTCTCCTCGATCGCCCGGAGCCAGGACGACGGACATGTCTACAACGTCAATGCTGATACGGCGGCTGCGGCACTCGCTGCCGCGCTGGACGCCGAGACCCTCATGGTCCTCACGGACGTCGAGGGCCTCTACGAGGACTGGCCGAACAGCGACGAGGTGATCAGCCGCCTCACCGCCTCCCAGCTGGAGAAGCTGCTTCCCGAGCTGGCCAGCGGCATGGTGCCGAAGATGGAGGGGTGCCTGCACGCCGTGCGCAACGGCGTCACCACCGCCCGCGTCATCGACGGCCGGGTCCAGCACTCGATCCTGCTGGAGATCTTCACCGACGAAGGCATCGGCACGATGGTCGTGCCGGACGACGAGGAGACGGGGGACGCGGAATGACCGGCAGCACGACGAACGAGGAGCTCACCCGGCGCTGGCAGGGTGCTCTCATGGACAACTACGGCACCCCGCGGCTGCCGCTCGTCCGCGGTGCCGGAACCAAGCTGTGGGACGCCGACGGCAACGAGTACCTCGACTTCGTCGGCGGCATCGCGGTCAACGCCCTCGGCCACGGCCACCCCGCCGTCGTCGAGGCGGTGAGCCGGCAGATCGGCACCCTCGGCCACGTCTCCAACCTCTTCGTCGCCGAACCGCCCGTCGCCCTCGCCGAACGGCTGCTGCAGCTCTTCGGCCGCGAGGGCCGGGTGTACTTCTGCAACTCGGGCGCCGAGGCCAACGAGGGCGCGTTCAAGATCGGCCGGCTGACCGGCAGGACCCACATGGTCGCCACCACCGGCGGCTTCCACGGCCGGACCATGGGCGCCCTCGCGCTCACCGGCCAGTCCGGCAAGCGGGAGCCCTTCCTGCCGCTGCCCGGCGACGTCACGCACGTCCCGTACGGCGACGCGCAGGCCCTCGCCGAAGCGGTCACCGACGACACCGCGCTGGTGATCATCGAGCCGATCCAGGGCGAGAAGGGCGTGGTCGTACCGCCCCCCGGCTATCTGAAGGCGGCGCGTGCCATCACCGCGGCCCACGGCGCCCTGCTCGTCCTGGACGAGGTGCAGACCGGCATCGGCCGCACCGGCCACTGGTTCGAGTACCAGGCCCACGAAGGCGTCCTGCCGGACATCGTCACGCTCGCCAAGGGCCTCGGCGGCGGACTGCCGCTCGGCGCCACCGTCGCCTTCGGCCGTGCCGCCGCCCTGCTGGAGCCGGGCCACCACGGCACGACCTTCGGCGGCAACCCGGTCGTCTGCGCCGCCGGACTCGCCGTGCTCGACACCATCGAGTCCGAGGGGCTCCTGGAGAACGTCAAGCGCGCCGGCGAGAAGCTGCGGAACGGGATCGAGGGGCTCGGGGACGGTTCCGGCCACCCGTTGATCGACCACGTCCGGGGTGCCGGACTGCTCCTGGGTATCGTGCTCACCGAGCCGCTCGCGCACCGGGTGCAGCAGGCGGCTCAGGACGCCGGTCTCCTGGTGAACGCGCCCGCCCCCGATGTCGTACGGCTGATGCCGCCGCTGAACCTCGGCGACGACGAGGTGGACGCGTTCCTCCGGGCCCTTCCCGGCATCCTCGACGCGGCCAACGGGGACGGGTGATCCCGGGAGATGGGACGACGATGAGTCAGGCGCAGGACCACGAGCACGCAGGGCCTGCCGTACCGCAGACCCGCACCGCACGCCACCGCAGGATCGTGGACATCCTCAACCGGCAACCGGTGCGCTCGCAGAGCCAGTTGGCGAAGCTCCTCGCCGACGACGGGCTGAACGTCACCCAGGCGACGCTCTCCCGGGACCTCGACGAGCTGAACGCGGTGAAGATCCGCAACAACGACGGCGACCTCATCTACGCGGTGCCGAGCGAGGGCGGGTTCCGCACCCCGCGCGCGCCGCTGGGGGAGTCGGCGAAGGAGGAGCGGATGCGCAGGCTCTCCGCGGAGCTGCTGATCTCCGCGGAGGCCTCGGCCAATCTCGTGGTCCTGCGCACCCCGCCCGGGGCCGCGCAGTTCCTCGCCTCGGCGATCGACCAGGCGGAGCTGCACGACGTCCTCGGCACGATCGCGGGGGACGACACCCTGATGCTGATCAGCCGCGATGCCACGGGCGGCCAGGCGCTGGCCGATCACCTGCTGCGGCTGGCCCAGAACGATCACTGACGCGTACGACGGTGGAGGCGCGCCCGGCGACCGGGCGCGCCTCCACCGTCGTAGGCCCTGACGCGGGCGCGGCCGGCGCCGGTCAGCCCAGGCGCCGGGCGAGGCCGCCCGTGCAGCGGACCTCGTTGCCCGCCGTGATGAGCAGCGCCTCCACGTCCGGGAGCGACTCCAGCCAGTCCAGGCCCGCCCGCGAGCCCATCGCGAAGGCCGCGGTCGCCCAGGCGTCCGCCCAGGTCAGCCGAGGGCCGACCACGGTCACGGCCACCAGGTCGGTGACCGCGGACCTCCCGGTGCGCGGGTCGACGATGTGGGTGCCGCGTTCGGCGGTGCCCGAGGTCGCGACGGCCAGCTCGTCGGCGCCGGCCGCGGAGACCACCGCGGCGAGCGAGCCCGGGCGGAGCGGGTCGGACACGCCCACCCGCCAGGGGCGGTGCGGCCCGGGGACCCCGCGGAGCTGGACGTCCCCGCCGCCGTTGACGCTCACCCCGCTCGCCCCCGCCTCGGCGAGGCGCAGGGCCGCGCGTTCGGTCGCCCAGCCCTTGACGACCCCCGTGGGATCGAGCCGTCCCTCGTAGCGCGTGCTGAACCAGCCGTCGCTGACCCGTTCCGCCTCGGCGCCCAGGGTGAGCACCTCGGCGACCTCCGGGTCGCACTCCTCGACGGTGAGCTCGCCGCGCGCCAGCCGCGAGATCTGGCTGTCCTCGCGGTAGGTGCTGAAGACCTCGTCCACGCGGTGCAGTTGGGCGATCGCCTCCTCCAACGCCGTGCGCACGGCCTCGGGTTCGCCGCCGCGCACGTCGAAGGAGAAGACCGTGCCCATCACCTCCTCGGCGTGGCGCAGCTCCTGCGGTGCGTCCTGCCCGGACTCAGACACCGGCCTTGTCCAGGGCGGACTGCAGGGACTTCTTGTAGCCCTCGCTGGTGTAGGTGGCGCCGGAGACGGTGTCGATGTCGGCGCTGCCCGCCGCGACGGCCTCCTGGTTGAGCTTGGGAACCGAGAGCTCGGTCTTCTGGCCGCTGGTCCCGCCGGAAGGCGCCTGCACGGCCTCGGCCTTGGTGACCTTCTTGCCCTCGAGGGTGAGCCGGACCTGGACGGGCCCGTACTGGGTGTTGGTCACGGACCCGGTGACGACGCGCGCCTGGGCGGCCGGTGCCGCCGAGGACCCGGAGGACCCCTGCGTGCCGCCGGCGGCCTTCGCCTTGTCCAGGGCGGACTGCAGGGACTTCTTGTAGCCCTCGCTGGTGTAGGTGGCGCCGGAGACGGTGTCGATGTCGGCGCTGCCCGCCGCGACGGCCTCCTGGTTGAGCTTGGGCACCGAGAGCTCGGTCTTCTGCGAGCTGGTCCCGCCGGAGGGCGCCTGGACCGCCTCGGCCTTGGCTATCCTGCCGCCGCTCATGGTCAGCCGCACCTGGACCGGCCCGTACTGGGTCTGCGCCACGTCACCGAGGACGGTGCCGCCCGACTGCCCGGCGGCGGCGCCCTGCGCGGCGGCCGTCTGCTGGGGGGCGGCTCCTCCGGCCTGCGCCGAGGCGGCGGCCGGGTCGGACGCGGGCTTGAGCGCCAGCAGCAGCACGATCCCGGACACGGTGGCGGCACTGGCCAGCATGAACCGGCGGATGGGGTGGTTTTTCTTCATCGTTCCTGACTCCCGTCGCTCACATCTCGAACGACTCGTGATGGATGCGGCGGGCGGGGACGCCCGCGCCGCGCAGTGCCGCGTACACCTCCTGGGCGAAGCCGGGCGGCCCGCACATGAAGACGTCGTGGTCGTCTATGTCCGGCAGCTTGCGGCGCAGGGAGTCCGCCGAGATGTCCGGACGCTCGCCGTCGGGGCTGTTCACCGCGTACATCAGGCGCGCCCCGCGCTCCTTGGAGATGGCGGCCAGTTCGTCCCACAGGGCCAGGTCCTGGGTGGTGTTGGCCCGGTAGAGCAGCGTGAGGTCGCCCGACCCGCCGGGAAGGGTCTCGAACAGCGTCCGCATCGGGGTGATGCCGACGCCGCCCGCCACCAGGAGCACCTTGCCGCGGCTGCGCTTGTCGGCGGTCAGCGCGCCGTACGGGCCCTCCGCCCAGACCTTGGTGCCCGGCTGCAGGTCGCGCAGGCCGGCGCTGTGGTCGCCGATCGCCTTCACGGTGATGCGCAGCATGTTGGGGCGGGGTGAGGCCGAGAGCGAGTACGGGTGGGAGCTGAACCGCATTCCCGGCGCCAGGAAGCGCCAGCGGAAGAACTGACCCGCCTCGGCGCCCATCCGGTGCAGCTTGCGTCCGCTGATGAGCACCGACACGATGCCGGGCGTCTCCTCGATGACCGCCTGGACCCGCATCCGGTGCTTCATGTTCAGCCGGATCGGAGAAAGGATTCGGTACCAGATGACCAGGGCGGTCACCGAGCCGTAGAGCCCGTACCAGACGGTCTTGGCGACGGGTTCGACCGCGAAGTCGTTGCCGGTGGAGAGCTGGTGCCAGAAGGTCAGGAACACCGCGGCGTACGTCAGCAGGTGGACGTGGTACCAGGTGTCGTACGGGATCAGCCGGCGCAGCCAGCCGACGGAGATGAACCCGATCAGCACGAGCAGTCCCGTGCCGATCGCGGCCTTGCCCATGTCGGGAAGCTGGTTGACCGAGTCGACGGTCTGCTGCACGATCCCGCCGAGCCCCTTGCCGGACTGCAGGGCGTAGGCCCACATCGTCAGGAAGAGGTGGGCGATGACCATGCAGATGGTGTACCGGCCGGTCATCGCGTGCCAGCGCGCCACCCGGTCGGATCCCACCCGGCGTTCGAGGGCGGGGACCCGGGCCATCTGGAGCACCACGAGGGCCATCAGGTACCCGGCGAGCAGCCCGGTGATGCGGCCGGCGTTGAGGATCCTGGCGTTGTTGTCCGCGATGGACGGGGTGTTGTGCCACCACAGCCACAGGACCGCGGCGGCGCCGGCCCAGACGGCGACCAGCAGTGGGACGGCGGGCGAGCGGCGAGGGCGGATTCGGCGCATGGTCTGGCGCCGCGCGGCGCGACCACCGGCGATCGTGGACACGGTTCCTCCGTGTTCGTCCTGGAGAGACGGGGTGAGGGGAGTGGCCCCCTGGCCCAGAGATACGGTCCACGACGCCCGTGTGTTCAGAAGCCCGCCGAGTCGAGTGCGGACCACGGCGACCGCCTGTGTCCGTCACTGGTGTACGTGGCTCCGGACACCGGGTCGATCCGGGTGCTCCGCGCGGCCGGTGTCTCGCGTCCGAGCGCGGGAAGCGCGTAACTGCCGATCTCCTGGTTCCTGGGATTGTCCGAAGGATAGACGACCGGCGGGATTTTGTGATCTTGCCGACGGGTCTTTCTCGGGGCGTGTGCGGCGGTCCGGGAAGGCATCCGGCCCGCCGCCCGGGGCTCCGTGCGCGCCGATGGCCGCCGCGGCCCCGGGTGCCGTCAGTACCGGGTGACCGCCGTCGCCCCGCCGGTCGTGCCGATGACGATGTGCGGTCTGCGCGCGGGGTCGGCCCACGCGAGGATCCGCCGCATCGCGTCCGCCGGCACGGACACGCAGCCGGCGGTCGGCCCGCTCCCGTCGACGTGCAGGAAGATGCCCGCGCCCCGCCCCCGTACGGGCCGGTCGTAGTTGAACCCGATGACCACGGCGTACGCGTACTGCCTGCCGTAGGCGGTCAGGTGCTCCGACTCCCCGGCCCGGCAGTCCGCGGGGCGTGGCTCGGTCCACCGGTTGTAGGACCGGGAGGCGTTGTCCTGGCACCACCAGGAGTCCCGGGTCACCCGGCGGTACGGCATCGAGGTGCCGTCCGGCGCCGCGCGGGTCCCGAACGCGTACGGCAGCTCGTACAGGCCCGTGGGCGTGGTGTTCGTGCCCTGGCGCCGGGCTCCGCCCTCGACGAGTCCGCGCGCCCCGAACCGCGCCGGCGCGGAGCCGGCCCGCACCCAGCGTCCGTCCCGCAGGTCCCACCAGGTGAGGGTCCCCGAGGTCGCGTTCGCGCGCGGTGCCTCGGCGACGAGGAGCTGGCCACCGGTGCCGGCGAGCCGCGCGGGCGGCACGGCGACGGGCGGCGGTCCGCCCGGGGCCAGGGCGAACAGGGATGCGGACGCGAGGGCGGCGGCTCCGAGGCGCATGGCTCAGACCGTACTGGGGGGCAGCGGCAGCGGCAGCCCGGGAAGTCCGTCCAGGCTCGTCGCGATGTGCTCCTTCTTGGTGAAGTACGCGCTCAGCGAGGCGTCGTCCTCGCGCGCGAAGCGCTTGCCGTGCAGGTCGCGGTCCTCGTCGTAGGACATGAAGGGCACCGCGTAGCCACAGGAGTCGCGGACGAGCTCGGCCGTCACGACGATGATCGCGCGCAGCCCGTGCGGGGTCGGGTCGATGCCGTCGAAGTGGGTGAGGAGTTCCTTGAAGCGCGGGTCGTCGCGGAAGACCGGTTCGCCCCGGCCGTGCACCCGGACGATGTTGGGCGGGCCCTGGAAGGCGCACCACATCAGGGTGATCCGGCCGTTCTCGCGCAGGTGCGCGATCGTCTCGGAGGTGCTCCCGGCGAAGTCCAGGTAGGCCACGGTCAGTTCGTCGAGAACGGCGAACGAGCCGGTGAGTCCTTTGGGGGAGAGGTTGACCGTGCCGTCGCCGGACAGGGGCGCGGTCGCGGTGAAGAAGAGGGGCTGGGCCTCGATGAACGAGCGGAGGCGGCCGTCGATGCGCTCATAAGTCTTTCCCATGTCTAACGATTATCGGGGAAAGTCGTTCGTCCGTCTAAGGGATTACGGGTTCCGGCGGCGTCGTTCAGGGGCACCGCCGGAACCCGCGGACCGCCCCGGCCGGCGTCTGCGGGGCGGTCGTGTCACCGGTCAGGTCACTTGTTCAGCGTGCAGGCCGCGAGGGTGTCCAGTCCGGTGGGCTTGGCGGCGGTGCGGCCGATGGAGATCGCGATGCGGTCGATGGTGGAGGCGCGCTTGTCCTTGAGGGGGCCGAGGATGGCGTTCTGGACGAAGTTGGGGCCGCCCTGTCCGACGGTGTCGGCGAGTCGCTTGTTGGCCTCGGCGATCTGGGTGTTGAGGAGGGCGAGGTTGCGGTCGACCTCGGCCTTCGCGGAGGCGGGGACGGCGGGCAGCTGGGAAGCGACGTCCGGGCAGGTGATGGTGCCGGCCGCGGTGGCGGCGCCCGCTCCGGCGGCGTCCCCGCCCGCCTGCGCGGGAGCCGACGCGCTCGGGGCGGCGGTGGCGGCGCCCCCGCCGCCGGCGGCCGCGCCTCCCGCGCCGAGGGAGCAGGCCGCGAGGGTGTCCAGTCCGGTGGGCTTGGCGGCGGTGCGGCCGATGGAGATCGCGATGCGGTCGATGGTGGAGGCGCGCTTGTCCTTGAGGGGGCCGAGGATCGCGTTCTGGACGAAGTTGGGGCCGCCCTGTCCGACGGTGTCGGCGAGTCGCTTGTTGGCCTCGGCGATCTGGGTGTTGAGGAGGGCGAGGTTGCGGTCGACCTCGGCCTTCGCGGAGGCGGGGACCGCAGGCAGCTGCGAGGCGACGTCCGGGCAGCTGATGGTGCCCGCGGCGGCCTTCGTCGTGGCGTTCTGCGCGTTGTTCTGCGTCTCACCCGCCAGGGCGCTGCCGGCGATCACCGCCGCGGACAGCACCACGGCGGAGGCTCCGCCGATCATCACGACGCGCCGCTTGTTGTACTTCGGAAGAGCCCTGGACATGCGGAATCCTCACTCGGGTCGGGGTGGACGACCGTCCGGTGTTCGACGGGTCGGCCGTTGTCCGTGTGCCTGTCGTGCGTGAGCGCGGCGCCTGCGTTCAGCGGGAGATACGCGAAAGCGGTTTCGGGCGTTCAACGCTCCGTGAAGATTCCTCGGCCGGCCGCGCGGAGGCGCGCGCCTCCCGCGTCCGGAAGCACGCCGCCGCGCGGTCGCGGCGGAGCGGCACGCATGTCCCCGCGGTCCGGGAACGCGCCACCGCCGTGCGGGTCGATTGACGAAACATGCAGAGTGCTGCATACTCATGCATGTCAGCGAATGCACTGTGAGGAGAATCCCGTGACCGAGCGCGTCGTACTCGCCTACTCGGGCGGTCTGGACACCTCCGTCGCCATCGGCTGGATCGCCGAGGAGACGGGCGCCGAGGTCATCGCCGTTGCGGTCGACGTCGGCCAGGGCGGCGAGGACCTGGACGTCATCCGCAAGCGAGCCATCGCCTGCGGTGCCGTCGAGGCCGAGGTCGCGGACGCCAAGGACGAGTTCGCCGACGAGTACTGCCTCCCGGCGATCAAGGCCAACGCCCTCTACATGGACCGCTACCCGCTGGTCTCCGCGCTCTCCCGGCCGACGATCGTCAAGCACCTCGTCGCCGCCGCCCAGAAGCACGGCGCCACCACGGTGGCCCACGGCTGCACGGGCAAGGGCAACGACCAGGTGCGGTTCGAGGCCGGCATCGTCGCCCTCGCGCCCGACCTCAAGTGCATCGCCCCGGTCCGCGACTACGCGATGACCCGGGACAAGGCGATCGCCTTCTGCGAGGAGAAGCAGCTCCCGATCGCCACCACCAAGAAGTCCCCCTACTCGATCGACCAGAACGTCTTCGGGCGCGCGGTCGAGACGGGCTTCCTGGAGGACATCTGGAACGCCCCGATCGAGGACATCTACGAGTACACCTCGAACCCGGCCGAGGCCCGCGAGGCCGACGAGGTGATCATCACCTTCAAGCAGGGCGTCCCGGTCGCCATCGACGGCAAGCCCGTCAGCGTGCTCCAGGCCATCCAGCAGCTCAACGAGCGTGCCGGAGCCCAGGGCATCGGCCGGATCGACATGGTCGAGGACCGGCTCGTGGGCATCAAGTCCCGTGAGGTGTACGAGGCGCCGGGCGCGATCGCGCTGATCACCGCGCACCAGGAGCTGGAGAACGTCACCGTCGAGCGCGAACTCGCCCGCTACAAGCGGCAGGTCGAGCAGCGCTGGGGCGAACTGGTCTACGACGGCCAGTGGTTCTCCCCGCTCAAGCGCGCCCTGGACGGCTTCATCGCCGAGGCCAACCAGCACGTCAACGGCGACATCCGGATGACCCTGCACGGCGGCCGCGCGGTCGTCACGGGCCGGCGCTCCGACACCTCGCTCTACGACTTCGACCTCGCCACGTACGACACCGGCGACACCTTCGACCAGGCCGCGGCCAAGGGCTTCATCGACATCTACAGCCTGTCGTCGAAGATCGCCGCCAAGCGGGATCTGGCCTAGGACGTAAGGGACTTGGCGCGGGCCGTGTCGTGTCCGCCGCCTCGGACCCCCGAGCAATAGCCTGGCAGCCGCCTCCTCACGCACGTGCGCGTGGGGAGGCGGCGGCACATCCACACCTTTCGAGGAGTAACGCAAGTGAGCAGCAACAGCGGTGACGTCCGGCTCTGGGGCGGCCGGTTCGCCGACGGTCCCGCCGAGGCCCTGGCCAAGCTGTCCGCGTCGGTCCACTTCGACTGGCGCCTCGCGCCGTACGACATCGCCGGTTCGCGTGCCCACGCGCGCGTGCTGCACAAGGCGGGCCTGCTCACCGAGGACGAGCTCACGCGCATGATCGAGGGCCTCGACCGGCTGGAGTCGGACGTCGCCGACGGCTCCTTCACGGGCACGATCGCCGACGAGGACGTCCACACCGCCCTGGAACGCGGCCTCCTGGAGCGCCTCGGCCCCGACCTCGGCGGCAAGCTCCGCGCCGGCCGCTCCCGCAACGACCAGGTGGCCACGCTCTTCCGGATGTACCTGCGCGACCACGCCCGGATCATCGGCGGTCTGATCGCCGACCTCCAGGAGGCGCTGATCGGCCTGGCGGAGGCCCACCCGGACGTGGCGATGCCGGGGCGCACCCACCTCCAGCACGCCCAGCCCGTGCTGTTCGCGCACCACGTCCTGGCCCACGTCCAGTCCCTGTCCCGGGACGCCGAGCGGCTGCGCCAGTGGGACGAGCGGACGGCCGTCTCGCCGTACGGCTCCGGCGCCCTGGCCGGCTCCTCCCTCGGCCTGGACCCCGAGGCGGTGGCGAAGGACCTCGGCTTCGAGCACGGCAGCGCCGCCAACTCCATCGACGGCACGGCCTCCCGCGACTTCGTGGCGGAGTTCGCCTTCGTCACCGCGATGATCGGCGTGAACCTCTCGCGGATCGCCGAGGAGGTCATCATCTGGAACACGAAGGAGTTCTCCTTCGTCACCCTCCACGACGCGTTCTCCACGGGCTCGTCGATCATGCCGCAGAAGAAGAACCCGGACATCGCCGAGCTGGCGCGCGGCAAGTCGGGCCGTCTGATCGGCAACCTGACCGGGCTGATGGCCACGCTCAAGGCGCTGCCCCTCGCGTACAACCGCGACCTCCAGGAGGACAAGGAGCCGGTCTTCGACTCCTGCGACCAGCTGGAGGTCCTGCTCCCCGCCTTCACCGGCATGATGGCCACGCTGACCGTCCACCGCGAGCGCATGGAGGAACTGGCCCCGGCCGGCTTCTCGCTCGCCACCGACATCGCCGAGTGGCTGGTCAGGCAGGGCGTGCCCTTCCGCGTCGCGCACGAGGTCGCCGGCGAGTGCGTGAAGGTCGCCGAGGCGGAGGGCAAGGAGCTGGACGAGCTGACCGACGAGCAGTTCGCGAAGATCTCGGCGCACCTCACGCCCGAGGTGCGGACCGTCCTCGACGTCCCCGGCGCCCTCGCCTCCCGCGACGGCCGCGGCGGTACGGCACCGAGCGCCGTCGCCGTCCAGCTCGCCGAGATCAAGACGGACGTCGCCGTGCAGCAGACGTGGGCGGCGGCCAAGCGGAAGAAGTAGGACGGCACGCACCCGCCCCGGCCCGCGGAGCGGACACGGCCCGCGGGCCGGGGCGGGTGCCGTACGGCGGAGGGCGTCGCGGGTTACGTTGGCCGGGAGCCGTAAAGGAGCCGACCGAACGGAGCCGCGATGCCCTTCGCACGTCTCGCCTCAGCCACGACTCCCACCGCGCACCTCGGCCTGGGGCTCGCCGCGGTGGGCCGCCCCGGCTACATCAACCTCGGGCGCGAGGAGGACCTCCCGGCCGACCGCAGTGTCGACGCCCTGCGCGAGCGCACCCGTGAACTCCTCGAAGCCGCCTACGCCCAGGGCGTGCGCTACTTCGACGCGGCCCGTTCCTACGGCCGCTCCGAGGAGTTCCTCGCCGGCTGGCTGAACAGCCGCCCGGACGTCGACGACGTCGTCGTCGGCAGCAAGTGGGGCTACACGTACACGGCCGGCTGGCGCACCGACGCCGAGGCGCACGAGGTCAAGGACCACGGCCTCGCCACGTACGAGCGGCAGCGCGCCGAGACCGCGGAACTGCTCGGCGACCGGCTCGACCTCTACCAGATCCACTCGGTGACCCCGGACAGCCCGGCCCTCACCGACAAGGAGCTGCACGCGGCCCTCGCCGAGGCGGCCGCCCAGGGCCTGTCGATCGGCTTCTCCACCAGCGGGCCCGCGCAGGCGGAGGCGATCCGGGCGGCGCTGGCCGTCACGGTCGAGGGCGCGCCGCTCTTCCGTACCGTCCAGGCCACGTACAACGTCCTGGAGACCTCCGCCGCCCCGGCCCTCGCCGAGGCCCACGACGCCGGGCTCACGGTGATCGTCAAGGAGGGCATGGCCAACGGCCGGCTCGCCGGGTCCCACGCGCCCGAGGTGCTGCGCGCCGTCGCCGGGGAGACCTCCCTCGGCTGCGACGCGGTGGCCCTCGCGCTGATCCTGCGGCAGCCCTGGGCCGGCGTCGTGCTCTCGGGCGCGGTCACCGCCAACCAGCTCGCCTCGAACCTGCACGCGGCGGTCGTCGACCTCGACGAGGACCAGCTCACCCGGCTCGCCGCGCTGGTGGAGGAACCGCGGGCGTACTGGGAGCGACGCGGACGGCTTCCCTGGCACTGAGCGCCCCGGCGCCGAGTGTCCTTCCGGTGGCACCGATGTGAGACATCCATTGACGCCGATGTGAGACATTCATGCATCGGATGAGACATTGATGTCTCATTTGCTGTATGGTCGTCTCATGGCTGTCGACCGTGACCACGTGCTGCGCAGCGCAGCCGCCCTGCTCACCCGCAAATCCACCGCGACGATGGACGAGGTGGCCAAGGCCGCCGGCATCAGCCGGGCCACGCTGCACCGCCAGTTCGCCGGCCGGGACGCGCTCGTGCGCGCGCTGGAGGCGCTCGGCATCGAGGAGTGCGAGGCCGCCCTGGACGCGGCCCGCCTCGACGAGGGCAGCGCACAGGAGGCCGTGCGCCGCCTGGTCGGGGAGCTGGAGAAGGCGGCGGGACTGCTCGCCTTCCTCTACACGGAGAACCAGCTCTTCGAGGGCGACGGACAGAACGAGGGCTGGGCCCGGCTCGACGGCCGGATGGCCGCCCTGTTCCGGCGCGGCCAGGAGAGCGGCGAGTTCCGCATCGACCTCACCCCGGCCTGGCTCACCGAGGCGCTCTACGGGCTGATGGCCTCGGCGTCCTGGGCCGTGACCGAGGGCCGGGTCGCAGCCAAGGACTTCCACCACATGATCGTCGAGCTGTTGCTCGGCGGCGCGCTCAGGAGAGAGGAACCATGACCAGCACCCTGCGGCCGGCGGTCGCGACGGAGACGCCGAAGCGTCCGGGCCGCTGGCTCGCGCTCTGCGTCCTCGTCCTCGCCGTGCTGCTGGTGACCGTCGACGCGACCGTCCTCGGCCTCGCGACCCCGTACATCAGTGAAGACCTCGAACCGTCAGGAACCCAGCTCCTGTGGATCGGTGACGTCTACTCCTTCGTCATCGCGGGCCTGCTCGTCTCCATGGGCAGCCTCGGCGACCGCATCGGCCGCAAGAGACTGCTGCTGGCCGGCGCCACGGCGTTCGGCCTGGTGTCCGTGCTCAACGCCTATGCGGCGACACCCGGGACGATGATCCTGGCGCGGGCGCTGCTCGGTGTCGCGGGCGCGACCCTGATGCCCGCCACCCTCGCCCTGATCCGCAACATCTTCCACGACCCGCGCGAGCGCAGCCTCGCCATCGGCATCTGGGGCGCGACGGCCTCCGCGGGCACGGCGGTCGGTCCCGTCGTCGGCGGCTTCCTGCTCGAACACTTCTGGTGGGGGTCGGTGTTCCTCATCAACCTTCCGGTGATGGTGGTGCTCGTCCTCGTCGGGCGCGTACTCCTCCCGGAGTCGAAGAGCCCCGACCCCGGCCCCTGGGACCTGGTCAGCGTGGCCCTCTCGCTCCTCGGCGTGATCGGTGTGGTGTACGCGGTGAAGGAGCTCGCCGCGCACGGTCCGGGCGGGCAGGCGCTCGCCGCGGGCCTGCTGGGCGCGGGCGCCCTCTTCTGGTTCGTACGCCGCCAACTGACGCTTCCCACGCCCCTGCTGGACGTCCGGCTGTTCCGCAACCGGGGATTCTCCGGCGCGGTGCTCGCCGACCTGTTCACCGTGCTCGGCATGTCCGGACTCGTGTTCTTCCTCTCCCAGTACCTGCAACTCGTGCAGGGGCGCGGGCCGTTCGAGGCGGGACTCGCCGAAGTCCCGGCCGCCGTCGGGGCGGTGGCGGCGGGTCTGGTCGCCGGGCGGGCCGCACGGCGCTTCTCCGTACGGACCGTCGTGTCCGGAGGGCTCGCCGCGGTGGGTCTCGCGCTCGGCGCGCTCACCACGCTCGACCGGTCCACCGGCTATCCGCTGCTCGGCACGGCCCTGCTCGTCGTCGGCGTCGGCGCGGGCTTCTCCTTCACCGTCACCGCCGACGTCATCCTCTCCGCCGTGCCCAAGGAACAGGCCGGCGCCGCGTCCGCGGTCTCCGAGACGGCGTACGAACTCGGCGCGGCCCTGGGCATCGCCCTGCTCGGCTCCGTCGTGACCGGCGTCTACGCGGGCTTCACCGGCCCCGCGGGCACGCCGGCCGGGGCGCACGACTCGCTGGGCGGAGCGGTGGAGGCCGCCGGGAACCTGCCCGGGCACACCGGCGAGGCGCTGCTGACCGCGGCCAGGGAGTCCTTCGTGGACGGTCTGGCCCTCGCCTCGGCCGCGGGCGCCGTGGTCCTGCTCGCCACCGCGGTGGCGGCCTGGTTCCTGCTGCGCGGCCGGAAGCTGGAGGTGTAGCCACGGGTGGGAGTCGCGGCAGCGCGAAGGCTGGTCCCACCCGGGGGCGCGGCCGCGGGAAGGTGGGCTCCGCTCCGGAGGCACGGCCGGCGGGGACGGGCCCTCGCCCGGAGACACGGTCGCCCCGGGTGGGCTTCGCCCGGAGGCGCGGTCGCGGCACGAGGCTCCACCTGCGGGCGCCAAAGGGGTCGGGCCCCCCCCGGGGTGTTCGGGGGGGGGCCGCCCCGGGGGGCCACGCCCGGGGGGCCAGGCGCGCGGGGCGGGGGGGGGGGGCGCGCCACCCCGCCCCCCCCGGGGGGCCCCTGGGGCGCGCCCCCCCCCGGTTTTGGCCGGCCGCCCCCCGACCCTGGTGCTCCAGCGCGGCAGCGCTACGCGGCCTTCGCCTTGGTGGCGTACATGTCGACGTACTCCTGGCCGGACAGCCGCATGACCTCGGTCATCACGGAGTCGGTCACGGCGCGCAGCACGTACCGGTCGCGGTCCATGCCCTCGTAGCGCGAGAACTCCATGGCCGGACCGAAGCGGACCGTGACCTTGCCGGGGCGCGGCATGCCCGCGCCGCCCGGCTGGAGCTTGTCCGTGCCGATCATCGCGAACGGGACGACCGGGGCGCCGGTCATCAGGGTGAGCCGGGCGATTCCGGTACGGCCGCGGTACAGACGGCCGTCGGGGGAGCGGGTGCCCTCGGGGTAGATCCCGAAGATCTTGCCCTCCTCCAGCACGCGGCGGCCGGTCATCAGCGCGGCCACGCCGCCGTTGGCGCCGTCCCTGTCCACCGGGATCATGCCGACGCCGGTGAAGAACCACGCCATGAGCCGGCCCTTGAGGCCCTTGCCCGTGACGTACTCGTCCTTGCCGATGAAGAACACCTGCCGGTCGCAGACCAGCGGAAGGATCATCGAGTCGATGAACGTGAGGTGGTTGCCGGCGAGGATCACCGGGCCGTCGCCGGGGATGTTCTCCACGCCTTCCACCCGTAGGCGGAACATCGGGCGCATGATCGTTCCGAACACTGCCTTGATGAGCGCGAAGCGGGACAACGGGCCCTCCGGTTTCAAGGGATCGGTATGGAATCTGTGCAGGTGAGGACGATACTCGCGGTTCCCGGATGATTGCACATCGGGTTCATCGACCGGATACGCACTGTTGACCTGCGTTTACCTGCGGTTGTGCGCCCGTGGGCGGTGGACACCGGGGCGATCCGGTGTGACGGACATCGCGCACGGGCACCGGCGAACGGGTGAGCGCCCGCGAAGGGCCGCCCGCCCGCCTCTCCCCCCGTCTGCCCCCGGCCGTCCCTCCGATGCCGACGGACCGTCATGTTCCGCATCCCGCGGGGGATCCGAGGTCACCCACTGTTCCGCCGCGGGCCTCCCTCCCGTCACGCGGGGACACCTACGATCGTCCCGCTTCGACAGGCAGGCACCTACGGCGGGAGGAGCGCTCATGGGAGCGCAGGAGTCGAACGGTCAGGAGCGGGGCACGGCGCGGCGGACGCTGCTGTCGGCCGCGGTGCTCGGGGCGGGCGGAGCGGCCCTCGCCCTGCCGGGCACCGCGAGCGCGGGCGAACGCCACGGGGGCGGCGGC
Organism: Streptomyces sp. NPDC058751; assembly: GCF_042746485.1. Lineage (NCBI taxonomy): Bacteria > Bacillati > Actinomycetota > Actinomycetes > Kitasatosporales > Streptomycetaceae > Streptomyces > Streptomyces sp. NPDC058751. Next base: position 33,273 of record NZ_JBHYPZ010000038.1, on the reverse strand, counting down.
TACCGGAGCCTGCCCAGACCGACCGTCATCGCCCACCGCGGCGCCAGCGGCTACCGGCCGGAGCACACCTTCGGCTCGTACCAGCTCGCCCTCGACCTGGGCGCCGACGTCGTCGAGGCCGGCGACCTGGTGCCCACCAGGGACGGCCACCTCGTGTGCCGCCACGAACCGGAGATCGGCGGGACCACGGACATCGCCGCGCACCCCGAGTTCGCCGGCCGCAGGACCACCAAGACGCTCGACGGCGTTCCCGTCACCGGCTGGTTCACCGAGGACTTCACGCTCGCCGAGCTGAAGACCCTGCGCGCCGTGGAACGCGTCCCCGCCAACCGTCCGCACAACACCCTCTACGACGGCCGCTGGGAGATCCCCACCTTCGAGGAGGTGCTCCGCTGGCAGGACGAGCAGACCCGCAGGCGGGGCAAGCAGGTCTGGATCTACCCCGAGACCAAGCACCCCACCTACTTCCGGTCCCTCGGCCTCGGCCTGGAGGAACGGGTCGCGAGACTGCTGCGCAAGTACGGCAAGGACAGGAAGGACTCGCCCGTCATCCTCCAGTCCTTCGAGCCGAGCAGCATCCAGCGGCTGGACGAGCTCGTCGGCAACCCGCTCGTCGTCCTGCTGTCCGCCGCGAACACCCGCCCCTGGGACTTCGTCGCGGCCGGTGACCCCCGCACGGTCGCCGACCTCGTCACCCCCGCGGGCCTGGAGTGGATCGCCTCGTACGCGCAGGGCATCGGCCCCACCCTCGACCTCGTCATCCCCAAGGACGCGGCCGGCAACCTCACCAGCCCGACCACGCTCGTCGCCGACGCGCACCGCGCGGGCCTGATCCTGCACCCGTACACCATGCGCAACGAGAACCCCTTCCTGCCCGCGAACTTCCGCAAGGGCACCGCCGCGGACGCCTATGGAGACCCCTTCGGCGCCTTCAGGGCCTACTTCGAGACGGGCATCGACGGGGTGTTCTCCGACAACACGGACACCGCGGTGCTGGCCCGCGCGGACTTCCTCGGGCGATGAGTCCGCCGCACCCCTTCGCCGACCGGCCGGGGCGGGCGCCCGCCCCAGGTCAACGCACGGCCCTCCCGTCCCGGATGGGGTGAGAAACGGCCGCCCCGGCAACCCCGCGCCGGGGCGGCCGCGTCGTGCCGCACATGACCCACGAGCTGCTCACCACCCTGCGCCCGCTGCTCGCCGCCGAGGCGTCCGCGGAGGCCCACGCCTCCGGCGCCGAGCGGGGCGACCTGGAACAGGCTGTCTGGCTGCGGCTGCTGGAACGCCTGGACGCGGCGGGACCGCCCGCCGACCCGCAGCGCTGGGTGCGCCGCGCCGTGCGCTCCGAGGGCCGCCGGAGCCGCCGGAGGGCCCGCGTCGAGCAGCCCTACGCCACCGAGCCCGCGGACGACGGCGGCCCCGGCCCGGAGCAGCGGGCCGTGGCCGCCGTCGTCCGGCGCGAACTGCACGCGGCGGTGCGCCGGCTGCCCGGCCGCTGCCCGCGCCTCATGGCCGCCCTGCTCTCCCCGGAAGACCTCACATACCGGCAGATCGCGGGCCAGTTGGGTATCTCACAGGGCAGTCTCGGCCCGGAACGCTCCAGATGTCTCGGATGTCTTCGGCGATTGCTGGCGACGGAGGTTGCGGTCCGCTGACGACGGGGATAGGAGTGGGGGACAACCGGCGGAACAGGTGAGCGGGAGGCATGCACACATGGGCATGAGCGTGACCATCTCGGCGGCGACCGAGCAGGACGCGGAATCGATCCTGAAGCTGCAGTACCTCTGCTATCAGAGCGAGGCCGAGCTGTACGGCGACTACGGCATGGAGCCGCTCACACAGCCCCTCGACTCGCTCAGGGCGGAACTGGCGGGCGGCACCGTCCTGGTGGCCCGGCTCGGCGACGAGGTGGTGGCCTCGGTACGCGGCGCCGTCGACACCGACGGAACGGCCCGCATCAACAAGCTCATCGTGCACCCGCGCATGCAGCGGCACGGCCTGGGCGGACGTCTGCTCGACGCCATCGAGGCCCGCCTCGGCGCCGAGGGGGCGGCGAAGTCCTTCCAGCTGTTCACCGGCCACCGCAGCGAGCGCAACCTGCGCCTGTACCGCAAGCACGGCTACGCCCCCGTCTCGCAGGAGCGGGTGGGCGAGCGCCTGACGCTGGTGACCCTGGCCAAGGGCGCCGACGTGGGCGCGTACGCCACCAGCGCCTGAACGCGGCAGGCCGGGGCCGCTGCCGTCAGCCGGCGTTCGTACGCGCCTTGCGCAGCCAGTACATCGCCGACAGCGGCAGCAGGACCGGGATGAACAGATAGCCCATGCCGTAGTCCGACCACACCGTGGCGTCGGGGAACGCGGAGGGCTCGGCCAGCGTCCAGGTCCCGACGACCAGTACGCCCGCGAGCTCGGCGGCGCAGCACACCAGCGCCGCCCTGCGCGCCCTCTCGCCGCCGCGCACCAGCGAGTACGTGATGAACCCGTAGACGAGACCGGCGACCGCGGAGAGCGAGTAGGCGAGCGGCGCCCTGTCGAACTGCGTGGAGATCTGCACGGCCGACCGTGAGACGGCGCCGACCACCATCACCCCGTACAGCCACACCAGCAGGATGCCCGGGCCGCCGATGAGCCGCGTGCCCTTCGTGCCGGCGGCCGGTGCTCCGTCCCGCTCGTCCCGAGTCGTCACGCTCGTGTCCTCCTCCGCGGCCGTCATCTCAGCCTCCCCAGATGTCGTAGAGCCGGACCTCGAGCACGGCGAGGACGACGCCGCCGGCCGCCACCGTGACCGAACCCCAGCGGGTGCGTTCCGCCAGCGACATGAACCCCGCGGCGGGAACGCAGGCGAAGGCGCCGATCAGATACGCCACGAAGATGGTCGTGCCCTGTTCCGGCTCCTCGCCGCGCACCAGCTGGACGACACCGATCACGAGCTGGACCAGGGCGAGCAGGCTCACCACGGCCATGCCGATGAAGTGCCAGTCCTTGGTGGGCTGATCGCGGTGGGCGGCCCAGCCGCACCAGGCGGCGAGCGCGAGCGCGGCGACGGCCGTCGCGACCGTCAGGGCATCAAACATGCCGCGACCCTATTACGGGCCAAAAGACCTGATGCGCTCGCCCCCGGACCGCCCGTCGGCCGGCCGGCGATCCGGTTCGCCGCGCCGTCGCCGAGGGCGCCCCGCCGGACTCCCGGCGCGGCACGCTCCTGGCCACCGTGGCATTGGCCACAATGTGTCAGGTCCGTGAACGCGGCGCGGACCACGCCGGGACCCCGTCCCCCTTGTCCGTACTGGGGACAAGGGGAGAAGGGGGAGTTCGGCCCGGGCCGAAAACAGTCCACGACTGTCCGCTATTCGGACAGCGGGGCGGTTCCCGGCTTCCGGTCTGCTTTACTTCCTTCCATGACCACGACGAGCGACCGCATCCTTGCGACCGAGGCGACCATGACGCCCGGTGCTCGTTGTATGTGTCGAATGTGCGCCTGTTAGAGGGCCCCCGCACCACCGTCTGATCCCGCGCCCCGAAGCGGGACCGCCGCGCCCTGTGTCCGTACCGCGTACGTGACCGGGCTGCCCCGCGCACACGTTCTCCCTTCCGGTTCCATCGCCATCGCGAGAACCGTGCCGCGTTCCGACCGCATGCACCCGTGCCGGGCGCTCACCCGTGCCCCGCACTCGACAGTGACGGAATACCCCAGTGATCACGACAACGGGCCTCACCAAGGTCTACCGCTCGCGCGGCCGTGAAGTGACCGCCCTCGACGGCGTCGATCTGCACGTACGCGAAGGCGAGGTGTACGGCGTCATCGGCCAGTCCGGTGCCGGCAAGTCCTCGCTCATCCGCTGCGTCAACCTCCTGGAGCGCCCCAGCTCCGGCACGGTCACCGTCGACGGCCAGGACCTCACCGCCCTCGCCGGGAGCGGCCCCCGCGCCGGCCGGGAACTCCGCCGGGCGCGCAGCCGGATCGGCATGGTCTTCCAGCACTTCAACCTGCTGTCCTCGCGGACCGTCCAGGAGAACGTCGAGCTGCCGCTCGACATCCTCGGCCTCTCCCGCAGGGAGCGCGGCCACAAGGCCCTCCAGCTCCTCGACCTGGTCGGCCTGTCCGACAAGGCCGGGTCCTACCCGGCCCAGCTCTCCGGAGGCCAGAAGCAGCGTGTCGGCATCGCCCGCGCGCTGGCCGGCGACCCGAAGGTGCTGCTCTCCGACGAGGCGACCAGCGCCCTCGACCCGGAGACCACCCGCTCCATCCTCCAGCTCCTGCGCGACCTGAACCGGCAGCTCGGTCTGACGGTCCTGCTCATCACCCACGAGATGGACGTCGTCAAGACGGTCTGCGACTCGGCCGCGCTGATGGAGAAGGGCCGCATCGTCGAGTCCGGCACCGTCAGCGAACTCCTCGCGACGCCCGGCTCCGAACTGGCCTCCGCGCTCTTCCCGGTCAGCGGAACCGCCTCCGGCGACGACCGCACCGTCCTCGACGTCACCTTCCACGGCGAGTCGGCCACCCAGCCGGTCATCTCGCAGCTCTCGCGCACCTACAACATCGACATCTCGATCCTCGGCGCCGCGATGGACACCGTCGGTGGCCGGCAGGTCGGCCGGATGCGCATCGAACTGCCCGGCCGCTACGAGGAGAACGTCGTGCCGATCGGATTCCTGCGCGAACAGGGCCTGCAGATCGACATCCAGGGGCAGCAGCCCGAGCTGGTCAAGGAAGGTGCCAAGTGAGCTGGTCCGAGATGCAGCCGTTGCTGTCCGAGGAGTGTTGGAACACGCTCTACATGGTCGGCTGGTCCACCCTCATCGCGATCGTCGGCGGTCTGCCGCTCGGCGTCCTGCTGGTGCTGACGGACCGCGGCGGCCTGCTGCAGAACGTCGTCGCCAACAAGGTCGTCGGGCAGGTCGTGAACATCGCCCGCTCGATGCCGTTCATCATCCTGATGGTCGCCCTGATGACCTTCACGCGGTGGGTCACCGGTACGACCATCGGCCGCGACGCCGCCATCGTGCCGCTCGCCATCGGCGCGATCCCGTTCTTCGCGCGTCTGGTCGAGACGGCCGTCCGCGAAGTGGACGGCGGGCTCGTCGAGGCCGTGCAGGCGATGGGCGGCAACACCTGGACCGTCGTCCGCAAGGTCCTCGTCCCCGAGTCGCTGCCGTCGCTGATCTCCTCGGCGACCACCACGGTCGTGGCCCTCATCGGCTACTCCGCGATGGCCGGCACCGTCGGCGCCGGCGGCCTCGGCGACCTCGCCATCCGCTACGGCTACCAGCGCTTCGAGACCGAGCTGATGTGGATCATCGTCGCCATCCTCGCCGTGGTCATCTCGGCCATCCAGTTCGCCGGCGACCACGCGGCCCGCACCCTGGACCGCCGGAGCGGCCACTCCGGCCCCGCCCCCAGGCTGCGCCTGCTGAAGGCCGGCCGGCCCGCCGCCACGGACGTCGGCGAGGCCGCCTGAACGACCCGCGGACCCGCGCGGTCCCCGGCCCCGCCGCGGACCCGCGAGGTCCCGGCCCCACCCGCAGATTTCCCCGTCCACCCCATGACGGGGTCGCTCAACCCCACAGGAAAGGCACTTTTCGTGCGTAACACCGCCAAGATCACCACCGCCGTCCTCGCCGCCGGAGCCCTCACCCTGGGCCTGACCGCCTGCGGATCGGACAAGGGCTCCACCGCCTCCGACACCAGCGGCCCGCTCGTCGTCGCCGCCAGCCCGGTTCCCCACGCCGAGATCCTGAACTTCATCGAGAAGAACCTCGCGAAGAAGGCGGGCCTGGACCTGGAGGTCAAGGAGTTCCAGGACTACATCGTCCCGAACACGGCCACCGAGGACGGCTCGGTCGACGCCAACTACTTCCAGAACCAGCCGTACCTGGACGACTTCAACAAGAAGCGCGGCACCCACATCGTGCCCGTCGTCACGGTGCACCTGGAGCCGCTCGGCCTCTACTCCCACAAGGTGAAGAGCGCCGACGCCCTGAAGGACGGCGCGACCGTCGCGGTGCCGAACGACGCCGTGAACGAGGCGCGTGCCCTGAAGCTGCTCGCGTCCGACGGGCTCATCACCCTCAAGGACGGCACCGGCAACGAGGCGACCCCGCAGGACATCGCCAAGAACCCCAAGAACCTCAAGTTCAAGGAGGTCGAGGCGGCTCAGACCCCGCGCTCCCTGGACGACGTGGACGCCGCGGTGATCAACGGCAACTACGCCATATCCTCCGACCTCGAGCCCGCCAAGGACGCCCTGGTGCTGGAGTCGGCGACGAACAACCCGTACGGCAACTTCCTCGCGGTCAAGAAGGGCAACGAGAACGACCCGCGCGTGAAGAAGCTCGCCAAGCTCCTCACCTCGCCCGAGGTCAAGAAGTTCATCGAGGACAAGTACGCGGGTTCCGTCATTCCGTCGTTCAAGTAGGGGCGCGACGGGCCGATTTGCGGCCCACGGCCCGACTCGTCACCGCACGGGGTCCACTCCATCACCCGGAGTGGACCCCGTTGTGCGGTTCAGTGGTTTCATACTGCATGCTGGGCAGTTCAGCGGACCCGACGGCACATCAGGTCCGAAGGCCCCGACGGTTACGGAGCGTCGCATGACGAGCACCTTCCCCGACATCTCCATCAGCACGGAGCGGTTGGTCCTGCGTGCGCTCGACGAGGACGACGTGTCCGCGCTGACCGAGATGATGAACGACGAGATGGTGGCGGCCTGGACGTCCATCCCGCAGCCGTTCACCGAGGACGGTGCCCGCGACTGGATCGACGACTACGCCCCCACGGAACGCGCTCGGGGGCGCGGACTCGACCTCGCCGTCACCGAGTTCCTCACCCAGCGCCTGGTCGGCGTCATCCAGCTCGGCAAGACCAACTGGCGGGTCCGGTCCACCGAGCTGTCCTACATCATCGCCCCCTGGGCGCGCGGCGAGGGCTACGCGTCCGAGGCCGCGCTCGCCACCGCCCGGTGGCTCTTCCGCGAGCAGAAGTTCGAGCGGGTGGAACTGCGGACGGCCGCGGGCAACACCGCCTCGCAGCAGGTGGCCCAGAAGATCGGCTGCATCAGCGAGGGCGTGCTGCGCAACGCCTGCATAGCGCGTACCCGGACCGAGGAAGGCACCTGGGTGGACCTGCGCACGGACTTCATCGTCTGGAGCCTGCTGCCCGAGGACCTCGACGGCATGGACGGGCACCTCGGCGACACGGGCGGCTTCGCCTCCTTCAACGACTGGAACTGAGGGACCGGGCGGCCGGGCGGCGGCCCCGTCCCGGGATCCCGGTCCTGTGATCCCGGTCTCGCGGGGGCGGCCTCGCGGAGCCGGCCTGGCGGACACGGCCCGGTGGATCCGGATCCGTCGTCCTGCCTCGTGCCAGGGCCCGTGTCCCGGTCCGTGTCCCGGTCCGTGTCCGGGCCCGCCGCGGCCGTCGCGGGCCCGCTCCCCGCGCCACGCCGCCCGCCACGCTCCCGCCGGGCCGCACCGGGGTACCCTCACCAAGCCCCCTCGGGCTGCACCTGAGACCTGCGAAGACCTTCTGGAGACTGACGACGATGGCCGACCGGGTCACGGTGATCGGGTGGGACGGCTCGCCGCTGACCGTCGCGGCGCGCTCCGCTCTCGGCGCCGCCACGCTGGTGGCCGGCGCGGCCCACCACCTCGACCTCCCCGAAGTGCCCGAGAGCGCCGAACGCGTCCGGCTGGGCAGCATCGGCCTCGCCGCCCGCCGCATCGCGACCCACCGGGGCACCGCCGTCGTCCTCGCCGACGGGGACCCCGGATTCTTCGGCCTCGTACGGACCCTGCGCGCACCCGAGTTCGGCCTGGAGGTCGAGGTCGTGCCCGCCGTCTCCTCCGTGGCCGCCGCCTTCGCCCGCGCCGGAATGCCCTGGGACGACGCACAAGTAGTCGTCGCACACAGCCGCACCCTGCGACGCGCGGTGAATGTATGCCGGGCCCACACCAAAGTCGCCGTCCTCACCTCACCCGGCGCCGGACCCGCCGAACTCGGGCTGCTCCTCGAAGGAGTGCACCGCACCTTCGTCATCTGCGAGGAACTCGGCACCGCCCGGGAGCAGGTCACGATCCTCACCTCCGACAAGGCGGCCGACCACACCTGGCGCGACCCGAACGTCGTGATCGTCATCGGCGGTTTCGTCGCCGCGGCCGAGGGGGGCGGCTGGATCGCCGGCCGGGAACCCGCCGGCGGACCGCGCGGCTGGGCGCTGCCCGCCCGCGCGTACGGCGGCGCGCTCGGCGAGGGCGAGGCGGATCTCCTGCGCGCCGCCCAACTCGCCCGGCTGGGGCCGCGGGTCGGCGACCTCGTCTGGGACATCGGCTGCGGCAGCGGCGCCTTCGCCACCGAGGCCGCCCGCACCGGTGCCGCCGTCATCGCGGTCGACCGCAGCCCGGGCTCCTGCGCCCGCACCGAGCACTCCGCCCGCCGTTACGGGGTGCAGATGCAGATCGTGCACGGCAGCGCCCCGCACGCCCTCGAGGACCTGCCCGAACCCGATGTCGTACGGGTCGGGGGCGGGGGAGCGGCGGTCGTCTCCGCGGTCGCGGACCGCCGTCCCCAGCGCATCGTCGCGCACGCCGCGACCCGTGACGCCGCCGAACTCATCGGCCGCGATCTGACCGAACACGGTTACGACGTCGAGTGCGCCCTCATCCAGTCCGTCGAACTCGACGTCCGGGCCTGGACGGAGAAGGAGCGGAGCGTCGCTTTCCTGCTCTGCGGCCGTCTCCCGGATCGCGCCCCGTGATCCTGTTGTCGTACTGCGCGCGGTAGGCTGGCCGATCGTCGTACCGCTCCCGGAGCTCGGCCTTTCGTAGGCCAATGTCCGGAAAACCCGCCCGTTTTGAGGCGTGTGTGGTACGGCGGAACCTGGGGGGACGCGCAACGTGGCGCAGTCCACAGCGGGCACTCGCGGATCACGCTGTCGCGAGGGCGGGATGACCGGGACAATGCCTGTTAATGGCTTTGTCGTCATTGTTGACCGGTCGTACGTGCCGCTGGGCACGCACGCTCGTTCTTCACTGTGGGGCGGTCGGTGCGCCGTTCCGGGCGAGCTGGACTTTGGAGCACTAACCGATGGGCGAGGGGTACGCATGACCGACACCGGCCAGGTCCCGGGCGAGGGATTGCCGGAGAACGCAGGCATGGTGGAGCAGCCGGGCGTCACCACGCCGGGCGCGTACACCTACCTCGATTCCTCCGAGAACCCCGTCGAGGAGGACGACCTTCTTCTCCTGCCGGGCGCGCCGGGCGCCCAGGGCGCCTGGGGCAACGAGGTGCCGCCGCCGGCCCCGATGCCCTTCACGGACGAACCCGGTCCGCACGAGACGGACGGACGCGACACCGGCGCGATCGACCTCGGTGCCGTGCGCGCGCCGAGTCCGGCGCCCGTGCCCCAGCCGGTCCAGCAGCCCGTGGCGCCGCGCCGTCCGCTGCACCTCGGCCCGCCCACGCCGGACGGTTCCTCCAGCCCGGTGCGCTCGCTGGCCGACCGCGGACCCGCGGGCGCCCGTCCGAGCCCCATGGCCACCCCGGTCGTTCCGCTGAGCCAGGCCGGCCCGCAGACCGTCGGCCCCGAGTACCTGGACGTGCCGCAGGCCGGTGACACCCTGTCGCAGAGCGCGGTGCCGTGGGCGACCGTGCCGGCGGGCGGCGAGGCCGCGGCCACGGAGACGGCCGTCCCCGAGGCGGCCCCGGCCGACTCCCCGGTGAGCACGGAGCCCGCACCGGGCCCCGAGGCGCCGCAGGCCACGGAGGCCGAGCAGGCGCCCGTCGCCGTGGCGGAGCCCGTCGCCCACGACCCGGCCCAGGCGCCGGTGCCGGGGGCCGACGAGGTGCCGGCCGACCTCCAGGACCAGGCGGACGGCCCGGCTCCCGAGGCCGTGCCCGGCACGGACGGCCCGGCCGACCAGCAGATTCCCGGCGCCCCGCAGTTCCAGGACGCCCCGGACGTCCTGGACGCCGACCCCGCCGACATCGCGGCACAGGCCGCGGACCTCACCGACTCCGCCGTGCAGGCCGCCGACCCCGCCGACCCCGCCGACACCGCGGACACCGCCGACGCCGCCGTACAGACCGCGGACGAGGCGCAGGCACCCGAGGCCGTACCGGCGCAGACCGCCGAGGACGCCGAGGCCGTGCCCGCGCAGCCGCTCGCCCCGGCCGAGGGCGTCGCGCCCGCCGAGGACCCCGCCGCCGCGCAGGTCCCGGCACAGCCCGACGGCCAGGACGCCCAGGGAGCCGACCCGGCCGCACCCGGTGTCCAGGAAGCCGTGTCCGCGGAGCCCGCCGCCCCGATGCCCGAAGGCGCCGCCCCCTCCGCGGACGAGGCGTCCCTGCCCGGCGCCGGGCAGCCCGCCGACGCCCCGGCCCCGCACGTCTACGAGACCCCGGACTCCGCCCTGTCGGCGCTCTCCGCGCGCACGGCGGAAGCCGCGCCGGACGGGCAGGACCTCGCCCCCGAGGCGGTCCAGGCCCAGCAGCTCGCCGACCGGCCGGTCTTCACCGACGAAGGCGCCGACCCGTCCGGGAACGGCCCCGTCGCCGACGGCGCCGACCCGTCCGGGCCCGGCACCACCGACGTCCCGCAGGCCGTACCGGTCGGCGTGGCCGCGCTGACCGAGGCCGCCCACCAGCCCGTCGGCGACCCGCACGACCAGGCCCACGGCGACCGGCGGCCCGAGAGCGCCCCGGACGTCGCCGGGGTCCCCGGCGCGCCCCTCGTGCCCGGGGCCGACCAGAGCCTCGGCGGGGTCGTGCTCGTGGACGGCGCGGTGCCCGCGCACTCGGCCCCGACCCCGCCGCACGGCATGATCCTGGCCCCGGTGTCCGCCGAGGAGCAGCCGCCGGCCCAGGAGCCCGCCCAGGCCGTGGCGCCCCTCCCGGTCGAGGAGACCCCCGCGGCGCAGGCCGAGCCGGTCGCGCAGGTGTCGGTGCCCGCCCCCCGGGAAGCGGAGGCCGGCCCCGAGGCCGCCCCCGCGCCGCAGCCGCTCGCCGTGGAGCCGGAACCCGTGGCCGCGCAGCAGGCGGAGGACCTGCACACCCAGGGCGCCGACCAGGAAGAGAGCACGGCCGTGGTGGAAGAGGTACACGAGTCCACCGGCCCGGCGGCCCCCGCCTACAACGACGCGGAACGCGAGGCCGTCCTGCGCGTGATCCGCGAGCGCCGTGACATCCGCAACGGCTTCCGCAGCGACCCCATCCCGCACGACGTGCTGCTGCGCGTCCTGGAGGCGGCGCACACCGCTCCGTCCGTCGGTCACTCCCAGCCCTGGGACTTCGTCGTCATCCGCTCCGCCGAGACCCGGCGCAGCATGCACGAACTCGCCCAGCGCCAGCGCGAGGCCTACGCCAAGTCGCTTCCCAAGGGCCGCGCCAAGCAGTTCAAGGAACTGAAGGTCGAGGCCATCCTCGACACCCCGGTCAACATCCTCGTCACCGCCGACCCGACCCGGGGCGGCCGGCACACCCTGGGCCGGCACACCCAGCCGCAGATGGCGCCGTACTCCTCCGCCCTCGCGGTCGAGAACCTGTGGCTCGCGGCCCGCGCCGAGGGCCTCGGCGTCGGCTGGGTCAGCTTCTTCGACGAGCGCGAGATGGTCCGCGCGCTGGGCCTGCCCGAGCACCTCGAAGCGGTCGCCTACCTCTGCGTCGGATACGTCGACGAGTTCCCGGACGAGCCCGAGCTGATGCAGGCCGGCTGGTCCAAGCGCCGCCCCCTGTCGTGGGTCGTGCACGAGGAGACGTACGGCCGCCGCGCCCTGCCCGGCGAGGAGCCGCACGACCTGCTCGCCGAGACCGTCTCCAGCATCCGCCCCCTGGACGCCAAGGCGCTGGGCGAGGCGTGGGAGCGCCAGAAGCGGATGACCAAGCCCGCCGGGGCCCTCGGCATGCTGGAGATCATCTCCGCGCAGCTGTCGGGCCTGTCCCGGATGTGCCCGCCGCCGATCCCGGAGCCCGCCGCCGTCGCGATCTTCGCCGGTGACCACGGTGTCCACGCGCAGGGCGTCACCCCCTGGCCGCAGGAGGTCACCGGCCAGATGGTGGCCAACTTCCTCGGCGGCGGCGCGGTCTGCAACGCGTTCGCCAACCAGGTGGGTGCCGAGGTCTGCGTCGTCGACGTGGGCGTCGCCTCCGACCTGCCCGCCACCCCGGGCCTGCTGCCGCGCAAGGTCCGCGCCGGCACCGCCGACATGACCACGGGTCCCGCCATGACCCGGGAAGAGGTCGTCGCCGCCCTGGAGGTGGGCATCGAGACGGCCCGCGACCTGGTGGCCGCGGGCAACAAGGCACTGCTGACCGGTGAGATGGGCATCGCCAACACGACCGCGTCGGCGGCCCTGATCTCGGTCTTCACCGGCGCCGACCCGGCCGAGGTGACGGGCCGGGGCACGGGGATCAACGACGAGACCCTGGCCCGCAAGACCGAGGTCGTCCGGCGCGCCATCGAGCTGCACCAGCCGGACCCGGCGGACCCGATCGGCGTCCTCGCGGCGATCGGCGGCCTGGAACACGCCGCCATGGTCGGCCTCCTCCTCGGCGGCGCGTCCCTGCGGACGCCGGTGATCCTGGACGGGGTCAGCGCGGGTGCCGCCGCCCTGGTGGCCCGCGCGATCGCGCCCGAGGTGCTGGCAGCCTGCATCGCGGGCCACCGCAGCGCCGAGCCCGGTCACGTGGCCGCCCTGAACAAGCTGGGCCTGCGCCCCCTGATCGACCTCGACCTGCGTCTGGGCGAGGGCACTGGCGCCCTCCTGGCCCTGCCGGTCGTGCAGAGCGCGGCCCGGGCGATGCACGAGGTCGCGACGTTCGACTCGGCCGGGGTGACCGAGAAGTAGGCCCGCGGCACGGGCGGGGCGGGCAGCCGTACGAGCTGCCCGCCCGGTCCCGCCGTAGTCTGGATTCCTACCGAAGAACCCCACGTCAGGGCCGCTCCAGAGCCGCAGCGCCCACCGCAACGCCCGCCTGTACGAGGAGCCGCACCTCCATGGCCGAACACCCCGCCTACCCCGTGGGCCTCCGTCTCGCCGGCCGTCGCGTCGTCGTCCTCGGCGGTGGCCAGGTGGCCCAGCGCCGGCTTCCCGCGCTCGTCGCGGCGGGCGCGGACGTCCACCTCGTGTCCCCTGAGGCGACCCCGTCCGTCGAGGCGATGGCCGACTCCGGCGAGATCACCTGGACGAGGCGCCCCTACGAGGAGGGCGACCTCGCCGACGCCTGGTACGCGCTGATCGCCACCAGCGACGCCTCGGCCAACGCCGAGGCGTCGGCCGAGGGCGAGCGCCACCGCGTCTGGTGCGTCCGCTCGGACGACGCCGACGCGGCGACCGCGTGGACCCCGGCCACCGGCCACAGCGAGGGCGTGACCGTCGCCGTCCTGACCACCGACGCCAAGGGCCGCGACCCCCGCCACACCGCCGCCATCCGCGACGCCGTGGTCGAGGGCCTGCGCGACGGGACGCTCGTCGCGCCGCACCACCGCACCCGCGCCCCCGGCGTCGCCCTGGTCGGCGGAGGTCCCGGAGACCCCGACCTGATCACGGTCCGCGGCCGCCGGCTGCTGGCGGAGGCCGACGTGGTCATCGCCGACCGCCTCGGCCCCCGCGACCTGCTCGCCGAACTCCCGCCGCACGTCGAGGTGATCGACGCGGCGAAGATCCCGTACGGCCGGTTCATGGCCCAGGAGGCCATCAACAACGCGCTCATCGAGCACGCGAAGCAGGGCAAGTCGGTCGTCCGGCTGAAGGGCGGGGACCCGTTCGTCTTCGGCCGCGGGATGGAGGAGGCCCAGGCGCTCGCCGAGGCGGGCATCGCCTGCACGGTCGTCCCCGGCATCTCCAGCTCGATCTCGGTGCCGGGCGCCGCCGGGATCCCCGTCACCCACCGGGGTGTCGCGCACGAGTTCACCGTGGTCAGCGGTCATGTCGCCCCCGACGACGAGCGCTCCCTCGTCGACTGGCCCGCCCTCGCCGAGCTGCGCGGCACCCTCGTCGTCCTCATGGGCGTCGACAAGATCGGCAAGATCGCCGACACGCTCGTGGCGCACGGCAAGCCGGCCGACACCCCCGTCGCCCTCGTCCAGGAGGGCACGACCGCGGCGCAGCGCCGCGTCGACGCCACCCTGGCCACCGTCGCCGAGACCGTCCGCGCCGAGGACGTGCGGCCGCCCGCGGTCATCGTCATCGGCGAGGTCGTGGGCGTCGGCTCCGGACTCCCCGAGTAACCCCGGGTAACCCAACCCGTTCCCAGCCGTTGGCACCGCACCCAGGACAAGGCAGTATCACCCTGTGGCCGATCTCATCACCGTCGAGAACCCCGACGACCCGTGTCTGCGCGACTACACGGGCCTGACCGACGTGGAACTGCGCCGCAAGCGCGAACCCGCCGAGGGCCTGTTCATCGCCGAGGGCGAGAAGGTCATCAGACGGGCCAAGGACGCCGGCTACGAGATGCGCTCGATGCTGCTGTCCGCCAAGTGGGTCGACGTCATGCGCGACGTCATCGACGAACTCCCGGCACCCGTCTACGCGGTCAGCCCCGAGCTCGCCGAGCAGGTCACCGGTTACCACGTGCACCGGGGAGCACTCGCCTCGATGCAGCGCAAGCCGCTGCCGACGGCGGAGGAACTGCTGCGCACCGCGCGCCGGGTCGTCGTCATGGAGTCGGTCAACGACCACACCAACATCGGCGCCATCTTCCGCTCGGCCGCCGCCCTCGGCATGGACGCGGTGCTGCTCTCCCCGGACTGCGCCGACCCCCTCTACCGCCGCTCGGTGAAGGTCTCGATGGGCGCTGTCTTCTCGGTCCCGTACGCCCGTCTCGACACCTGGCCCAAGGGCCTGGACTCGGTGCGCGAAGCCGGGTTCAACCTGCTCGCCCTCACCCCGGACGAGAAGGCGAGGTCCCTCGACGAGGTCGCCCCGCACACGATGGAGCGGGTCGCGCTGATGCTCGGCGCGGAGGGCGACGGGCTGTCCACCCGGGCGCTGATGGCGGCCGACGAATGGGTCCGCATCCCGATGGCCCACGGCGTCGACTCCCTGAACGTCGGCGCGGCGGCCGCGGTCGCCTTCTACGCGGTGGCGACGGGCCGTCCCACGAGCTGAGGGCCGCCCTCCGGGCGACGACGGGAGCCGTCGGACACGCCCTAGGGCCTGTCCTCGCCGCCTCGGTGGTGCGCGCTCCGGTGCGCACCGGCGATCGCGCCGCCCGCGGGCAGGGGCCCGGACGCCGACTGCTCCCGTTGCACGCCGACGCGCGGACCGTCGTCGAGTCCGCGCGACGGCCCCTGGCAGCCCTGGGCCGCCGCGATACCGAGCGCGACCAGCAGCGTCACCACCACGAACACGAAGAGCCGCTGGCGCAGCAGCCGCGGATTGGCGGGCCGCCGGCCGGTCCCGGTGGCGCGCGGGCCGGACCGCCCGGTACCGCTGCGGGGGGCGGGCCTGTTCCCGGTGCGGCCGGTGTTGCGGGCGGGTGCCGGACGCGATCCCGACCGCGATCCGCCGTTGGTCCCGCCGGTGCGCGGCGGGGGAGTGGTCCCCGGCCGCCGCTGGGTGCGCTGCTCGGCGTACTGCTCGGCCAGGCGTCCCGTCGGCCGGTCCGGGGCCGAGCGCGGCGCGGGCGGTCGCGCGTCCACCATGCCCTGGGCCTCGCGGGCCGCGATCTCCTTGAGCCGCAGGGACAGTTGGAGGGTGCTGGGCCGCTCCTCGGGATCCTTCGCCAGACAGGCCCGGACCAGCGGCGCGAGCGCGTCCGGGACCCCGTGCAGATGCGGCTCCTCGTGCACCACCCGGTAGAGCATCACCTCGGAACTGCCCTGCCCGAAGGGCGAGTCCTGGGTCGCCGCGTACGCGAGGGTGGCCCCGAGCGCGAACACGTCCGTGGCCGGGGTGACGGCGATGCCGCGCACCTGCTCCGGCGCCAGGAAGCCCGGGGAGCCGACCGCCGTGCCGACGTGGGTGAGCGTGCTGGCCCCGGTCGCCCACGCGATGCCGAAGTCGATGATCCGCGGTCCCTTCGGGGACAGCAGGATGTTGGACGGCTTGAGGTCGCGGTGGACCACCCCGGCCTCGTGCACCGCGACCAGTCCCTCGGAGAGGGCGGCGCCGACGGCGGCCACGTCGGCGGCCGACAGCGGCCCCTCCTCGGCGACCTTGTCGTGCAGGGAGGGGCCGGGCACGTACTGGGTGGCGAACCACGGACGGTCCGCCTCCAGGTCGGCGGCGACGAGCCGCGCCGTGCAGCCGCCCCTGATCCTCCGTGCCGCCGACACCTCGCGCGCGAACCGGGAGCGGAACTCCTGATCCTCCGCCAGATCGGGCCGGATCACCTTCAGCGCCACCCGCTGGCCCCGTCGGTCGGAGCCCAGGTAGACGACACCCATGCCTCCCGCGCCGAGCCGTCGGTGAAGCCTGAACGAGCCGACGACACGCGGGTCCTCGCGCCTCAGGCGCATCATCGCCATGTCCATCCCCGCTGCCCGGTCCGTTTGACGAGCCACAGCTTACGTTTCCGCGGCCGGGTGCGCGCAGAGGCCGCGCCCTCTCGTTTTGATCGATTGTCAGTGCCGGGTGGGAAACTTGAGAGGTGGTCAGGGAGCTTTGAAGCAGAGCCCCTTTGGCCTGTTCTTGATCCCAACCGTCCATCGTCGAAGGGGGATTGAGCTCATGAAGGGTGATCGGGTGGAGATAGTCGTGGACGCGGGGGACACGACGCGCACGTACGAGGTGGTGGCGAGCAGGGCGGGTCGCCGGGTGGAGACGGCGGTGCGCCGAGGTGTGGTGGAAGTGAGCGAAGTCACTCGAAACGGAACAGTGGTACGGACCGCCCGCTTCATGGCGACTCGGGTGCTGGCGCTGGTCGAGCAGCCGGTTCCCCGGGAGGACGGCCCGGAACAGTAGGGGCACATCGGGCGACCCCTCCGGGAAGACCCTGAGACCCGGGCCCACGTCTCCACCCACGGTAGTACTCAGCAGGTCACGGCTCATCCTCCGGGAGGCCCGGCAATCGGTACGAGGGCATGACGACCCGTCGTCGTCACACGCCTAGATTTGAGGTCAAGCGGCGGGTGCAGCACTCGTCCCCCGAGGTCAGACACCCGCCGCTGCCAGACACGACGGAATCTCGGTCAGGAGAGGGACCATGGCCCACACGGCACCGCGGACAGAGCTCCGTACGCAGGGACGCAAGGTGTACACCGCCGCGTTCGGCACCCGCCAGGGTCAGCGCCACCCCTTGGTGGCGACAGCGATGGTCCTCCCCCTGGCGGCCCTGCTCGTGGTCGCCTTCGGCGGCTGGGACGCGGTGGTCACACAGGCGTCGTCCGTGGGCGTGATGCTGGGGCGCTGAGCGGCGCCCCAGGCCCGGAAGAGCGGTCCGGGCGGGGACATCCGGCCATGAAACCCCGTGGGGACGGGGGTGCGGCGGACGGCAGGAAGATGCCCGCGCAGCTGGGGAGCTGCGCGGGCATCTCTTTGTGCCCGCCGCCCGCCGCCCGCCGCCCGCCGTCTGCTGCCCGCTGCCCGCACTCGCCGGCGGTGCTCGGCGCCGGGTGCTCGGGCCGGGCGGCGGGGCCGGGGCGGACGGGCCCCGTGACCCGGTGCCGGTCCGCGCCGGTGGCGGAGACGCCGGGCGTACGGGTTCGGGCGCACCCCGGAAGAACCGCGCCACGTCGGCGGCGCAGGGCTCCGCACGGTCCACCACGAGACCGGCCGCACGGTTCGGCGAGGGCGGAGGGCTGCCGGAGTACCGGAGCCTCGGGGTGCGGCGGTAAGCCCGCCGGGTGCCGGGTGCCGGGTGCCCGGGGATCGGGTGCCGGTGCGTCGGGGTTCCCGGGCGGGCCGGGGCATCGAGGGGGCCGGCGCTGGAGGTCCGCTTCGGGTGCGTACCCTCACCGGCAGGTGCCCGGCGGCCGATGCCGTACAGGCCCGTCGTCCGGCCCAGGGAGATCCGTGACCGTCCCCAGTCTGCTGTCAGCGCTCGCCGCCGCGGCGCGCGGCGCGGCTCACCCGGCGGCGGCCGTGCCCCGCCCCCGCGGAGCCTGCGCCTGCGGTGCCGAGGACATCCTCCTCGCGGACCGCGACGACGGCACGGTGGTCCGCCACGGCGGCGTCGTCGCCAAGGCCCACGCCCCCGACACGGAACCCGGCGCGCTCGCCCTGCGGGTCTCCGCCGCCACGCGCCTCCCCGGCATCCTCCTGCCCCCGTCGGACCCGGTCCCCGCCGGCCTCCTCGGCCGCCGGGTGACCCTCTGGCCGTACGGCGCCCCCGTCGACCCCGACGCACCCGACGCGGCCCCCTGGGAAGCGGCCGCGACCCTGCTGGCCCGGCTGCACCGGGCTCCCGTTCCGGAGGGGCTGCCGCCGATGCGGGGACCCGTCAAGGCCGCCCGCGCGATCGCCCGGATGCGCGCGGCCGGCCCGCACCCGGCCGCCGCTCCGGTCCTGCGGGCCTGGGCCGCCCTGCCCGCCTGGGCGCGGGCCGAGGCCCCGGTGCCGGACGCCACGGTCCTGTGCCACGGTGACCTGCACCTCGGCCAGCTCGTACGCCACCCCGCGCCGGACGGTCCCTGGCTCCTCATAGACGTCGACGACCTGGGCGTCGGCGATCCCGCCTGGGACCTGGCCCGTCCCGCCGCCTGGTACGCCTGCGGGCTGCTGCCGCCCGACGAATGGCTCCGCTTCCTGACCGCCTACCGGGAGGCGGGCGGCCCCGCGGTCCCCGCCGACGGCGATCCCTGGCCCGCCCTGGACGTCGCGGCCCGCGCCCTCACCGTGCAGACCGCGGCCCTGGCGATCGCCAAGTCCGTCGCCGCGGAGCAGCCGTTGGACGAGGTGCAGCGAGCCGTGGTCGACGCCTGTGACCGAATGAGTACCGTCCCGCCCGAGTTGACCCGGGGTTTCGCGACGTAGGCTGCAACCGACCGAGGGCGGGCGGTGTCCGTCCTGGCGGAAGCAGTATCGACCGGCGAGGAGTTGAGCCGAGCATGCAGTGTCCGAAATGTCATGCGCCGATGCACACGTACACCCGCAACGGTGTCCAGATCGAGCAGTGCAGCGGCTGCCGCGGGATCTTTCTCGACTACGGCGAGCTGGAGGCGCTGACCCGCGTGGAGGCGCAGTGGTCCCAGCCCGCGCCGCCGCCCCCGGGCGCCCCGCAGGCGTACCCGTCCGCGCCGGCCCCCGCATGGGGCGCCCCGCAGCACGGCGGTCACTACGGCGGCCACGGCGGCCACCACCGTCACAAGAGCTTCGGTCACATGCTCTTCTCCTCCTGAACCACCCCGAAGGGGCCCTTCCGAACGGAGGGGCCCCTTCGGCGTGTCCGGATTCCCTTCGGCGTGTCGGGGTCCCCGTGTGTCCGAGCCCACGCGGGCCGGTCCACGGAAGCCGGGTACGACGAAGCCCCCGGTCGCCGAGACGACCGGGGGCTTGCTTGTGCGCGATACTGGGATTGAACCAGTGACCTCTTCCGTGTCAGGGAAGCGCTCTCCCGCTGAGCTAATCGCGCAGGTCACGCGGCCGGAGCCACGCTTACTGCTGGTACTGCGTGCGCGATACTGGGATTGAACCAGTGACCTCTTCCGTGTCAGGGAAGCGCTCTCCCGCTGAGCTAATCGCGCGGGGATCCTTGCGGACCGGTGGACGATACTGGGATTGAACCAGTGACCTCTTCCGTGTCAGGGAAGCGCTCTCCCGCTGAGCTAATCGTCCTTGGAGGTGGAGACGGGATTTGAACCCGTGTAGACGGCTTTGCAGGCCGTTGCCTCGCCTCTCGGCCACTCCACCAGGAGTGCGGGTTCGGGAAGATCCCCCACTTCCTGCGAGCGGACGACCAGGTTCGAACTGGCGACCTCAACCTTGGCAAGGTTGCGCTCTACCAACTGAGCTACGTCCGCTTGTCGTTTCCGTTTCGCTTGCGCGTCCCGGCGACGTGTTGAACTCTAGCGGATTCCCGGGCCAGTACAAAAACGCGTTTGTGCAGCGTGCTGCGGTCTGTCCCCCCGAGGACATGGCCAGGGCGTTCACCGGACGCCCGTCCTAGACTCGTCTGCGTGCTCGACCTCCCTCCTCTGGCCCGCTTCGGCGGCCTCGTCGCCACCGGTCTCCTCGATGTCACCAGCGATCCCGCGGCCCTCGACTCGAGCGGCTTCTGGGCCGTCTCGGCCGACTTCGAAGGGCGTCTGACCTGCGCCCGCTTCCGCGACGTACGAGAGGAGCCGGTGCCCGCCCCGGTGCCCGGACGGTGGCACGGACCGTCGGCCGGTGACTGGACGTCCTCCCTCGACCGCGCCGCGTACACCGCCGGCGTACGGCGCATCCGGGAGCACATCGCGGCCGGCGAGGTCTACCAGGCGAACCTCTGCCGCGTGCTCTTCGCGCCCGTCCCGGCCGACGCCGACGTCGACGCGCTCACCGCTCTGCTGGCGCGCGGCAACCCGGCCCCGTACGCCGGAACGATTCGGCTGCCGGACCACGGCGTCGAGATAGCCACCGCCTCCCCGGAGCTCTTCGTGCGCCGCGCGGGCCGCGGCGTCGAGTCGGGGCCGATCAAGGGCACCGGGCGCACCGAGGCGGACCTCCTGGACAAGGACTACGCCGAGAACGTGATGATCGTGGACCTCGTCCGCAATGACATCGGCCAGGTCTGCGCCACCGGCACCGTGACCGTGCCCGACCTGTGCGTCGTCGAGAAGCACCCCGGGCTCGTGCACCTCGTCTCCACCGTCAGCGGGGAACTGCGCGAGGACGTCGGCTGGCCCGAGCTCCTCGCCGCGGCCTTCCCGCCCGGCTCCGTCACCGGCGCGCCGAAGTCCAGCGCCCTGCGGATCATCGACGCCCTGGAGACCGCGCCGCGCGGCCCGTACTGCGGAGGCATCGGCTGGGTCGACGCCGACCGCGGCACCGGAGAGCTGGCCGTCGGCATCCGCACCTTCTGGATCGACCGCGCCGACGGCGTCCTGCGCTTCGGCACGGGGGCGGGCATCACCTGGGGATCCGACCCCGAGGGGGAGTGGCGGGAGACCGAGCTGAAGGCGTCCCGGCTGCTCGCGGTAGCGTCGGGAACGTACGACGCGGGTGACGGGCCCCTCTCCGACTGACCCGGTTTCGGGGACGGCGCGGGGACCGGGCCGGAACGCCGTGCCGGACGACACACCCGGCACACTCACATGCGAGGTAGGGACCAGTGAAGCTTTGGCTCGACGGCGGGCTGCAGGACATCGAGGCCGCCCGTGTCTCCGTCTTCGACCACGGACTGACCGTGGGTGACGGCATCTTCGAGACCGTGAAGGCGGTCGACGGCCGGCCCTTCGCGCTGACCCGTCACCTCGACCGGCTGGCCCGCTCGGCACGCGGCCTCGGTCTGCCCGAGCCCGACGCCGACGAGGTGCGCCGCGCCTGTGCCGCCGTCCTCGAGGCCAACCCGATGCCGCTCGGCCGGCTCCGCATCACCTACACCGGCGGTCACGGCCCGCTCGGGTCCGACCGCGGAGAGCACGGTCCGACCCTCGTCGTCGCGCTCGGCGCCTCCGACCCGCGCCCCGACTCCACGGCCGTCGTCACCGTCCCCTGGACCCGCAACGAGCGCGGCGCCCTGACCGGTCTCAAGACCACCTCGTACGCCGAGAACGTCGTCGCCCTGGCCCGCGCGCGTGAACACGGCGCGTCCGAGGCGCTGTTCGCCAACACGGTGGGCCGACTCTGCGAGGGCACCGGGTCGAACGTCTTCGTCGTCCTCGACGGTGAGATCCACACCCCGCCGGTCGCCTCCGGCTGTCTCGCCGGCATCACCCGTGCCCTCGCGGTCGAATGGACCGGCGCCAAGGAGACCGACCTGCCGCTGGACGTCCTGGAGAGCGCCGACGAGATCTTCCTGACGTCCACGCTGCGCGACGTACAGGCCGTGCACCGGGTCGACGCCCGTGAACTGCCGGGCGCGCCGGGCCCGGTGACCGCCAAGGCCATGCGCGTCTTCGACGAGCGGGCCGGGGACGACCTCGATCCCTGACCGGTCCGGCGGCCGCCGGAACCCGCGCCGTCGGCCGGTCCGGCCGACGGCGGCCGCCAGGTGACCAGGCTTCCGGGACCGCCGGGAAATTCGGCTGCCGACGCGGTCGTCAGCGGGTACAACACCCCTGATGACGACGACCCTGCGGCCGACCGAGCCGCTCCACCGCGCCGCCGACGGGACCCTCTCGCGCCGCTACCAGGTGTGCGTGAACAGCCGTCCCGTCGGCCGGGTACACCTCGCCACGGAACCCGGCTCGGGCCCGCCCGCCGCCAGGATCCACGAGCTCCGCGTCGACGAGCCGGACCGCGGCCGGGGCCGGGGCACCGTGGCCGCGCTGGCGGCGGAGGAGGTCGCGCGGGGGTGGGGCTGCCGGCAGATCGTGGTGACCGTTCCCGGTGACGCCCCCGCGGCCCTGGGGTTCACGAGGATGCTCGGTTACGTCCTGCGCAACCGGAACATGGAGAAGACGCCCGACGGCTCCGCGCCGGTCCTTCCCCCCGGCAGCGCCGACCGTCCCATGACGCGGGACGAGTTCGAGGTCTGGGACCGGGAGGGCAGACGGCAGTACGCGGAGGACTGGATCCGGCGTGGCGTGCCGGAGGCCGAGGCGCTCGCCAAGGCGGACCGCGACTTCGGCGGCGCACTGCCGCAGGGCCCGGACACGGCGAACATGTGGCTGAGCGTCCTGGAGCACGAGGGCGTCCCCGTGGGCGATCTCTGGGTGGGGCGCCGGGGCGCACGCGCCTTCGTCTACGACGTCGGGGTCCGCGCGGACCGGCGCGGGCGCGGCCACGGCCGGACGCTCATGCGGCTCGCCGAGGCCAGGGCGACGGCCGCCGGACTGGACCGGATCGCGCTCAACGTCTTCGCGGGGAACACCCCGGCCGAGCGGCTCTACGAGTCGCTCGGCTACGAGACGACGGAGTACCACCTGTACAAGACGCTGCTGTAGACGGGAGTGAGGCTCTGCCCCGGCCGGGACGGGGCTCCGGCCGGGGCGGGGCACTGCCGGGGCCGGGGCGGGGTCTCGTCCCGGCCCCGGGAGGCGCGGGACAGGGCGCGGTTCCGGCCTGGACAGGGCACGGCTCCGGTCCGGAAAGGGCGCTGCCCGGGCCGGGCCCGTCGTTCGGCACGGGCCACTGCCCGGCACGGGCCCGGCTCCGTGGTTCGGTGCGGGCCCGGGGCCGTCACGGCGACGGCGTGGGTCAGGCCTGGCCGGCGAGCAGCCGGTCGGCGATCTCCTCGATCCGCTCGCGCAGTCCCTCCTGGCTCTTGCCGCCGTCCAGACGCTCCCCGCCGATGACGTACGTGGGGGTGCCGGTGACACCGATCGCCTTGCCCTCGGCCTGGTCGGCGTCGACGATCAGGATGTGCCGCCCGTCGATCAGGGCCGTGTCGAACTCCTCGGCGTCCAGGCCGAGTTCCCGTGCGACCTCGACCAGGAAGGCTTCGCCGCCCTTGCGGTCCAGTTCCTCGACACGACCGAGCACGGCCTCGACGTACGACCAGCCGGCGCCCTGCTCCGCGGCTTCCTCGGCGGCCTGCGCCGCGGCGAAGGCGTGCTTGTTCTTCTCCAGGGGGAAGTGCCGAAGCCGCGGCTCCAGGCGGTCGCCGTAGCGGGCGCGCAGCGCGTCCAGGTCGGCGAGGGCGCTACGGCAGTCGGGGCACTGGAGGTCGCACCAGACGTCCAGGACGACGGGGGCCGGGCGCGTGGCGGAGGAGCCGGAGGAGTCGTTCATGGAACCAGTCTCCCAGTCCGGCCGGAGGGAGGTTCCACCAGGCGGCCGGGCGATGGAGGGCTCCACCGGGACCTGAGGAGGACGGTGACCCCGAGATGTCCCTGAGGTGTGCCCGGACCGTGGCATACCGGGCGGGCCGCGGTGCAGGATGGAAGGGACGAGGAACATGCCGCACCCAGCCACGCCTGGAGGACCGGAATGATCGCAGAGACCGTCTGCTCCGCCGTCTCCGTCGCCGGCCTGGGCATCGCCGCGGTGACGGCGTACCGCAAGCGTTTCCTGGCCGCCGCCCGGATCGCCGCCTACTCCCTGGTGCCGCTCGGTCTGGTCATGACCGGAGTGGTCGGCTGGCTCGCCGACACCGCGTTCAGCCCGACCGCCTGGGCCGGCTTCGCGGTGCTCGGCGGCGCATGGGCGCTGTTCATGATCACCCGCGCCGTGGAGCGGCGCGGCGGTGGGACCCGGAAGGAACGCAAGGCGGCGAAGGCCGCCGCGCAGCGCGGAGTGGCCGCTCCCACGGCTTCGGCTCCGTCGCTGGGCCCGGGCGCCGGCCCCGGCTCCCGGCCGACGGCGGAACCGCGGGCGACGGGTTCCGGGGACGACTTCAGCGACATCGAGGCGATCCTGAAGAAGCACGGCATATGACCTGCAGAAGCGACACAAGATCACAAGCGTGACGCAGGGAACGCGCGGAACCGTTCACGTTCGAGCGCGCCCGTCACATGATCCAGCGAACTCCCGTATATTCCGGGCGTGTTGATCGCGAAGCAGGCGCACTCTGCGTCATCATCGCCCGCGAGATGCTGGACACAACAACGAGCGACACCGCTGCTCCGCCCGAGGAGCGGCGCGGTTGTCTCTTCGCGCTCTCCCAGCCGCCGCTGATGATCTTCCTTGCGGTGATCGGCTGTCTGCTGCTCATGGCTTCGCTGCACGACCTGCTGCTGCTCTGAGCTGTACACGGAGCCCCTGGCGCCACCCGCCGAGGGCTCCGTCAGTCCGGCACGGGGCCGGACCCCTCTGTCCACGGGGCGGCCCGGCCGGCCCTCCCCGTGGTGGTGCGACCCGCTCAGCCCGCGGCTTCCTTGCGGCGAGCCCGGTAGGCGGCCACATGGAGCCGGTTCCCGCAGGTGCGGCTGTCGCAGTAGCGGCGGGAGCGGTTGCGGGAGAGGTCGACGAAGGCCCGTCGGCAGTCCGGGGCCTCGCAGCGCCGCAGCCGGTCCTGTTCTCCGGCGACCACGAAGAAGGCCAGCGCCATCCCGCAGTCGGCCGCGAGGTGGTCGGCGACCGACGCCCCCGGCGCGAAGTAGTGGACATGCCAGTCATAGCCGTCGTGGTCCGTCAGCCGGGGCGTGGTGCCGGCGGCCGCGACCAGTTCGTTGATGAGCGAGGCGGCGGTCCGCGGGTCATCGGCGGCGAAGATCCCGGCGAACAGGCCGCGAACGTCCTGCACGGCCGCGAGATCGCGCTCCGACAGCACCCCGACATCGCTGATGTTGTGCTTTCGTACGAAATCGGCGAGGGACGCCACGTCGGCGAGTCCGTCCGCCGTCCCGCTCTCGTCCTCCGGCGCGGTGTTCACCAGATCCACCACGGCGTCGAGTGCGCACCGGGTGTCGTGGGTGATCAGCACGTTTCGCTCCCTGGCCTGGGGGCCGGGCGAGGGCGCCCGTCCGATGCTGGCCGATGGTAGTGGCTTCCCGTCGCGGCCGAGACGGGCGTGGGGCGCGAAGAAGGGAGGGAGCGGCCCAGGAGGGTGGGTGCGAAGGAGGGGAGTGGTGGCCCGGGAGTGCGGGTGCGAAGAAGGGAAGGGGGCCCAGGGGCGTGGGTGCGAAGGAGGGGAGGGGGCCCGGGAGTGCGGGTGGGCGCGCGGCGGCGCCGCCACCGCGATACCTCCGCGGTGGCGGCGCCGGCGCCTGCCCTATGCGATTGTCTGGGCCCGAGCCGTCTCCCCGAGTGGACGGCGCCGGGCGGCTCTGTCGTGACGCGTCAGCTCTCGGCCAGGATGTGTGAGAGCTCCGTGTCGAGATCGAAGTGCCGGTGCTCCGTGCCCGGCGGCACGGCTGCGTCCGTTCGCTTCAGGAATGACTCCAGGGCCCGCGCGGGGGCTTCGAGCAGGGCTTCACCCTCTGGGGAGCTGAGGGCGATGCACACGACGCCCTGGCCGTGGCTCCGGGACGGCCAGACTCGGACGTCGCCGGTACCGGTGGGCCGATGCAGGCCCTCGGCGAGGAGGTCGCGGGCGAACACCCACTCGACGGTTTCCTCGGCTCCGGTGTGGAAGGTGGCGTGCACGGCATAGGGATCGGCCGTGTCATACCGCAGTCCTGCGGGTACAGGCAGTGAGGACTCGCTCGACACAACGAGGCGCAGGTGCAGCTCGCAGCTGACCGTGGTGTTCATAAGCGCCAGGGCCTTTCGCTCAGTGTGCGCTCGGGGATTCGCACGTCGGCGAAATCGACATGCCACCTACGGTGCCGTTGTAAACCCCTCTGAGGGTTTTGCATGTCTTTATGTAACTCATCCGGCCGAGGGCGCCTTCTCCGGATAGGGCCATTCCGGTGACTGGTTTCTCTCGGGTAGGGTTTGGTCGTATGAATACGGGGAGTGACGAGTCGGGCGAGGTCACCACGGCCGGTGGCGGCGCGGACGGCGGTGCGGACGGCGAGCGGGCGCTCGGTTCCCGGGCGCCTCATTTCATCAAGGCGCGCCGCGCGCTGCACGTGAGCTGGCAGGTGGGCGTTTTCGTCGTCGGGCTCGCGGTGGTCGCCGCGGGTGTGGTCATGCTTCCACTGCCCGGGCCGGGGTGGCTGGTGATCTTCGGGGGCATGGCGATCTGGGCGACCGAGTTCGTCTGGGCCCAGCTGGTGCTGCGCTGGACGAAGCGGAAGGTCACGGAGGCCGCGCAGCGGGCGCTCGATCCCAAGGTCCGGCGTCGGAACATCATCCTCACCACGGTCGGTCTCGTGATCGTCGCCGTGCTGGTGGGGGTGTACCTGTGGAAGTTCGGCCTCGTGATGCCGTGGAACATCACGGAGTGAGGGGGCCGTCCGGACGTCGTCCGGGGCGCCTCGGATGGTCGAAGGCAACCCGTGACATGGGGTAATGTTCTTCCTGCGCCCGGGCGATTAGCTCAGCGGGAGAGCGCTTCGTTCACACCGAAGAGGTCACTGGTTCGAACCCAGTATCGCCCACACGTAGGGAAGACGGCCCTGGTCCACGACATCGTGGACCAGGGCCGTTCTCGTTGTGTCGGTGCGGGGTCGCCGTGCCGGCCGTCGCGGTGTCGCTCCGGTGGGTGGGTCGGGGCCGTGCCGGCGCATCGGCCCGTCGCCGTTGGACGAGAGGTGGGCGTCGGTGGCGACGGGCATCGATGTACCGGCACGGCCTCGACGGCGCATAGCCGGCTGCAGGTGCATCGTGGTGACGATTCCAGCCCCGGCCGGGAAAGTTTCAGCCCTTCCGGCGTTTGAGGAGCGGGGGGCGGGGGCGGTGCCCCCGGTTCGGGTCGGGTAGGGGCGGAGGGGGCGAAAGAAGTCCCCGGTCTCACGCTCCGTTTACTTCGGGCACGTGGGCACCCCGTCGGCGTCTGTCGCGGTAGTGCGTTTTCGGCCGCGCCCCCGATCCGCGCCGTCGGTCGCGGGGCGTTCGGCGGGCCGACCGCGAGGGTCCGGGCCTGCGTGCTTCCCCGCGGGCGTGGAGGAAGGGGTGCGGCAGACGGCGCGGCGGGATCGGAGCGTCGTACGTCAATTCCTGCCCGAATCATTGACGCGCCCGGGGCGCCTCCGTACCTTGTGCCAGCAAGCGCTTACTTGAAACGATTCATGCAGGCGGCGTCGACGTGGCGGGGAGGCCGGCAGTGGGGAACAACGGGAGTGTCGAGAGGCGTACGGTGCTCAAGGCGGCCGGAGCCTCGGCGGCCGCGCTGGGGCTGGCCGCGACGACGGGCTGCGGCGGCAGCGGAAGCGGCGCCGGGGACGGGACGGTGACGATCCGTTACGCCTGGTGGGGTGCGGACGAGCGGGCGAAGCGGATCAACCGGTCCGTCGCGCTCTTCGAGAAGAAGTATCCGAAGATCAAGGTGCAGACGGACTTCCAGGATTACGTGGCCTTCTGGGAGAAGTTCCAGACCCAGGCCGCGGGCGGAAATCCACCGGACGTATTCCAGAACGCCGTCGGTTTTCTGCGGAAGTACGACAAGCGGGGGATCCTGCTCGACCTCAAGTCCCAGATAGACGCCGGAAATCTCAGCCTGAAAGGCTTCCGTGCCGGAGTCGAGAAGGTCGGGCAGGTCGACGGGAAACAGCTCGGAATTCCCGTCGGATCCAACACCATGTCACTTGTCGTCGACGAGAAGGTGTTCGAGAAGGCGGGCATCGAGCCGAAGCGGGGCTGGACCTGGGACGAGTACTTCGCCGCGCTCAAGAGGATCCACGACACGCAGAAAGTGGCGGGCGACACCGGCTACTTCAGCATCATGTACCTGTACGACCTCTACCTCCGGCAGAACGGCAAGGCGTTCTTCACCGAGGACGGACTCGGTTTCGACGAGGCCGATCTGACGGAGTGGTGGACCGACGGATACAACCGGGTGAAGGCCGGCATCGTCACCGATCCCAAGCGGGTCGAACAGGACAAGCCGAAGTCGTCCCTCTCGGCGGGCCACGCGGCCTCCGAGTTCACGTGGGACAACTTCACGGTCCGTTATACGGCCGAGGGTGACAGCAGTTACGGTCTTGCGCCGATCCCGACGACCGACGGCAAGCAGACCGGCCAGTACCTCGCCTCGCTGATGCTCAGCGCGTCCGCCCGCACGAAACACCCCGAGGAAGTCGCCCGGTTCATCGATTTCATGGTCCATGACCCGGAAGTCGGAAAGATCATGGGTTACGACCGCGGGATTCTCTCCACCACCGAGCAGTTCGACGCGTTCCAGCCCGCCGACGCCCCCAGCAAGGCCATCGCGCGGTACGAGCAGGACGTGGCCGCGGCCGGTGTGCTGGGCGCGATCACCCCGCATCCGGCAGGCGCCGACACCGTCGAATCCGCCTTCCTGCGCATCGGCGGCGACATGTCGCAGGGCACCACCAAGGTCTCCGACGCGGTGAAGCAGTTCTTCTCCGAGGCGAAGACCGCCCTCGCCGTCTGATGGGAACCGCCGTGACGCTCGTCAAGGACTCCCCGCCCGACGCGGCACCGGGACCCCGCGCGGCCCCCGGCGCCGGCGGGCGCCGACGACGAGGGGAGAACCTCGCCGGCTATCTCTTCATGTCGCCCTGGATCGCGGGCTTCCTGCTCCTGACCGCGGGCCCGATGGCCGCCTCCCTCTACTTCGCCTTCACCGACTACGACCTCTTCGACCCGCCGCGGTGGATCGGCTTCGGCAACTTCACCGCCATGTTCGACGACCCCCGGTGGCAGAAGTCCGTCGAGGTGACGGCCGAGTACGTCGTCATCGGTACGCCGCTCAAACTGCTGCTGGCGCTCGGGGTGGCCCTGCTCCTCGCACGGAGCCGCCGCGGCCAGGCCTTCTACCGGGCCGCGTTCTACGCCCCCTCGCTGATCGGCGCGAGCGTCTCGGTCGGCTTCGTCTGGCGCGCGCTGTTCTCCGACGACGCCGTAGTGGACCGTACGCAGTCCTTCCTCGGCCTCCGCTCCGGAGGCTGGGTCGGCGACCCGGAGTGGGTGCTCTACAGCCTGGTGGCGCTCACCGTCTGGCAGTTCGGCGCCCCCATGGTCATCTTCCTGGCCGGACTCAAACAGGTGCCGAAGGAACTGTACGAGGCGGCGGAGGTGGACGGCGCGGGACCGCTGCGCAGGTTCTGGAGCATCACGCTGCCCATGCTGTCCCCGGTCCTGTTCTTCAACGTGCTCCTGGAGACGATCCACTCGTTCCAGATCTTCGGTTCGGCGTACGTGGTCTCCAACAGCACCTGCGGTCCGGCCGACGCCACGCTCGTCTACACCTGCTACCTCTACCAGAAGGGCTTCAGGGAGTCCCAGATGGGCTTCGCCTCCGCCATGGCCTGGATGCTGCTCCTCGCCGTCGCGCTGGTGACGGCCGTCCTCTTCTGGTCGCAGAAGCGCTGGGTGCACTACGAGGGGGACGCCCGATGAGCACCGCCACGGGCAAGGTGCCCGGTCCCGGCACCGCGAGGACCCCGGTACGCGCACGGGGGCGCGCCGGCTCGCTCGCCTGGCACGTCGGAGCCCTGCTGGTCCTCGCGGTCGTCCTCTACCCCGTGCTCTGGGTCCTCGGCGCCTCCTTCAAGCCCGGCCGCGAGATCATCGGCAGCCTGGAACTGTTCCCGTCCGACCCGGTCCTGGCCAACTTCACGGGGCTGACCGACGGGATCGCCGACATCCCGATCACCACCTTCTTCGAGAACTCCCTGTTCTACGCGCTCGGTTCGGTCGCCGGCATCCTGGTCTCCTGCTCGCTGACCGCGTACGCCTTCGCCAGGATCCGGTTCGCCGGGCGGAACGTGCTGTTCTCGCTGATGATCGGCACCCTGCTGCTGCCGTACCACGTGCTGCTCATCCCGCAGTACGTGATGTTCCAGAAGGCGGGACTGGTCAACACCTACGTGCCGCTGCTGATCGGCAAGTACCTGGCCACCGAGGCGTTCTTCGTCTTCCTCATGGTGCAGTTCATGCGGAACCTGCCGCGCGAACTGGACGAGGCGGCGCGGCTCGACGGCTGCGGCCATCCGCGGATCTACTGGTCGATCGTGCTGCCGCTGTGCCGCCCGGCCCTCATCACCAGCGCCATCTTCACCTTCATCAACGCCTGGAACGACTTCATGGGCCCGCTGATCTACCTCAACGAGCCCGGCAAGTACACGGTCTCGCTCGGCATGATGATGTTCCGCGACCAGGAGGGCGTCGCCAACTACGGCGGCATGATCGCGATGTCGCTGGTGGCGCTGCTGCCCGTGCTCCTCTTCTTCCTCGCCTTCCAGCGGTACCTGATCGACGGCATGGCGACCTCGGGACTGAAGGGCTGACATGACCGTCACGCAGCCGAGGGGCCGCGCCGGGGCACGAGCCCGGAGGCCGCCCCGGGAGTCCGTCCTCGCCGAACCGTTCGCCGTGTTCGCGGAGTGTCTGCTGACCGGTGTGTGGATCGCGGTGGCCTCGCTGCCGCTCGTGACCGTTCCCGCCGCGTTCGCGGCCGGCGCGCGCCACCTGCGCCGGCGCACGGCTCATGAGGGCGGCGGACTGCGGGAGTTCACGGCAGACTTCCGCGCCGCCGTACGGGGCGGCCTGCTCGTCGGAGCCGCCGGATGGGCCGGGGCGGCCGTGGTGTGGGTCGACGTCCAGGCCGTACGCGCCGGAATCCCCGGAGGCCCGCCCGTCGGGGCCGTCGGGCTCCTCGCGCTGACCGGGGGAGTCGTCGCGGTGCTGCGCGCGGCCGCGGTCTGGGAGCCGGGGGCGGTCTGGCGCGGGCTGCTCGCGGACGCCGGGCGCCGGACCGTCCTCGATCCCGCCGGGTCCTTCCTGCTCGTCGGCGGACTGGCCGTGGTGGCCGGATCCGCTCTGCTCGTCGCGCCGCTGGCGGTTCCCGTCCTGGGAGCCGTGGCCGCGGCGGCCGTCGCCGTCGAGGAGCGCCCGCGGCGGCGCTGAGCACGCCCTCCGGCGGCCGGAGCGCCAGGAGACGGACAGGCGCCGCGCACGTCCGGCCCCCGCTCCGTCGCGCAGTCGGCCGCCGTCTCCTGAATGTCATGCCCCTGACCGTCCCGTAAGGAGAGGAAAGGCCATGTCGCCCATCCCCCGCAGGTCCCTGCTCAAGGCGGCCGCCGTCGCCGGAGCCGCCGCCCAGTTCGGCTGGACCCTCGGAACCGCGAACGCGCAGGCCGCCCCCGGAGCGGAAGCCACCGGACCCGACCCCGTGAACCTCGACTGGCTGGAGGACGGCGGCCTCGGCGCCGCCCCCGGTTCCACCGTCGGCGTGCCCTGGCCCAGGGGTGCGTACCGGCCCGGCCAGACGTTCGCGCTCACGGACGCAGGCGGCCGGGCCGTCCCCGTGCAGTCCTGGCCCATCGCCTACTGGCCGGACGGCTCCCTCAAGTGGACCGCCCACGCGACGAGTTCGGACGCCGGTCCCCTTGCGCTGACCGCGGGAGAGGCCGCCGCGCCGGAGCGGGAGGTCACCGTCGGTACGAGCGGCGGGGTCATCACCGTCTCGACCGGGGTCATCACCGCGAAGATCGGCAGGAGCGGCTCCGCGCTGGTCAGGTCCGTGACGCGCGGCACGACCGAGATCGCCAGGGACGGCCGCCTCGTCCTCGTCCGGTGCCCCGAGATCGAGGACGGGGACCAGGGAGCCGTGAAGTCCGAGCGCTTCGAGAGCGCGATCTCCGCGGCCGAGGTCGAACAGGACGGCCCGGTGCGGGCCGTCGTCCGCATCGACGGCAAGCACCGCAGGGGCGAAAGGAGTTGGCTGCCCTTCTCGGTCCGCCTGTACTTCTACGCGGGCGCCGACTCCTTCCGCATGGTGCACACGATCACCTTCGACGGGAAGCAGGAACCCGGGAAGAGCAGCGGCGACTTCGTGCGCGGGCTCGGCGTCCGCTTCACCGTGCCGATGCGGGACGCCGCCTACGACCGGCACGTCCGGATCGGCGGCGACGGGACCGGGCTCCTCCGCGAGGCCGTCCAGGGCGTCACCGGGCTGCGCCGCGACCCCGGAGCCGCCGTCCAGGCCGCCCAGTTCGCGGGCGAGAAGCTCGCCGACCCCTCCACCTGGGACCAACGGGTCACCACCCGGCTCCAGTACGTCCCCCAGTGGGGCGACTACACCCTCTCCCAGCTCTCCGCAGACGGCTTCACCCTGCGCAAACGCACCAAGAAGGGGCACGGCTGGATCGCGGCGGGCGGTGGCCGGCGCGCCTCCGGCTTCGGCTACGTCGGCGGGCCGAGCGGCGGACTCTCCTTCGGACTGCGGGACTTCTGGGAGAAGTTCCCCGCCCAGCTCGACGTCCGCGGCGCCCACACCGACGAGGCCGAGGTCACCCTCTGGCTCTGGTCGCCCGAGGCGCGGCCCATGGACCTGCGCTTCTACCACGACGGCATGGGCCAGGACACGTACGCCGAACAGCTCGAAGGCCTCAACATCACCTACGAGGACCACGAACCGGGCTTCGGCACCCCGTACGGCATCGCCCGCACCTCCGAACTGCTCTTCTGGGCCAACGAGTCGACCCCCACGCCCGAGAGACTCGCCGAGCAGATCGACGCCGTCCGCGTGCTGCCACAACTCGCCGCCCCTCCAAGCCAGTTGATCAAGGCGAAGGTCTTCGGTCCCGGGCTCTACTCCGAGCCCGACCGCTCGACACCGGCCAAGGCGAAGATCGAGGACCACCTCGACTTCCTCTTCACCTACTACAAGGACCAGGTGGAGATGCGCCGTTGGTACGGCTTCTGGGTGCGACACGAGGTCGCACCATTCAAGTGGATAGCCCGGTCACAACTGGGCTGTCTCAGGCCAGTGTTCTGAGGCCTGGCCCCACGCTCACATGC
>NZ_JBHYPZ010000037.1:56615-100612 GCF_042746485.1 Streptomyces sp. NPDC058751 | reverse complement strand
TGCGTCCGATTTTTATATGAGCCAGCCCCGGACCCGGCGGAGCGGGCGGGCCCCGGGCGGGCCTTCCCCGGCGGGCCGCGGGCCCGGGTCCAGGACACCGGCCCCGGGCCCCGGCCCGCCGCCGGCCGAGGACGGCGCCCTCACCAGACGAACGCCTCGCCCTCGCCCCGCTTCTCGATGCAGTACGTGCGAAAGGCCTGGGCCTTGGCGACGACGTCCTCGTCACCGCTGCGCCGCGCGGCCTGCACGTACCAGTCGAACGCCGCGGTGGCGTGCGCGTGCCGCTCGAAGTGCAGCTCGGCGAACGGACGGAAACCGGCCCGCATGGTCTCGAGGGTGAGCCCGGCGCCGGAGGCGATGAGCTCCTCCAGCTCCGCGTCGGCCGGCTCGGGGCGCTCGACGACCCGGATCGGCTCGGTCGCGGCGACGGTGCCGCGGATCTCGAGGGGCTCCCCGTCGTCCGCGAAGTCCAGGCAGAGCGAGAGCCGGGCGGTGCCGGAGGTGCTGC
The DNA here is from genome assembly GCF_042746485.1 of Streptomyces sp. NPDC058751. Taxonomy (NCBI): domain Bacteria; kingdom Bacillati; phylum Actinomycetota; class Actinomycetes; order Kitasatosporales; family Streptomycetaceae; genus Streptomyces; species Streptomyces sp. NPDC058751. The sequence continues at coordinate 100,104 of NZ_JBHYPZ010000037.1, read as the reverse complement.
GCGCGGAGTGCGGATCGGTCGAGTGGATCTTCCACACCTCGCCGCGGCGGATGTGGTAGAGGATGTCGTTCTCGGAGTGCAGCGACTCCTCGCTGGTGCGCAGCGGAACCTGCAGCCGCGTGCCCGGCTTCGCCCACTCCAGGAAGTCCACGTGCGGGGCGATGATCCCCTCACGCAGGGCGAAGACGCGCACCCACTGCAGGCGGTCCAGCGGGAAGTGCCCGGTCACCAGCGACATGATGTTCGGCAGCTTCTTCCCCAGTTCGGTCAGGGAGAGGCTGCCGTCGTGGGGGCGGAAGGCGACATCGGAATCCGCGCCGCTGCCGTTGGCCAGCACATGCGACGACCAGGACCCGAAAGTGAAGGTGTCGTATTCGCCGCCGTACTCGTGCCCGTCGAGGATGGACAATTCCTCGGTCAGGTCGTACGAATCGATGGGCAGTACCGCAAGCCGTTCCGACTTCAGCAAGGAAATCCCCTCCAGCTCATGATTGTCTGACACGCCCCGAAACCACTGGGCGTTCCGCCCGATAACCGCTGGGCGTTCCACCCGATCGTCACCATAATTCTTCCCTGACGGGCAAGGCAACGAAGCTTCGGCGCACACGACTTGCGCCCACCGGCCGGTTCGGCCGCCATCCGTCATATGCTCCGGACGGGGCCGCGAGAACAGCGGACTGTCCTGCCGACAGGACAGCACGATGCCCGCCGGGCGGTCCGCACTGTCATCCCTTGCCCGGCGTTTCCCCGGCCATCTACCGTGGCAGCGCGGTGACTTCGGGCACGCCCGCCGAACGGGCGATCCATCACTTTCGGGTCTGTCGGGTCGCTGCGTCGGCCTTCCGGCAGCGGCGTGGACGGGCATTCCCGTCCGATCGAGGAAGGAAAAGGCTGGAAATGGAAACTTCGCCGAAGGTGGTCAACCGGCAGGACGGGCAGGATGCGACGCCGAAGAACGAGGCGGCGTCCTTCGGTGCGCCGGCATCGCTCGTCAGGGAAGTCTCGGCACTGTGGGCGAAACACTTCGGTGACCGCGAGGTCGGGCCGCAGGACGACTTCTTCGTGCTCGGCGGAAATTCGCTCACCGGAATCAAAATCATCGAGCAGGTGGCGAGGGACTACGGCGTCCAGCTGTCCGTGCGCGACTTCTACCTGGCGCAGACCCCCACCCGGGTCGCCGAGCTGATCGAGCAGGGGAGGAGCAGGACGTGAGGCTGACGCCCGGCCCCGCACGCGACGTCGACCTCGACACCCTCGACCTGTTCGACCTGGACCTGTACACCTCGGGAGATCCGCACCCGGTCTGGGACGTGATGCGGGCCAAGGCGCCGCTGCACCACCAAGTCCTGCCCGACGGGCGGGAGTTCTGGTCGGTCACCCGCCACGAGGACGTCTGCCGCGTGCTCGGCGACCACCGCGAGTTCACCTCCGAGCGCGGCACCACCCCCACCCACGTCGGGATCGACGACCCCGCGGCGGGCAAACTGCTGACCTCCACCGACCCGCCCCGGCACACCGAGGTCCGCCGGCCGCTCGGATCCAAGCTCACCGCCCGGGCGGTGAAGTCCTGGGAGGACTCCATCCGCGGCACCGTCGTGCGCTTCCTGCAGCCGGCGCTGGACGGCGAGACCTTCGACCTCGCCGAACGGGCACTGCTCCTGCCGGCGATGGTCACCGGCCCGCTGCTCGGCATCCCCGCCAAGGACTGGGAGGAACTGGTCCAGCTCACCGCGATGGTGACCGCCCCCTCGGACCCGCACTTCATGGTCGGCCACGAGGCCGCCACCCTGGCCATCTCCCACCACGAACTGGTCAACTACGTCACCGAGTGGGTCAAACGGCGCCGCGCGGCCGGCGGCGAGGACGACACCCTGCTCGCCCACCTCATGGGCGTCAGCGCGGGCGGCGCGCCGCTGAGCGACGAGGAGATCGCCCTCGACGGCTACAGCATCCTGCTGGGCGCCAACGTCACCACCCCGCACACCGTCTCGGGCACCGTGCAGGCCCTCGTCGAACGGCCCGAGCAGTTCGACAAGGCACAGGCCGACCCGACACTGATCCCGAACCTGGTCGAGGAAGGACTGCGCTGGACCTCGGCCGCCTGCAACTTCATGCGCTACGCGGTCGACGACGTGCACATCGCCGGCGGCACGATCCCGGCCCGCGCGGCGGTCGTCGCCTGGATCGGCTCGGCCAACCGGGACGCCTCCCTCTTCCCCGACCCGCACACCTTCGACATCACCCGACCGAACGCCAAGCGGCAGGTCGCCTTCGGGTTCGGGCCGCACTTCTGCATCGGCGCGCCGCTGGCCCGGCTGACCCTGCGGGTCTTCTTCGAGGAACTGCTGCACCGGTTCGGATCCATCGAGCTCGCCGGTGAACCCCAGCACCTGCGGTCGTACTTCATCGCCGGGATGACCCACCTCCCCATCGTCGCGCAGAAACGAAAGACGCCATGACAACCGGCCCCGCCGTCGCCCCCTCGCCGTGGTTCGTCCGGCCGCCCGCCGACCACCCGGCCCGGCTCTTCTGCTTCCCCTTCTCCGGATCGGGCGCCTCCGCCTTCAGCGCCTGGCCCACCGCGCTGGAGGACATCGAGGTCTGCCCGGTGCAGTTCCCCGGCCGCGAGAACCGGCTCGGCCACCCCCACTACGGCACCTACGAGAACCTCGCCGCCGACCTGGTCGAACCCCTCACCCCCCTGCTCGACCGGCCGTTCGCGTTCTTCGCGCACTGCGCGGGCGCCCTGCCCGCCTACGAGACCGCCCTCCAACTCGCCGAGGCCGGACTGCCCACACCGAACTGCCTGTTCGTCTCCGGCCAGCCCGCCCCCCACGACGCCTCCCGCGACCCGATGCTCACCATGACCGAGCCCCAGCTGCGCGACGAGGTCGAGGCGTTCGTCCGCGGCCGGGGCATCGAACCGCGCCCCGACATGCTCGACCTGGGCCTGATGGTCCTGGCCCGCGACCACGCCGCCGCCAAGAAGTACCGGCGCCAGACACCGGTCGCGGTGGACTGCCCCGTCGTCGTCGTGCACTGGCGCGACGACCAGGACGTGACCCTGGCCGACCTCCAGGGCTGGCGCCGGTACGCCGACTCCGTCGAGTTCCGGGTGATCGACGGCGGCCACTACGACTTCATGAACGCCCCCGACGAACTGTCGAAGCTGCTGACCCGCTGGCTGTGAACACGCTCCGGCCGCCCACGGCCCCGAGCACCCCGGCCGCGCGCGTGCCCGCCGTACACCGAAGAAACCGGAAGGAACACCCATGAGTGGCGCAGCCACCGATGTTGCCGTGATCGGGATGTCGTGCCGCTTCCCCGGGGTGCGCGGCGTGGCCGAGTTCTGGGACCTGCTGCGCGAGGGGCGGTCGACCATCGGCACGTTCCCCGGGCAGCGGGCCGCCGACGCGCAGTCGACGTACCTGTCCCACCCCGACGCGGCCACCCTCGGCTCGGGCTCGTTCCTCGACTCCGTCGACGGCTTCGACGCCGCCTTCTTCGACACCGCGCCCGGGGAAGCCGCCGCCATGGACCCCGTGCAGCGGCTCGGTCTCGAGCTCGCCTGGGAGGCCGTCGAGGACGCCCGCCTGCCCGCCGCCGCCCTGGCCGGCCGCGAGGTCGACGTCGTGGTCGGCGCCGGCTCCTCCGGTTACGAGATGCTGCGCAGGCTGTCCGGCAGCGACCGGGACGACCGCCACGCCGCGCTCGGCTCCAGCGGCGCGCTGGTCGCGAACCGGATCTCGCACCTGTTCGACGTCCGCGGCATGAGCCTGTGCGCGGACTCGGGCCAGTCCTCCTCCCTGGTGTCGCTGGCGCTGACGTGCGAACGGATCCGCGGCGGCGCGGCCGACATGGCGATCGCGGGCGGCGTGCACCTGATCGTCGACCCCGAGGCGGGAGCCGGGCTGGCGAATCTGGGCGCCCTGTCGCCCGACGGCCGCTGCTTCCCCTTCGACGCACGGGCCAACGGCTTCATCCGCGGCGAGGGCGGCGCGTTCGTCGTGCTGAAGCGGCTCGACCTCGCCGTCGCCGACGGCGACCACATCTACGCGGTGGTGCGCGGCTGGGGCGTCCGCAGCGGTGGCGCGTCCTCCCGGATGCCGGACCCGAGCCCCACCGGGCAGGCGTCGGCCGTGCTGTCCGCCGTGCGCCGCGCGGGCGTCGCGTTCGAGGACGTCGACTACGTCGAGGCCCACGGCACCGGCACCCGGCTCGGCGACCCGGCCGAACTGGCCGGCCTGCGGGAGGTGTTCCGTGCGACCGGCCGCGGCCGCCCGCTGGCCATCGGCTCGGTGAAGGCGAACGTCGGCCACCTGGAGCCGGCCGCCGGCATCGTCGGCTTCGTGAAGGCCGCGCTCTGCGTGGACCGCGCCCACCTGGTCCCCCACCCGGACTTCACCGCCCCCAACCCCGCCGTCCCCGACTTCCACGACGACTTCGACGTCCCGCGCGCCACGCGGCCCTGGCCGGGCGAACCCGGCCGGCCGCGCCGGGCGGGGGTGTCGTCGATCGGGATGGGCGGCACCAACGCCCACGTCCTGCTCGAACAGGCCCCCGCCCTGCCCGCCGAACCCCCCGCCGCCCGCGCCGGCGTGACCCCGGCGGTCGTCTCCGGCGCGGTGCCCTGGGTGCTGTCGGCCCGCTCGGAGCAGGCCCTGCGGCAGCAGGCCGCGCGGCTGCACGAGCTCGTGAGCGCCGACGCGTCCTTGTCGGCGGCCGAGATCGGGCACTCGCTCGTCGCGACGCGGTCCTCGTTCGAGCACCGGGCCGTCGTCCTCGCCGACGACCGCGAGGAGGCGCTGGCCGGCCTCGACCTGGTGGCGGCCGGAGGCGCGGCGGCACGGGCCGTGCGCGGCACCGCCACCACGGCCACGGGCCCGGTCGTCTTCGTCTTCCCCGGCCAGGGCTCGCAGTGGCTGGGCATGGGCAAGCAGCTGTACGCCGAGTCCGAGGTCTTCGCCCGCGCCATCGACGCCTGCGCGAAGGCGCTGGAGCCGTGGCTCGACTGGTCGCTGGTGGACCTGGTGACCGGGGCGGAGTCGGCGCCGTCGCTGGAGCGCGGCGACGCCGTCGTCCAGCCCGCGCTGTTCGCGATGATGGTCTCCCTCGCCGAACTGTGGCGGTCCCTGGGAGTGGTCCCCGACGTGGTGGTCGGGCACTCGCAGGGAGAGATCGCCGCGGCGTGCGCGGCCGGTGCGCTCTGCCTGCAGGACGCGGCACGGGTCGTCGCCCTGCGCAGCCAGGCGCTGACCGCGCTGGCCGGCCTGGGCGGGCTGAACGCGGTCGCCGCGCCCCTGACCTGGGTCGAGGAGCGGCTGGTCCGCTGGGCCGGGCGGCTGTCCGTGGCCGCCGTCAACGGACCGGCCTCCGTGGTGATCGCCGGAGACCTCCAGGCCCTGGAGGAGTTCGCCGCCCGGGCCGCCGAGGACGGCGTCCGGGTCCGCCGCGTCAAGATCGAGTACGCGTCCCACTCCCACCAGGTCGAACGCATCCGCGACCAGGTCCTTGAGGCCGCCGCCGGCATCACCCCGCGGGAGACGGCGGTGGAGTTCCACTCCACCGTCACCGCCGCACCGCTCGACACCCGCCGCCTCGACGCCTCGTACTGGTACGACAACCTGCGCTCGACCGTCCGCTTCGGCGAGGTCGTCGAGAACCTGATGCGCGAACGCGGCGGCGTGTACGTGGAGATCAGCCCGCACCCCGTGCTCCAGGTGGCGATGGAGGAGGCCGCCGACGCGCTGGCAACCGCGCCCCCGGTGGTGGGCACCCTCAGCAGACACGACGGGAGCGCGGGCAAGGTCCTGGCGTCACTGGCCGAACTGCACGTGCGCGGTGTGCCGGTGGACTGGACGGCGGTGTTCACCGCCCGGCGGCCGCGCCGGATCGGCCTGCCGACCTACGCCTTCCAGCGCCGGCGCCACTGGCTGACCGCATCCGCCGTCACGAACGACGAGGCGCGGCAGGCGGACGGCCGGGGCGCGCGCACGGCGGGCCCGGACTCGCCGTCGGCGGCCCGCGCCCTCGTGTGCGCCGAGACGGCCGTCCTCCTCGCCACGAAGGGCGTGGGGCTGACACCCGCCGATCTCGAGGCGCGGGCGGCCGACACCTTCAAGGCCCTGGGCTTCGACTCCTCGATGGCGGTGGAGCTGCGCAACCGGCTCAACGCGGTGGCCGCGGTGCGGCTCCCGGCCACCGTCGCGTTCAGCTACCCCACTCCGCAGCAGCTCGCCGACCACCTCTTCTCCCTCCTGCAGCCGCCGGCCCCCGACGCCGCGGAGCCGGTGGAGGAAGCAGGCCCGGAAGACCGTAGCGACGACGATCTCTACGCCTTGATCGACCGCGGATACCTGTAGCCGCACCCGTTCTTCTAAGTAACCGTTGAGGGAGGCCCCTGGTGGAGGAAGTCGACAAGCTCCGCTCCTACTTGCGACGTGCCGTCGGCGACGCGCAGGAGCTGCGCGAGCGGGTGCGCGAGCTGGAGGAGTCCGCGCGCGAGCCCATCGCCGTCGTGGGGGTGGGATGTCGCTTCCCGGGCGGGGTGACGTCCCCCGAAGGGCTGTGGGGAGTGGTGTCCGGCGAAGTGGACGCCATGGGCGACTTCCCCCTGGACCGCGGCTGGGACGTGGAGACGCTCTACGACCCCGACCCCGAGGCGCACGGCAGGACGTACACGCGCACGGGCGGCTTCCTGCCCGAACTCCCCGACTTCGACGCGGAGTTCTTCGGCATCAGCCCACGTGAGGCGCTGGCGATGGACCCGCAGCAGCGCCTCATGCTGGAGACGTCGTGGGAGGCGCTGGAGCGGGCGGGCGTCGACCCGGCCGGGCTGCGGGGTTCGGCGACCGGCGTGTTCACCGGTCTCTACGGCGTCGACTACGGCCCCCGGGTCGGCGGCGGCGCGGCCGGCGAGGTGGAGGGCTTCCAGCTCACCGGCACCTACCTCAGCGTGGCCTCCGGCCGCGTGGCGTACGTGCTGGGCCTGGAGGGCCCGGCGGTGTCGACCGACACCGCCTGCTCCGCGTCGCTCGTCGCGATCCACCAGGCCGTACGGTCCCTGCGGTCGGGTGAGTGCACGCTGGCGCTGGCCGGCGGGGTGTCGACCCTGCCGACTCCCGGGATGTTCGTGGAACTCGCCCGGCAGCGGGGCCTGTCGGCGGACGGCCGGTGCAAGGCGTTCGCCGACGCCGCCGACGGCACCGGCTTCTCCGAGGGCGCGGGCGTACTGGTCCTGGAGAAGCTCTCCGACGCGCTCCGCAACAACCGCAGGATCTGGGCGGTGATCCGCGGCTCGGCCATCAACCAGGACGGCGCGTCCAACGGGCTGACCGCACCGAACACGCTGGCGCAGCAACGGGTCATCCGGGCGGCCCTGGCCGATGCCGGGCTGTCGTCCGGGGAGGTGGACGCGGTCGAGGCCCACGGCACCGGCACCCGGCTCGGCGACCCCATGGAGGCCGAAGCCCTGCTGGCCACCTACGGCCAGGACCGGGACTCCCGGGAGCCGCTGTGGCTGGGGTCGCTGAAGTCGAACATCGGGCACACCCAGGCGGCCGCGGGCGTCGGCGGCATCATCAAGATGATCATGGCGATGCGGCACGGCGTGCTGCCCAGGACGCTGCACGTCGACCGGCCCTCGACGCACGTCGACTGGTCGGCGGGCGCGGTGGAGCTGCTGACCGAGGCCCGGGAGTGGACCACCACGCAGGACCGGCCCCGGCGCGCGGGCGTGTCGTCCTTCGGCATCAGCGGCACCAACGCCCACCTGATCCTCGAACAGGCGCCCGCCGCCGAGCCGGCCGAGAGCCCGGCCGGTGACGCCGCGCAGCCCGCCACCGGCGCGTCGCGTGCGGTGCCGTGGGTCCTGTCGGCACGGTCGGAGCAGGCGCTGCGCGAGCAGGCGCTGCGGCTGCGCGACAGCGTGGCCGCGGACGCGGACCTGACGGCCGCGGGCGTGGGACGGGCGCTGGTGACGACCCGGTCGCTGTTCGAGCACCGCCAGGTGGTCATCGGCGCCGACCGGGACGAACTCGTCGCCCGTCTGACCGCCGTCGCCGCGGGGGAGGAGCCCGCCTCCTCGGGCACGGTGACCGGAGCCGCCAAACCGGTGGGCAAGACGGTCTTCGTCTTCCCCGGCCAGGGCGCCCAGTGGATCGCGATGGGCCGCGAACTCATGGAGACCTCCCCGGTCTTCGCCGAGGAGCTGCGCGCCTGCGCCGAGGCGCTGGAGCCGTGGGTGTCCTGGTCGCTGATCGACACCGTGTGCGGCGGACCGGACTCGGCCGACCTGGAGGACATCGACGTCGTCCAGCCCGTGCTGTTCGCGGTGATGGTGGCGCTGGCGAAGGTGTGGCGCTCGCTGGGGGTGACCCCCGACGTGGTGATCGGCCACTCCCAGGGCGAGATCGCCGCCGCCTACGTCGCGGGCGCCCTGACCCTGCGGGACGCCGCCAAGATCGTGGCCCTGCGCTCCCGGCTCCTGGCCACCGTCACCGGTCAGGGCAGCATGGCCGGCGTCCTGCTGCCCGAGGACCGGGTGCGGAAGCTGATCGCGGGCCAGGAGTCCCGCATCGGGATCGCCGCCGTGAACGGACCGACCTCGACGACGGTCTCGGGCGAGACCGGGGCGGTCGAGGAACTGGTCGCGGCCTGTCAGGCCGACGGCGCCCGCGCCCGGCTGATCAAGTCCAGCGTGCCCGGCCACTCGCCGCTGATGGACCGCTTCGACGGCCGGCTCCAGCAGGAGCTCGGCCGGATCACCCCCATGCCCACACCCGTGGCGATCTACTCGACCGTCACCGGCGGCCTGATCGACCCCCTGCGGCTGGACACCGGCTACTGGTACCGCAATCTGCGGGAACCGGTGCAGTTCGGGACCGCCATGGGACGCCTGGTCGAGCAGGAGCGCAACAGCGCCGTCGTCGAGCTCAGCCCGCACCCGTTGCTCGTGATGAACATCCAGGAGATGTTCGACGCCACCCCCGGCGCCACCGGGTTCGTGGTGGGGTCGCTGCGCCGCGGTGAGGGCGGCCTCGCGCGGCTCTACCAGTCGGCGGCCGAGGCCTTCGTCGCGGGCGTCGCGGTGTCGTGGGACACGGTCTTCGAGGACGCGGCGGGCCGGTGGGTCGAACTGCCCACGTACGCCTTCCAGCGCCGGCGCTACTGGCTGAACACCCCTGCCGAGACCACCGCCGTCACGAGCACGTCGGACCACCCGCTGCTCGATGCCGTGATCGATCTGCCCGGCGACGACGGCGGCCGCGGGGGAGTGGTGGGCAGCGGGCGCCTGTCCCTGGAACGCCATTCCTGGCTCGCCGACCACGTGGTCCACGGCGCCGTCCTGGTGCCCTGGGCGGCGCTGGCGGAACTGGCGGTGTGGGCGGCCCACAGGACGGGCCGCGACGCCGTCGACGAACTCACCCTGGAATCCCCGCTGGTGCTCTCCCGCACGGCCGAACGCGAGATCCGTGTCGTGGTCGACGCCCAGGGCGTGATCGGCGTGCACTCGCGTGCCGACGGCGAGAGCGAGTGGACGCGCAACGCCGTCGGGACCGCCGGATCCGGCACCGCCCCGGCCCCCGCCGAGGACGGCCTCACGGCGTGGCCGCCCGCGGGGGCGACCGCCGTGCCCTTCGAGGACGAGTACACCAGGCTGGCCGCCCTCGGTTTCGGCCACGGGCCGCTGCTGCGCGGCACGCGCGCGGTGTGGCGCCGGGACGACACCCTGTTCGCCGAGATCGAGCTGCCCGCGGCCGACGGCGTGGAGCACGGCCGGTTCGGCATCCACCCGGCGCTGCTGACCGCCGCGCTGTTCCCGGCCGGCCCGGGCCGGTTCCTCGACCCGTCCCGGCCCGAGGGCCTGCTGCCGTTCCACTGCACCGGACTTCGCATCGACGCCGAACAGCCGGCCCGCTTGCGCGTGCGGCTCTCCCCCGCGGGGGAGAACACGCTGTCCGTGACCCTCGCGGACGGCAGCGGGACGCCGCTCGGCGGCGTCGCCTCGCTGAGCCTGCGGCCCGCGGACGTCGAGCGGCTGACCGCGCTGAGCTTCGACCACCAGGACGCGCTGTTCCAGATCGAATGGGCTCCCGTCGCGGTTCCCTCCGGCCGGCCGGAGAGCCGGTACGCGGTGCTGGAAGAAGCCCCCCTCGACGCGCAGCCCGGATCCCCGGGAGGAGACGGGGCGGCCTTCGCCGACCTCGCCCGGCTCGCCGCGTCCGGCGCGGACGTACCCCCTGTCGTCATCGCCCGCCTCGACAGCGACGGCGGTGACGGCGGCGACACACCCGCCGCCGCCGGACAGCGCCTGCACCGGGTGCTGCGGTGGACGCAGGACTGGCTCGCCGACGAGCGGTTCTCCGCCTCCCGCCTGGTCCTCGTGACACGCGACGCCTTCCACGACGACCAGGTCACCCACCCCGACCCCGCGGCCGCCGCGATCTGGGGCTTCGTACGCACCGCCCAGTCCGAGAACCCGCAGCGCTTCACCCTCGTGGACACCGACGGCCGCCCCGAGTCCCTCGCCCTGGTCCCGGCCGCCGCCGCCACCGGCGAGGCCCAGCTCAAGATCCGGGCCGGCCACGCCGGCACCCCACGACTGGCCCGCACGGCCCTGGTGCCGTCCCGCCCCAAGGCACCGCACCGGGCCCCGCTCGACTCCGGCACGGTGCTGATCACCGGCGGCACCAGCGGCCTCGGCGCGATCCTGGCCCGCCACCTGGTCCGGCACCACCAGGTGCGCCGGCTGGTGCTGACCAGCAGGCGCGGCCCGTCGGCCCCCGCGGCGGCCGCACTGCGCGAGGAACTGACCGCGGCCGGCGCCCACGTCCAGATCGCGGCCTGCGACGTCACCAGCCGCGACGCCGTCGCCGAACTGATCGCGGCCGTCCCCTTTGAACACCCGCTGACGGCGGTCGTCCACTGCGCGGGCGTCCTGGACGACGGCGTCGTCCAGGCCCTGACCGAGGACCGCCTCGATGCGGTCCTCGCGCCCAAGACACACGGCGCCTGGCACCTGCACGAACTGACCCGGCACCTGCGGCTGTCCGCGTTCGTGCTGTTCTCCTCCATATCCAGCGTGCTCGGCACACCCGGACAGGCCAACTACGCGGCGGCCAACGCCTTCCTCAACGGCCTCGCCGAGGCCCGCCGCGGCAGCGGACTGCCCGCCGCCGCCCTGTGCTGGGGCTTTTGGGCCGAACGCAGCGACATGAGCGCCGACCTCAGCGAAGCCGACGTCGAGCGCATGCGACGCCAGGGCGTCCTGCCGCTCTCCTCGCGGCAGGGACTCGCGCTCTTCGACGCCGCCCTCGCGGCCGACGAGCCGGTCCTCGTCCCGGCCCTGCTGGACCCGACCGCGACCGGCACCGGACCGGCCGGGCAGACGGCCTCCCCGCTGCTGCGCGCCCTCGCCCGCACCCCCGCGGCCCCCGAGGCCCCCGGGACCACCGACGTGCCGCTGGAGCAGCGGCTGAGGTCACTGCCCGCCGAGGAGGCCCACACGGTCCTGCTGGAGACGGTGCGCGCACAGACCGCGCTGGTCCTCGGCCACGCCGACACCGCACGGGTCGGCCCCGCGGCCGCCTTCAAGACCCTGGGCATCGACTCGCTCACCGCGCTGGAACTGCGCAACAAACTGGCGGCGGCGACCGGCCTGAAACTGCCCGCCACCCTCGTCTTCGACCACCCGACCCCCACCGCCGTCGCCCGGCTGCTGGGCACGCTCGTCCTCCCGGACCCCGCCGCCGACGAGCACTCCCCGGCCGGCCACCTGGTCGAGGAGATCGAGCACCTGGGCGCCCGCATCGAGGACGAGCTGCGCACCCTCGCGCAGACGGACCGCGCCACGATCTCCGCCCTGCTCGGCGAGCTGCAGGGCCGGCTGCGTGCGACGGCACACGACGACGGGGCACCGGCCGCCATCGCCGACCGGATCGGCGCGGCCTCGGCGGGAGAACTTCTCGCGCTGCTGGACAAAGAACTCGGCTAGGGGAAAGCAGATGACAAACGACAACAACGCCGAGGTCCTCGACTACCTCAAGCGCACCTCGATCGAACTGATCGAGACACGCAGACGCCTGCAGGAACTGACGGACGCCGCCGGCGAACCCATCGCGATCGTGGGCGCCGCCTGCCGCTACCCGGGAGGGGTGACCTCCCCCGAGGACCTGTGGGAACTGGTCCGCCAGGGCGCGGACGTCGTGGACGACTTCCCCGACGACCGCAACTGGGACCTGGACACCTTCTACCACCCCGACCCCGACCACCCCGGCACCTGCTACACCCGCAAGGGCGGATTCCTCCACGACGCCGGCGACTTCGACGCCGACTTCTTCGGCATCAACCCGCGCGAGGCCCTGTCCGCCGACCCGCAGCAGCGCCTGCTGCTGGAGACCTCCTGGGAGTGCGTGGAGCGGGCCGGCATCGACCCCGAGTCCCTGCGCGGCAGCGACACCGGCGTGTTCGCCGGACTCGCCTACTTCGGCTACGGCAACCACTTCGACACCCCCGAGGCCATCGCGGGCTACGCGCAGACCGGCTCCCTGCTGAGCGTGGCCTCCGGACGGGTCTCCTACGCGCTGGGCCTGGAAGGCCCGGCGATCTCCACGGACACCGCCTGCTCCTCCTCGCTGGTCGCGGTGCACCAGGCGGTGCAGTCGCTGCGGCAGGGCGAATGCTCGCTGGCCCTGGCCGGCGGGGTCACCGTCGTGGGGATGCCACAGGTGTTCCGGGAGATGTCCCGCCAGCGGGGCCTGTCGGTGGACGGCCGGTGCAAGGCGTTCGCCGACGCCGCCGACGGCACCGGCTTCTCCGAGGGCGTCGGCGTCCTGGTCCTGGAGAAGCTCTCCGACGCGCTCCGCAACAACCGCAGGATCTGGGCGGTCATCCGCGGCTCGGCGATCAACCAGGACGGCGCCTCCAACGGCCTGACCGCGCCCAGCGGCCCCGCCCAGCAGCGCGTGATCCGGGCCGCGCTGGCCGACGCCCGCCTGTCGGCCGGCGAGGTGGACGCGGTCGAGGCGCACGGCACCGGCACCACGCTCGGCGACCCCATCGAGGCGGGCGCCCTGCTGGCCACCTACGGCCAGGACCGAGACGGCCAAGGCCCGCTGTGGCTGGGCTCGCTGAAGTCGAACATCGGACACACCCAGGCCGCCGCCGGCGTCGGCGGCATCATCAAGATGATCATGGCGATGCGGCACGGCGTCCTGCCCCGCACCCTGCACGTGGACCGCCCCTCCACCCACGTCGACTGGTCGGCCGGAGCGGTGGAACTGCTGACCGAGGCCCGGCAGTGGACCACGGCCGAGGACCGGCCCCGGCGCGCGGGCGTCTCCGCGTTCGGCGTCAGCGGCACCAACGCCCACGTGATCCTGGAGCAGGCGCCCGAGGAGGAAGAGGACGACGAGGACCACCTGCCCTACTGCCAGGGCACACCGGTGCCCTGGACCCTGTCGGCACGCTCGCAACAGGCCCTGCGCGCGCAGGCCCGCAGCCTGCACGACTTCGCCGCCGCCCGCACGGACCTGGACCTCCTCGACACCGGCCGTTCACTGATCACGACCCGCACCCCCTTCGAACACCGGGCGGTGGTCCTCGGCCACGACCGGGACGAACTGCTGACCGCCCTCGACGCGCTGAGCCGGGGCGAGGACTCCGCCGCCCTCGTACGCGGCACGGCCGGCGAGGCCACCGGCCCCGTCTACCTGTTCCCCGGCCAGGGCTCCCCGTGGGCAGGCGCGGCACGGCAGCTGTACGACACCCACCCCGACTTCGCCCGGAGCCTCGACGAGATCTGCGCCCGCTTCGACGCCCACCTGCCCTACCGGCTCAAGCCCCTCCTGCTCGCCGACGAGCCCGAGGGCCGCGACCGCACGGACGTCGCCCAGCCCGCCCTGTTCACCCTCCAGGTCGGCCTCTACCGCCTCCTCGCCCGTTACGCCCCACGGCCCGCCCGGCTCATCGGCCACTCGGTCGGCGAGATCGCCGCCGCCCACGTCGCCGGCGTCCTCGACCTGGACACCGCGACCCGGCTCGTCGCCGCCCGCGGACGCACCATGCAGAGCGTCACCGAACCCGGCGCCATGCTCGCCGTCCGCGCCTCACCCGCCCACATGAGCACCCTGCTGGACGCCCACGACCGCGTCGGCGTCGCCGCCGTCAACGGCCCCGAGTCCGTCGTGCTCTCCGGCCTGCGCGAGCAGGTCCACGCCCTGCGCGACCGGCTCGCCGCCGACGGCGTCTCGGCCAAGCTCCTCCCCGTCGACCACGCCTTCCACTCCCCGCTGATGGACCCGGTCCTGGAGGAGTTCGCGGCCGCGCTCGGCGAACTGCCCGCGGGCGAGATGACGATCCCCATCGTCTCCACCCGGCTGGGCCGCGACGTCACGCCCGAGGAGCTGACGTCCGCCCGCTACTGGGTCGACCACGTCCGCGACCCCGTGCGCTTCTGGGACGCGGTGCAAAGCGCCCGCGCCGCCGGTGCGGGCGTCTTCGTGGAGGTGGGGCCCGGAGCGACGCTCACCAGCATCACCAAGGAGGCCCTCGCCGCCGAGGGCGTCGACGACGTGCTGGTCGTCCCGGCCTCGCGCCGCGACCGCACCGCCCCCCAGGCCCTGCTCGGCGCACTGGCCCAGCTGCACGTCAACGGCGCCCCGGTGGACCTCGGCGCCCTGTTCGGCCCGCGCCGCACGGTGGACCTGCCGACCTACGCCTTCCAGCGCCGCCGCTACTGGCTGGACTTCCTCGCCGGCACCCGCACCGCCGACGTCACCTCCGCCGGCCTCACCGCCCCCGGGCACCCCCTGCTCGGCGCCGTGGTGGACCACCCCGGCACCGACGAGCGGGTCTTCACCGCCCTGTGGTCCCAGCGCACCCACGGCTGGCTGGGCGACCACACCGTCTTCGGCGCCGTCGTCGTCCCCGCCACCGCCCACCTGGACCTGGCGCTGTCGGCCGGCGCCCACACCGGATGCGACAGGGTCGAGGAACTCACCCTGGCCGTCCCCCTGATCCTGCCCGAGACCGGCGAGGTGCGCATACGCGTCGTCGTCGGCGCCGCCGACGACAGCGGCCGCCGCACCCTGGAGGTGTACTCGCACAGCGGCGACGACACCCCCGGCCAGGGCGACTGGATCCGCCACGCGAGCGGCAGCCTGGCACCGGGCACCCCACCGGCCCCCGTCCCGGCGCTCACCGCCTGGCCGCCCGCCGGGGCGAAGCGGCTCGACACCAGCGGCCTCTACGACACCTTCGCGGACGCCGGATTCGACTACGGCCCGCTCTTTCGCGGACTGCGGGAGGTCTGGCGGCACGGCGAGGAGATCTTCGCGCTCGCCACCCTCCCCGACACCACCGACCCCACCGCCACCGGCGCCTTCGCCCTGCACCCGGCCCTGCTCGACACCGTCCTGCACGCCTCCATCGCCGCGGGCGCCATCGAGGTCACCGGAGAACAGGGCCGCATGCCCTTCGCCTGGTCCGGCGTGGACCTCACCGGCCCCTGCCCGCCGACCGTCAGGGTCCGCCTCTCCCCGGCCGGCGAGAACGCCGTGTCCCTGGCGATCGCCGACGAACACGGCCGCCCCGTCGCCTCCGTCGACGCGCTCGCCTTCCGCCCCGCGAGCGCCGAGCAGGTCCACCGTGCCCGCGGCGGCCGGGCACAGCCGCTGTACGAAGTGCGCTGGCGCCCGCCGAAGCAGGAGGCCGGACAGGAGACCGCCGGCACGCGGTGGGCCGTCCTCGGCACACCGGGCGACCTGTCCGCCCGGCTCACCGGCCCGGGCGACGGCCCCGTCCGCCACACCTCGATGGACGAGGCCGCCGCCGGGCAGGCACCCGGCCACCTCCTCCTGCTCCCGGACGACCTCACCACCGCCGGCACCGGTCTGCTGCGGACCGTCGCCGACACCGGCAAACGCGTACTGGAGCAGGTCCAGCGCTTCCTCGCCGAAGAAGCCCTCGCCGCCTCCACCCTGGTGGTCCTCACCCGCCTGGCCGTCGACACCGGCCGGGGCGAGGCCGTCGAGAGCCTGCCCGGCGCGTCCGTGTGGGGCCTGATCCGCTCCGCCCAGACCGAACACCCCGGCAGGTTCCGGCTGGTGGACCTCGACGACCAGGACACCTCCTGGGCCCTTTTGCCCGACGTACTCGCCCTGGCCGAGGACCAACTGGCCCTGCGCGACGGGCAACCGCTGGTGCCCCGGCTGGCACCGGCCCAGCCGGCCGGCCACCGCATCGAGGAACCCCCGCCCGGAGCCCACCGCCTGGGCATCCCCGTCAAGGGCACCCTGGAGAACCTGACCTGGATCGCCTGCCCCGAGGCGGAAGCACCCCTGACATCGGGCCAGGTCCGCATCGCCGTCCAGGCCGCCGGCCTCAACTTCCGCGACGTCACCATCGCCCTGGGCCTGGTGGACCGCACCGCCATCGACGCCGGACTCGGCAGCGAGGGCTCCGGCACCGTCCTCGAAGTCGCCGACGACGTCACCGAGTTCACCCCCGGCGACCGGGTCACCGGCATCTTCAGCGGCGCCTTCGGCCGCACCGCCGTCGCCGACCACCGCATGCTCGTGCCCGTCCCCGACGGCTGGAGCCACGCCCAGGCCGCCTCCATGCCGTGCACCTTCCTCACCGCCCACCACGGACTCTTCGGCGTGGCCGACCTCAAGAAGGGACAACGCGTCCTCATCCACGCCGCGGCGGGCGGCGTCGGCATGGCCGCCGTCCAGCTGGCCCGCCACGCCGGCGCCGAGATCTACGCCACCGCCAGCCCCGCCAAGTGGCCCGTCCTCAAGGCCCTGGGAATCGACGAGGCACACCTGGCGTCCTCCCGCGACCTGGAGTTCGCCGAGAAGTTCCGCCGCACCTCCGGCGGCCGCGGCGTCGACGTCGTCCTCAACTCCCTCGCCCACACCTTCGTCGACGCCTCCTTGACCCTGCTCCCGCACGGCGGGCACTTCGTCGAGATGGGCAAGACCGACATCCGCGACCCGCAGCGGATCGCCGCCGCCCACCCCGGAGTCGACTACCGGGCCTTCGACCTCTACGAGGCCGGCCCCGACACCCTCCAAAAGACGTTCCGGTCCGTCATGGACCTGTTCGCCGACAAACAAATCCACCTGCCCCCGCTCTCGCTGCGCGACATCCGCGACGCGCGCGCGGTGTTCCGCGAGATGAGCCAGGGCCGCCACATCGGCAAACTGGTCCTGGACGTCGGCGACGGCCTCGGCGGCGGCACCGTGCTGGTCACCGGCGGCACCGGGGGAGTGGGCTCCCTCCTGGCACGCCACCTCGTCACCGAACACGGCGTGCGCAGCCTGCTGCTGGCCAGCCGCAGCGGCCCCGCCGCCGACGGCGTCGCCGGCCTGGTCGCCGACCTGCAGGACGCGGGAGCGACCGTCCAGGTCGCCGCCGTGGACGTCGCGGACCGGGCCGCCGTCGCCGACCTGCTCACCACCCTGCCCGGCCGCCACCCGCTGACCGCCGTCGTGCACGCGGCGGGCGCCCTCGCGGACACCACCGTCGAATCGATGAGCGCGCAGAGCATCGACCACGTCCTCGCGGCCAAGGCCGGCGGCGCCGTCAACCTCCACGAACTGACCCGCGACCACCACCTGTCGGCGTTCATCGCCTGCTCCGCCCTCGCGGGCACGCTCGGCAACGCCGGACAGGCCAACTACGCCGCCGCCAACGCCTTCCTGGACGGCCTCGCCGCCCACCGCACGGCATCCGGCCTGCCCGGCACCTCACTGGCCTGGGGCTGGTGGGAACAGAGCAGCGGCATGACCGGCGAACTCGACGCCGCCGACCTCTCCCGGCTGCGCCGCACCGGCATCACCGCCATGCCCACCCCCCAGGCCCTGGCCCTGTTCGACACCGCCCTCGACCAGGGCAAGGCGGCCCTCGTCCCGGCCCACCTGGACCTCTCCGTCCTGCGCGGCAAGGACGCGGGCCAGGTGCCGCCGCTGCTGAGCGACCTCGCCGAGGGCACCCGCCCGCGCCGCACCGAGGCGAGCACCGCCAAGGACAGCAGCCCGGCCCGGTGGGGCGACCGGCTGGCTGGCCGGCCGGCCGCCGAGGCCGGAGCGGCCGTCCTGGAATGGGTCCGCGACCAGGTCGCCGTCGTCTTCGGACACCCCTCCGGCGCGAGCGTCGACGTCGACGAGGCCTTCACCCGCCTGGGATCCGACTCGCTGATCGCCGTCGAACTGTGCAACCGCCTCAACGCCTCCACCGGTCTTCGACTGCCGTCCACCATCGTCTTCAGCTACCCGACACCACGCGAACTGAGCGACCACATCAGCGACCTGCTGCGACCGGAGACCGACACCGGCACCGAAACGGCCGGGCCGGACGAGGACGCGGCGATCAGGGACGTGCTGCGGACCGTCTCCATCGACAGCCTGCGCAGCGCGGGCCTCCTCGAACCGGTCCTGGCCTGCGCCGCCGCGGCCGACGCCACCACTTCGGCGGCGCAGGCGCAGGCGCAGGCCGGCCCGGACGCACTGTCCGACCTGGACCTCGAAGCACTGGTCGACCTGGCCCTGGAAGAGAAGTAGGAGAGTGGCATGACCGACTCCGCGGAACGCACGGCGGACGGCACCGACCGGGTCCAGCGGGCGCTGCGCACGCTCCTGGAGGAACGCGACCGCCTCCGGCAGGAGAACGACGCCCTCAAGGCCGGCCGCGGCGAGCCGATCGCCGTGGTCGCCATGGCCTGCCGCTACCCGGGAGGCGTGACGAGTCCCGAGGAACTGTGGGACGTGGTCCGCGAGGGCCGCGACGTCATCGGCGACTTCCCCGCCGACCGCGGATGGCGCGACGTCTACGACCCCGACCCCGACGCCCCCGGCCACGCCTACACCAACCAGGGCGGCTTCCTGGACGACGTCGCCGGCTGGGACGCCGACTTCTTCGGCACCAGCCCGCGCGAGGCACTGGCCGTCGACCCGCACCACCGCCTGCTGCTGGAGACCTCCTGGGAGGCCTTCGAACGCGCCGGCATCGTCCCCGCCGACGTCCGCGGATCCGAGGTCGGCGTCTTCTCCGGGGTCAGCTCCTCCGAATACGGATGGCGCTTCCTGGAAGGCGGCCAGAAGGACCTGGAGGGCTACCTGCTGTACGGCAGCGCCCTGAGCGTCGCCTCCGGCCGCGTGGCCTACGAGCTCGGCCTGACCGGACCCGCCGTGTCGGTGGACACCGCCTGCTCCTCGTCGCTGGTGGCCCTCCACATGGCGGTGCAGTCCCTGCGCTCGGGGGAGTGCTCGCTGGCGCTGGCCGGCGGGGCACTGGTGATGGCGACCCCCGCGATGTTCGTGGAGTTCTCCCGGCAGGCCGCCCTCTCGCCCGACGGCCGCTGCAAGGCCTTCGCGGACGGCGCCGACGGCACCGGCTGGGCCGAGGGCGTGGGGGTGCTGCTCCTGGAGCGGCTGTCCGACGCCCGCCGTAACAACCACCCGGTCCTGGCCGTCGTACGCGGCAGCGCGGTCAACCAGGACGGCGCCAGCAACGGCCTGACCGCCCCCAACGGCCGCGCCCAGGAGAAGGTGATCCGCAAGGCCCTGGCGAACGCGGGCGTCACCCCCGCCGAGGTGGACCTCGTCGAGGCCCACGGCACCGGAACCGTGCTCGGCGACCCCATCGAAGCCGGCGCGCTGCTGGCCGCCTACGGCCAGGACCGGGACGAGGACAGGCCGCTGTGGCTGGGGTCCTTGAAGTCGAACCTCGGGCACGCCCAGGCCGCCGCCGGGGTCGGCGGGGTCATCAAGGCCGTGATGGCCATGCGCCACGGCCACCTGCCCAAGACCCTGCACGTGAGCGAGCCCTCGCACCACGTGGACTGGTCCGCGGGCGCGGTCCAGGTCCTGGCCGAGGGGCGCGAGTGGACGAAGGGCAACGGCCCGCGGCGCGCCGGGGTGTCCTCGTTCGGCGTCAGCGGCACCAACGCGCACGTCGTCCTCGAAGAGGCCCCGCCCCAGGACCAGGACCAGGACCAGGGCCAGGGCCAGGAGGGCGGGCGGCACGACGGGAGCGGTACGGACACCGGCGTCGTCGGCGGTCTGGTGCCGTGGACGGTGTCGGGCAAGACCGCCAGGGCCCTTCGGCGGCAGGCGGCCAGACTGCGCGACTTCGCCGCCGCCGGCACCGGCCCGGACCTCGCCGCGGCCGGCTGGTCGCTGCTCTCGGGCCGCTCGCGCTTCGAGCACCGCGCGGTCGTGCTGGGCCGCACCAAGGACGAACTCCTCGACGCGCTGACGGCGTTGAGCGAGGGCACGGAGTCCGCCGCGGTGGTCACCGGCACGGCGGGAAACCTCGGCGGCACCGCCTTCATGTTCCCCGGCCAGGGCTCCCAGTGGGTCGGCATGGGCCGCGAACTGTACGCGGCCTTCCCCGTCTTCGCGCGGAGCCTGGACGCGTGCGCGGCCGCCCTGGCCGAATGGACCGACTGGTCGCTGCTCGACGTCATCCGCGCGGTCCCGGGCGCTCCAGGCCTCGACCAGGTGGACGTGGTGCAGCCGGCACTGTTCTCGGTGATGGTGTCCATGGCCGCGCTGTGGCGGTCCTGGGGCGTCGAGCCGTCCGCCGTGGTGGGCCACAGCCAGGGCGAGATCGCCGCCGCCCATGTGTGCGGCGCCCTGTCCCTGCGGGACGCCACCAAGATCGTGGCACTGCGCAGCAAGGCCCTGGTGGAACTGATCGGGCACGGCGGGATGGCGTTCGTCGCGGAGTCCGAGACGGTGGTGCGCCGGCACCTGGCGCCGTGGAGCGAGCGGATCAGCGTCGCCGTGGTCAACGGGCCCCGCGCGGTCGTGGTGTCCGGGGAACCCGACGCCCTCGACGAATTCATCGAGAAGATGAAGGCCGACGGCTGCCAGGCCCAGCGCATCAAGGTCGACTACGCCTCGCATTCGCACCAGGTGGCCCGGGTACGGGACGAGGTGATCGGCGCGCTGTCCGACGTGAGCCCGAAATCGTCGGAACTGCCTTTCTATTCGACCCTGTACGGCGAAATCATCGACACCGCCCGGCTGGACGCCGATTACTGGTACAACAACCTGCGCGAGAAGGTCCGCTTCGAATCGTCCGTACGGCAGATGGCCGCGGACGGGTTCCGGGTGTTCGTCGAGATGAGCCCGCACCCCGTGCTGACCGTCCCCGTGCAGGAGATGACCGAGGACCTGGACGACGCGCTGGTGCTGTCCTCCTCCCGGCGCGGCCGGGGCGAGGTGGAAGCGGTGCTCGGCTCACTGTCCGCCCTGCACGTGCGGGGCGGGAACGTGGACTGGTCCGCCCTGTTCACCACACGCCGGCGGGTGGACCTGCCGACCTACGCCTTCCAGCGCAAGCGGTACTGGCTCAGCTCCGCGCCCACCGCGGCCGTGACCGCACAGGCGTCCCCCGCCGAGCTGCCGCAGGAGACCGACGACCAGCAGGTTCCGCTGCCGCAGCGGCTCGTCGCGCTCGTCCCCGACGACGCGCAGGCCCTCGTCCTGGACCATGTCCTCGAACGGGTCGCCGTCGTGCTCGGCCACCCCACCGGCGAATCCATCGACCCCGACGGCGAGTTCACGAAGATAGGCTTCGACTCGATGCTGTCGGCCGACCTGAGCAAACGCCTGACCGCCTCGACCGGCCTGAAACTGCGGCCGAACGTGGTGCTGCGCCACCCCTCGCCGCGGCTGATCGCCCGGCACATCGTCTCCTCGCTGGCCAAGCCCGGCGCACGCTGAACGACCGGGCGATCCGGCCGGGCCACGGGCCCGGCCGGATGCCCGTAAAAAACGCGCCGCCCGGGGAAATGCCCCGCCGCCCGAATGTCCCGCCGCTTCTGCGTCCCGCCGTCCCGGTGTCCCGCCGGCGGGACACCGCAAGCCCTCAAGCTGTTTGTCCCGCACCCGTACCGAACTGTCTTGACCTGCCGATTCACCTTCCGTGAAGGTGGGGTGATCTGCGAATTCCGCCGATTCCCGGACCTGTTTTCCAAGGGGTTGATCCGTGTGCCCGCATTCGCTGCTTCGTCCGCGCACAAAGGACTGTGGCTGGCGGAGGAAATGTCTGCCGACACACTGAACCATGCGCTGACCATGTGGGACGTGGACGGTGAACTGGACGCCTCCGTCATGGAATCGGCGTTCCTGCACGTGCTGGACGAGGCCGAGGTCCTGCGCGTCACCTTCGCCGACACGGGCGAGGGACTGCACCTGACCCCACGCGAACTGGGGGACTGGCGGCCCTTCCTCCTGGACCTGTCCGCCGAGGCCGACCCCGAGCGGGCGGCACGCGCCGCGCTGGCCGAGTTGATCCGCAAGCCGTTCGACCTCGGCCACGACCTGCTGTTCCGGATGGGCGTCATCACCCTCGCACCGGCCCGCTCCCTCGTGGTGATCGCCTACCACCACCTCGTCTCCGACGGGTTCGGCACCGGCGGCCTGCTCTCCCGGCGGCTCGCCGAGGTCTACACGGCGCTGGCCCGCGGCGAGGAGGTCCCCGACCTGCCGCACCCGTGGGACGCCGCCTCGTTCACGGCCGAGGCGGCCGGCTACCTCGCCTCCGAGGAGTTCACCGACGACACCGCCTTCTGGCGCGACTACCTCACAGGCGCGCCCGCCCCCGCACGGATCCCGCGCATCGCCCTGTCCGACACCGCGCGCGCCGCGCTCGCCGAGCCGATGGGCGACGCCGACCGCTGGGGCGAACTGACCGAACCCATCGGCATGGTCAGCCGCACCCTGACCGTCCCGCGCGCCGAGGCCGACGCCTGGACCCGGGCGGCCAAGGACATGGGCGTGTTCACCTCCACGATGCTGACCGCCGCCGCGGCCGTGTTCTTCCGCCACCGCTGCGACCGCCCCGAGTTCCTGCTCTCCCTGGCCGTCGGCAACCGGGTCGGCGTCGCGAGCAGGACACCCGGCCTCGCCGTGAACGTCGTCCCCGTACGCGTGAAGGTCCCGCTGGAGACGACCTTCACCGACCTCGCCGACGCCATCGTCGACGAGACGTACGAGATCTCCGGCCACACCGCCTGCCACTACTCCGACATCCAGCGCGCCGGCAAGACCGCCCCGAGCGAGCGCGGCAGCTTCGGCGCCGTCATGAACGTCGTCGAGTTCGTCGACCAGCTCCGCTTCGGCGACCACCCGGCCCGCTACCTCGGCGGAACCACCGGCTCCTTCGACGAACTGTCCATCGGCGTCTACAGCGACGGCAGCGCCGAAAGCGACCTGTACATCCGCCTCGACGCCCCCGCGCGCCTCTACGACCGCGCCGAACTGCGCCTCATCGGCGAGGAGCTGATCGCCCACATCCGCGCGGTGGCGGCCGACGGGGAACAGCGCGTCGGCGCCCTGGACACGCTCACCGGCGCCGGCCGGGAGCAGGTGCTGACCGCGCCGAACGGCACCGCGGCCCCCCTGCCCGCACTGACGCTCCCTCAACTGTTCGCCCGGCAGGCCCGGTCGACCCCCGACGCCGTCGCACTCCAGGCCTCGGACCTCACCCTCTCCTACCGGGAGCTGGACGAACGCTCCGGCCGCACGGCCGACGCGCTGCGCCGGCACGGCGTCGGACCCGACACGGTCGTGGCGGTGGCGCTTCAGAGGTCGGCGGACCTGGCCGTCGCCCTGCTGGGCGTGGCGAAGGCGGGCGGAGCCCACCTGCTCCTCGACCCGGCGCTGCCCGCGGCGCAGGCCAAGCTCGTGGCCGGCGACGCCGCCGCGCACACCCTGCTCACCGACGCGGCGACCGCCCAGGTGCTCTCGGCCGGCCTGGGCATACCGGCCCTCGTACTCGCCGACCTCACCACCCCCGCCGCCGACGACGACGGCGATGCCGCACCGGCCGCCCCCGTCGTGCACCCGGACAACCTCCTGGCGGTGACGGCGGCCTCGACGACCGGCGCCACCACCGCGGCCGGCATCACCCACCGCAACCTGGAGCGCCTGGTCCTGGACCGCGCCCGGCAGGGCGCCGCCCGGGCCACCGTGCTGTGGCACACCCCGCCCGCCTCCGACGCCCTCGCCCTCGCCCTCGAACTGTGGGCACCGCTGCTGGGCGGCGGCCGCGTGGTCGTGGCTCCCCCCGGCGAACTCGACGCCGACGCACTGGCCCGGGCGCACTCCGCGCACGGCATCACCGCGCTGTGGCTGTCCGCCGCACGGTTCACGGCGATCGCCGCCCAGCACCCCGCCTGCCTGGCCGGACTGCGCGAGGTGTTCACCGGCGGCGACCGCGTGCCCGCGGCCGCACTGCGCCGCATCCGCCGGGCCTGCCCCGAGCTGACGGTCGTCACCGTCCACGGTCCCACCGAGACCACCGCGTCCGTGACCGGCCGCCTGGACGCGGGCGAGGCGGAGCACCGCCCGGGCACCCTCGGCCGCCCCGCCGACAACACCCGCCTCTACGTCCTCGGCCCCGGTCTGGCACCCGTGCCCGCCGGCGTCACCGGCGAGCTGTACGTGGCCGGCTCCGGACTGGCGCGCGGATACCTCGGCCGCCCCGCCGCGACCGCGCAGCACTTCGTGCCCTGCCCCTTCGGACCGCCCGGCACCCTCATGCACCGCACCGGCGACCGGGTGCGCTGGGGCGCCGACGGCCTGATCGAGCACGTCGCCGACGCCGGCCCCCAGGCCGACGCACGCGGCGCCGGCGTCGAGGTCGCCGAGGTCGAGGAGGTGCTGGCCGAACACCCCCACCTGGTCCGGTCCGCCGTCGCCGTCAGGCCGGACACCGGCGGACAGCGGCGCCTGGTGGCCTACGTCGTCCCGGCGGACGGCCAGAACGTCTCCGCCGACGAACTGCGCGGCTTCGCCGCGGAACGACTCCCCGAGTCCGTGGCCCCGACCCTGTTCACCGTGCTGGAGCAGCTGCCGGTGACCGCGGCCGGACGCCTCGACCGGGCGGCCCTGCCCGACCCCGCCACCGAGCCGGACACCTACCGCGCACCGCGCAACGACACCGAACGCGTCCTCGCCGAGGCGTTCGCCGAGGTCCTCGAACTGGACCGGGTCGGCATCGACGAGGACTTCTTCGACCTCGGCGGCAACTCGCTGCGCGCGATCCGGCTGGTCGGCCTGATCCGGGCGGAGCTCAAGCAGGAGGTGTCCATCCGCCGCCTGTTCGCGGCGCGCACCGTCACCGGCCTGTCGGACATGTGGAAGGACCTCGGCCGCTCCCGCAGGCCGAGCCTGGGCAGGCGGACGAGGGAGGGCGCGGTCCTCTGACACCAGGGGTCCCTCGACACCGGGTCCTTCGACGCAAAGGGCCCCTCGACACCGGCTCCTTCGACGCCGGGGTCCATCGCACCGGGCCCGGCCCGGTCAGCAGCGGTTCGGCACGGCAAAGCGAAGGAAGCCATGGATTCTCTGACACAGGCCCTGCTGTCCGGGGCCGGCCCGGACGAACTCGGGCGGCACGAACTGCCCTCGCACTACCGGGCGGCGCACCTGCTGGCCGCGGACCTCGGCATGTTCGACGGCGTCGCGGACCGTGACGTCCGCAAGTCGCTGCACGTCGGCGAGGTCCCCATGCCCGACCTCGCGCCGGACGAGGTGGTCGTCGCCGTCATGGCGAGCTCCATCAACTACAACACCGTCTGGTCGGCCACGTTCGAGCCGGTGCCCACCTTCGCGTTCCTCGAGCGCGGCGCCCGCCAGGGCGGCTGGGCCGCCCGGCACGACCTGCCCCACCACGTGGTCGGCTCGGACGCCTCCGGCGTCGTCGTACGCGCCGGCGCCGGGGTGCGGCACTGGAAGACCGGCGACCACGTCGTCGTCAGCTGCGTCCAGGTCGACGAACAGGAACCGGCCACCCACGCCGACGCGATGCTCGGGCAGGGCCAGAAGATCTGGGGCTACGAGACCAACTTCGGCGGCCTGGCCCACTACGCGGTGGTCCGCGCCAGCCAGCTCCTGCCCAAACCCGCCCACCTGACCTGGGAGGAGTCGGCCGGGGTACTGCTGACCGCGGCGACCTCCTACCGCATGCTGGTCGGCGACAACGGCGCCCGCATCAAACAGGGCGACATCGTCCTGATCTGGGGCGCCACCGGCGGCCTCGGCGCCTTCGCCGTACAGATGGTCAAGAACGCCGGCGGCATCCCCATCGGCGTCGTCAGCTCCGAGCACAAGGCAAGGGCGCTGCGCCGCCTGGGCTGCGACGTGGTCATCGACCGCAACGACATCGGCATGGGCGGCGACGACGCGCTCACCCCCGAGCGCACCATCGAACTGGGCAAACGGCTCGGACGCGAGATCCGCCGCCAGGTCGGCGAGGACCCGCACGTCGTGTTCGACTACGTCGGCCGGGCCACCTTCGGGATTTCCGTGTTCGTCGTGCGCAAGGGCGGCACCGTCGTCACCTGCGGCTCCAGCACCGGCTACGACCACCACTTCGACAACCGCTACCTGTGGATGAACCTCAAGAAGATCATCGGCAGCCACGCCGCCAACCTCCAGGAACAGGCCGAGTGCAACCGCCTCTTCCACCTCGGACACCTTGCGCCGGTCCTGTCCGAGGTCTACCCCCTCGCGGACGTCGGCGAGGCCGCACGACTGGTCCAGCAGAACAAGCACACCGGAAAGGTCGGCGTGCTCTGCCTGGCCCCCGAAGAAGGACTCGGCGTCACCGACCCCGCCCTGCGCGAGAAGATCGGCACGCGAGCCCTCAACCCGCTGCGCCGCGGCGCACCCGACCGGGCCGAGGCGACCTGACATGGGCATCGGCATACTCTCCACCGGCTCCTACCTGCCCAAGCACGAGGTCGGCAACGAAGAGGTCGCCGAACGCGTCGGCGTCACCGCGGAATGGATCGAACGCAAGACACAGATCCGCTCCCGGCGCTACGCCGCCGAGCACGAGGCGACCTCCGACCTGGCCGTCAAGGCAGCCGAACGCGCCCTGGAACAAGCCGGGCTGACACCCGAGCAGGTCGACCACATCATCGTCTCCACCTCCACCGGCGACTTCCCGCAGCCGCCCACCTCCCACCTGGTCCAGCACGGCCTGGGCGCCTACGGCGCGGCCTGCTTCGACATCAACGTCGTGTGCAGCGGTTTCGTCTACGCCCTGGCGCTGGCCCACAGCCTGGTGACCGTGAACCCGGCCGCCCGCATCCTGGTGATCGGCGCGGACGTCTACTCCCGGATCCTGGACTTCACCGACCGCAGGACCGCGATCCTGTTCGCCGACGGCGCCGGCGCCGCGGTCGTCGGCGCGGTCCCCGAGCCGCACGGGATCATCGCCACCGACCTGTCCAGCCGCGGCGACGCCCACCACCTGATCCGCGTCGAGGCCGGCGGCAGCCGCAGACCCGCCTCGGCGGCGACCGTCGCCGAGGGCGGCCACTACTTCAAGATGGACGGCCGCGGCGTACGGGACTTCGTCGCCGAGCACGTCCCGCCCGCGCTTCTCGCCCTCACCCACAGGGCCGGCGTCGACATCGCGGCGGTCGACCACTTCGTACCGCACCAGGCCAACGGCGTCATGCTCGGCGAGGTCGTCGAGCGCACCGGACTGGGCGCCGCGCACACCCACCGCACGCTGACCCGGTACGGCAACGTCGGCAGCGCCTCCGTACCGGTCGCCCTGGACGAGGCCAACCGCACCGGCGCGCTCAAGCAGGGAGACCTGGTCCTGCTCGCCGGGTTCGGCGGCGGCATGTCGATCGGGGCGACACTTCTGAACTGGGGGACCCAGCCATGACCACGTCCACACACAAGGCCGCACCCGCCATCGAGCGGGTGGGCGTCGCCGGCAGCGGCATCATGGGCACCGGCATCGCCGAACTGTGCGCGAAGAACGGGCTGGACGTGAAGGTCGCCGTGTTCTCCGAAGCCTCCCTGACCACGGCGCCGCAGCGGCTGGCCGCATCCCTGGAACGGGGCGTGGCCAAGGGCAAACTGACCGCCTCCGAACGCGACGCGGCCCTGGAGAGGGTGTCGTTCACCCGCGACCTCGCCGACCTCGCCGACCGGCAGCTGGTCATCGAGGCCGTCAAGGAGGACGAGCAGCTCAAACTGGAGCTGTTCGCCACCCTCGACAAGACCGTCGAGGACCCGGACGCGATCCTGGCGACCAACACCTCCTCCCTCCCCGTCGCCCGGCTCGCCGCCGCCACCCGCCGCCCCGGCCAGGTCCTCGGCATCCACTTCTTCAACCCCGTGCCCGCCCTGCCCCTGGTCGAGCTCGTCTCCTCGGTCCTGACCGAGGAGAGGACCGGCGAGCGGGCGCTGGCCTTCGTCCGCGACACCCTGGGCAAGAAACCCGTCGCCTCCCCGGACCGGGCCGGCTTCCTCGTCAACGCCCTGCTCTTCCCCTACCTGCTGTCCGCGATCCGCATGGTCGAATCGGGACTTGCCACCGCCGAGGTCGTCGACCAGGGCATGGAACAGGGCTGCGCCCACCCGATGGGCCCGCTGCGGCTCGCCGACCTCATCGGCCTGGACACCACCGTCTCCATCGCCCGGGCCATGTACGAGGAGTTCAAGGAGCCCCTGTACGCGCCGCCGCCGCTGCTGCTGCGCATGGTCGAGGGCGGCCTGCTGGGCAAGAAGTCCGGCCGCGGCTTCCACACCTACGCCTGAGCGCGCCACGCACAAAAAAAGGGGGAGGGCCCGGGGTGATCCGGGCCCTCCCCCTTTTGTGCGTGCCGCGCGGGTCAGGACGCGACGGCCCGCGTGAAGAGGTCCTCGGTGACGGCGGCGGCGACCCGCTCGAGCTGGTCGAAGAGGTAGAAGTGCCCGCCGGGGAACACCTCCACCCGGAAGTCGCCGCTGGTGTGCTCCCGCCAGGTGCGGGCGTCCTCGACCGTCGCGATCGGGTCGCTGTCCCCGATCAGGGCGGTCACCGGGACCGTGAGCGACACGCCGACGGGCCCGCGGTAGGTGCCCAGGACGCGGTAGTCGGCCCGCAGCGCCGGCAGCACCAGGTCCAGGATGTCGGGGTCCTCCAGCATCGACTGGTCGGTGCCGCCCAGCCGGCGCACCTCGGCCAGCATGTCGGCGTCGTCGTAGAGGTCGTAGGCACGGTCCCTGAGGTCGGGACCGCCCCGGCCGGAGAAGAACACCCGCCGCGGGGCGGGCAGCCGGCGCGCGGCGAGCAGCCGGGCCGTCTCGAACGCCACCAGCGAGCCCATGCTGTGCCCGAACAGGGCGTAGGGCCGCCCGTCCGCGGCCAGTTCACGGGCCAGCTCGTCGGCCACCGCCTCCGCGAGCGGCCCCAGGGCCGTGAACGGCTCCTCGCGGTAGCGGTCCTGGCGGCCCGGGTACTGCACGGACACCACGTCGAGGTCCGGGTGCAGCAGGCGCGCCAGGTCCTTGAACGCCGTCGCGGAGCCTCCCGCGTGCGGGAAGCACACGAGCAGCGGCCCCTCTCCTGCGGTCGTGGTGAAGCGTCGCAACCACGTGCTGTTCACTGTCGGGGTGTCCCTTCTGGGGTCGTCACGGCCGGATCCCGCAGGCAGCGGACCGGCCGGCCGTCGGTCTCGGTAAAAGGCCGCTCAGCCTTCCAGGGCCGGGCCGAACCAGGTTTCGAGGGCGGTGCGCAGTGCGGTGCCGTCGGGCGCCGCGCCGGCGGATGAGGCCCAGGCGACGTGGCCGTCCGGGCGGATCAGGACCGCGGCCGGCGCGGGGACCTCACCGAGGGCCGGGACGATCCAGTGGTCGTCCTCGCCGCGTGCCCCGACGACGTCCACGCGGTCGGCCCAGCCCTTCGCGACGGCCGCCGTCCACGTCGTGTCGCCGGACAGGTCGAGCAGGACCGGGCGGGCGGCGTGCAGCAGCTCGTGGACCCCGCCGGTGCCCCCGGAGGTCTTCAGGTCGGCGTCGGGGACCCGGCGCCCGGTCAGCGGGTGCTCGCCCTCGACGGGGTAGCGGATGTCCAGGGCCGTCAGCAGATGACGCAGGTACTGGTTGACCTCGTCGAACACCATCAGGGAAGCGAACACCTCGCGCAGCGCGTCCGTCTGCGGCCCGGGACGCACCAGGGCCGACTGCGCGCGGGTGTTGTGCAGCACCCGCTCCCCGACCGGATGCCGCTCGGCGTGGTAGCTGTCCAGCAGACTCTCCGGCGCCCGGCCGCGCACCACCGAGGCGAGCTTCCAGCCCAGGTTGACCGCGTCCTGCACGCCCATGTTCAGCCCCTGCCCGCCGGCCGGGAAGTGGATGTGCGCCGCGTCGCCCGCGAGCAGCACCCGCCCCTTGCGGTACCGGTCGGCCTGCCGCGCCGCGTCGTTGAACCGGGAGACCCACCGGGGGTTGCGCATGCCGAAATCGGTGCCCGCGACCCTGACCAGGGACGCGCGCAGCCCCTCGAACGTCACCTCCTCGTCGCGGTCGGCGACCCGGTCGAACTCCGAGGTGATCACCCGGTGCCAGCCCGGCTCGAACGCGATCGCCGACCAGTCCCCGACCGGCGTGCGCCGCACCCATACGTAGTCCTCGGTCAGACCGGGCAGTTCGACGTCACCGATCAGCGCCGTCATCGTCGCCTCGGTGCCGGGGAAGCCGATGCCCGCCAGCTTGCGCACCGTGCTGCGCCCGCCGTCGCAGCCCACCAGATAGCGGGCGCGCAGCACCGCGGACGTCTCCCGCGCCCCGCGGGTCCGCACCGTCACGCCGTGCTCGTCCTGGCCGATCCCGTCGACCTCGCACGCGCGGCGCACCTGCACGCCGAGCTCCAGGGCCCACTCCTCCAGCAGCCGCTCGATGGCGGACTGCAGGATCATCAGCGGGTAGGGGTGCCGGGACTCGGACTCGTCGAAGTCGAGGTAGAGGCCGGAGAAGTGGCCCACCGGCTGCAGTTCGCCCTCCGCCAGGAAGCGGTCGAGGATCCCGCGCTGGTCGAGCACCTCCAGGGTGCGCGAGTGGATCCCGCCGGCCCGTGACTCGCCCGAGCGCTGCGCGAGCCGCTCGACCACGATCACCTCGGCGCCCGCCAGGCGCAGTTCGCAGGCGAGCATCAGGCCCGTGGGCCCGGCGCCCGCGATCACCACATCCGTGTCCGTGCCGGTGTGTCCCACGTGTGCCCCCTCGTTTCCGCCGCGTCCGTCACGGCATCCCGTGACCCCCCACGCTCACGCACGCGGGGGAGCGGTTCAAGGCGACCGGGCTGTGGTGCGCGGCGGTTCACGGGCGGGCTTGCCGTGTCCCGCCGGCCGGTCCCGCGTGTCCCGCCGGCGGGACACGCGGCGGTGTACGAGGACGGGAGCCGCCGGACACGCCCCGGCTCCGCCGGAGGGTTCTCCGGCGGAGCCGGGGCGTGCGGCGGCACGGAGCGGTGCCGGGGCCTGCCTGCGGCGCGGCCCGTGTCAGGCGGCGTCGAGGGCGGCGGTGATCTTCTGGGCGGTCGCGGTGAGGGTGGGGCCGGGCTCGCCCTTGGAGGCGAGGGCGGCGGCCTCGACGGCGACGAGGACGGTGCTGCGGAAGTTGTCGGCCTCCTCGGGGGCCTGCTTCTTCAGCAGCTGCACGGAGGCGGTCAGGGCGGGCAGCACACGGTCGGCGATCTCGGCCGCGGACTTGCCGCCCATGTCGCCGACCGAGGACTTCTCCGCCAGCACGTGGCCGACCAGGCCGGTGCCGGTGGTCAGGGCGATGCTGCCCTGGGTGGCCACCTTGTGCGGGGAGGCGGCACCGGCGGCCGCGGCCATCAGCGTCACGGCGCCGTAGGCGGCGGTGCGCAGGGTGGTCTTGTCCTGGTCGCTGAGGGTGATGGACATGGAGGGGGCTCCTTCGTGTCGTGCGCCGCGCCCGGCGTCGCTCCGATTGCTTGGCCCCACTGTGGCACACCTATGGCGCCATGACGAGCCATTAGTGGCGCCAATATGAGCCAAGAAGTGGGCCGTGCTCGTAAAGCCACAGCTCGACCGGCGTGCCCCCGGTGCCAGAGCGACCGAATATCGACGGCGACAGACAGGAGGCCCACCGGCACCCTCGAAGGATTGTGGGGACACCGGCGGGCCCGTCGGCGCTCCCGGAAGGCTCATGACCGTCCGCACCGGAGCTCACGCCCCGAGCCTCGCACGCCCCGCTCGAGGAGACCTCGAGCG
This sequence comes from Streptomyces sp. NPDC058751, assembly GCF_042746485.1. Taxonomy (NCBI): domain Bacteria; kingdom Bacillati; phylum Actinomycetota; class Actinomycetes; order Kitasatosporales; family Streptomycetaceae; genus Streptomyces; species Streptomyces sp. NPDC058751. The sequence continues at coordinate 68,057 of NZ_JBHYPZ010000037.1, read as the reverse complement.
CCGCTGGAGACGCCCGGCGCGCTCTGGCGACCGTCGTCCGGGGCTCCGCCCGGCCTCGAGCGGCCGGGCGGGAACCGGCGGCCGGCCCGCGCCGCCCCTGTGCCCATCCTCGACCGGGAAGCGAGCGCGAGGGGCCATAGATGGACGGTGCAGCCGGTCATCCCGGTGGACCGAGATCCCGAACAGGAGATGGTCGGCATGAGGACCAGCGTGGGCGAACGCACCGGGAACACCGCCGGCGAACCCGGCGATCTCTTCCACGTCTTCGACACGACGCTGCGCGACGGCGCGCAGCGCGAGGGCATCAACCTCACCGTGGCGGACAAGCTGGCCATCGCGCGGCACCTGGACGACTTCGGGGTGGGCTTCATCGAGGGCGGCTGGCCCGGCGCCAACCCCCGCGACACCGAGTTCTTCGCCCGCGCGCAAAGCGAACTCCGCCTGCACAGCGCCCGGCTCGTGGCCTTCGGGGCCACCCGCAGGGCCGGCGGCAAGGCGAGCGAGGACCTCCAGGTCAAGGCGCTCCTGGACTCCGGTGCCCCGGTGATCACGCTGGTCGCCAAGTCCCACGACCGGCACGTGGAGCTCGCGCTGCGCACCACGCTGGAGGAGAACCTGGAGATGGTCCGCGACACCGTCTCCCACCTGGTCGCCGAGGGCCGCCGTGTCTTCGTGGACTGCGAGCACTTCTTCGACGGCTACCGCGCCAACCCCGCCTACGCCAAGTCCGTGGTGCGCGCCGCGCACGAGGCCGGCGCCGACGTGGTGGTGCTGTGCGACACCAACGGCGGCATGCTCCCCGCCCAGGTCCAGGCGATCGTGCAGACGGTCCTGGCCGACACCGGCGCGCGCCTGGGCATCCACGCCCAGGACGACACCGGCTGCGCGGTCGCCAACACCCTGGCCGCCGTCGACGCGGGCGCCACCCACGTGCAGTGCACCGCCAACGGCTACGGCGAGCGGGTCGGCAACGCCAACCTCTTCCCGGTGGTCGCCGCGCTGGAGCTGAAGTACGCCATGAAGGTCCTGCCCGAGGGCAGGCTCCGCGAGACCACCCGCATCTCCCACGCGATCGCCGAGGTCGTCGACCTGACCCCCTGCACCCACCAGCCCTACGTGGGTGTCTCCGCGTTCGCGCACAAGGCCGGCCTGCACGCCTCCGCCATCAAGGTCGACCCCGGCCTCTACCAGCACATCGACCCCGAGCAGGTCGGCAACACCATGCGCATGCTGGTCTCCGACATGGCCGGCCGCGCCTCCGTCGAGCTCAAGGGCAAGGAGCTCGGCATCGACCTCGGCGGCGACCGCGAACTGGTCGGCCGGATCGTCGAACGCGTCAAGGAACGCGAACTGAAGGGCTACACCTACGAAGCCGCCGACGCCTCCTTCGAACTCCTGCTGCGCGCCGAGGCCGAGGGCAGACCGCTGCGCTACTTCCGCGTCGAGTCCTGGCGGGCCATCCTGGAGGACCGCCCCGACGGCAGCCACGCCAACGAGGTCACGGTGAAACTGTGGGCCAAGGGCGAGCGCATCGTCGCCGCCGCCGAGGGAAACGGCCCGGTCAACGCCCTGGACCGCGCCCTGCGCGTGGGCCTGGAGCAGATCTACCCGCAGCTCGCCCGCCTGGGAGTGGTCGACTACAAGGGCCGCATCCTGGAGGCCCGGCACGGCACCGAGTCCACGACCCGGGTCCTGATCTCCATGACGGACGGCCGCTACGAGTGGTCCACGGTGGGCGTCGCCGAGAACGTCATCGCCGCCTCCTGGCAGGCGCTGGAGGACGCCTACACCTACGGCCTGCTGCGGGCGGGCGTCGAACCCGTCGACTGACCCGGCCACCCCCGGCCGGGGCAGCGCCCCCGACCCCCGCCCGCCCCACGGCACCCGCGGCCGCCGGCCGCACGGCACAAGACCGCGCATGGCGCCACGACGCCCCGGATGGCCCCTCGGTGTTTCCACAGCTGAACGGCCCGCCGGGGGAGCCCTCCTCCCGGGGCCGCGCCCGAAGCTTGCATGTGGCGCCAATATGGTGCGATTATGGCGCCATGGATCTTGCGCCGTATGTCGACACTCTCCGCCGGGAACTCGCGGTGGCCGCCGAGGCGGGCGGCAAGGAAGCCGGCGAGCTGGCCGAGCGGCTGACCGCCCCGCTGGAGTCGGCGACCCGGCTGGTCATGCTCAACGTCCTGTCCGCCGCGATGGACGAGATCACCCGTGAGCTCGCGCCCGGCTCGGTCGACGTAAGGCTGCGCGGCCTGGACCCCGCCTTCGTGGTCACCCTGCCCCCCGCCGACGAGGGCACCGCCACCGAACCGGCCGAACCCGCCGAGCCCCTCAGGGCCCCGGCCCCGGCCGACGGCGACGAGGGCGGCACCGCCCGCGTCAACCTGCGGCTGCCCGCCCACCTCAAGGCACGCGCCGAGGAGGCGGCGAGCCGCGAGGGCCTGTCGGTCAACGCATGGCTGGTACGCGCCGTGTCGGCCGCCGTCGACGGCGGCACCCGGCCCCGCGCCCCCGAACGCGCCCAGGCCGTCGGCCAGAGCTTCACCGGCTGGGTGCGCTGACCGCACCCGCACCCGCACCCGCACCCGCACCCGCACCGCTTCGCTCACACCACGTCCCACCAGCGGGACACCCTGAACACCCGGAGGACGGGGCAGCCATGCCTACTTTCGACACCCCCGAAGCGATCGAGGTCACGGCGCGCGTGGATGCCGGCTCCATCCAGTTCACCGCCGCCGAGCGCACCGACACCGCCGTCGAGGTACGCCCCCGCGACCCGGACAAGAGCCTGGACACGCGGACCGCCGAGCAGACCGAGGTCAGATACGCCGGCGGCGCCCTGACCGTCCGCACGCCCCGCTCCAACCTCTTCGGCCGCAGCGGCACCGTCGACGTGACGGTCGAACTGCCCGCCGGCTCACGCATCGACGTCACCGGGGCCTGGACCCAGGTGATCGGCGAGGGCCGGCTCGGCGAGGTCCGCGTGAAGACCTCCTCCGGCGACACCCGCTTCGATACGACCGGCCCGATGCAGCTGACCGCCTCGCACGGCTCGATCACCGTCGAGCGGGTCGAGGGCAAGGCCGAGATCACCACCAGCACCGGCAGCCTGCGCGTCGGCCTCATCGACGGCCCCGCCGTCCTGAAGAACTCCCACGGCGGCACGACCGTCGACGGCGTGACCGGCGAACTGCGGGTGAACAACGCCAACGGCGACATCGAGATCCGGCGCGCCGCCGACTCGGTCACCGCCACCACCGCCCACGGCACCATCCGCGTGGACGAGGTGGCCCGCGGCACCGTCCAGCTGGAGACCGCCTACGGCGCCATCGAGATCGGCGTCCGCGAGGGCACGGCCGCCTGGCTCGACATCAGCGCGGGCTCCGGCCAGGTGCGCAACACCCTCACCGCCTCCGAGAGCCCGGAGAAGAGCGAGGACACCGTCACCATCCGCGCCCGCACCCGCCACGGCAACATCCACGTCAGCCGCGCCCGTTCCTGACCCCGGCCCCGGCGGCGGGCGGGGGAGGGGGAGGGGCTACCGGGCGGGCCCCGCGAGCCCCCGGGCCGCGTCGACGACGCGGTCCGCGACCTCGGCCACCGGCTCGCACGCGTCGACGACCGTCGCGCCGAGGCCCTCGTAGAGCGATCGGGTCCGGGGGTTCCACTCCAGGGCCGCCGCGAGCTCCTCGGGGTGCCGGCCGAAGGCGTTCGTGGTGCGGGTCGCGAGCCGGTGGCGCAGGGTGGCCTCGTCGATCACCAGGCACACGAGGAGGTCGAACAGGCCGAGGACGTCCGCCTCGTTCTCCGCCGACCCGCACAGGAACACGACGCGGGAACGGGCCTGTTCGGCGAGGGCCTCGACGCGCTCGCGGACGATCACCCACCCGTACCGGTGGAGCCAGCCCCCGGGAACCGGGTACGGAGGATCCGTCACGGCCTCGCCCCGCACCCGGTCGATCCAGTGGCAGAAGCCGTCCTCGTCGGCGTCGAACGCGACATGGCCGCGCGCCCGCAGCGCCTCGCAGACCGTGGACTTGCCGGCCCCTGAATTGCCCGTCACCCACACCAGCGTCACGGCGTCAGCGTAGGCGCGGCCACCCCGGGGCGACAGGGCCTCAGCCGTCGTGGCCGGCGTCCTTCGGCGCGGTCTCCCGGGAGTCCGTCCCGAGCCCGGAGTGCAGGACCTCGCGGGCCTGTTCGGCGGCGCGGGTGATGCTCTCGCTGATGAAGTCGAGGAAGCGGGCGACGTTCTCCAGGCGGACGGCGGCGGGGGTGTCACGGCCGAGGACGGCCACGCCCTGGCGCGCGGTCCTGACGACCTCGTCGTTGGCCCGGGCGCTGGCGATCGTCGCCTGGTAGAAGAGCTCGTTGTCGACGACGTAGCGGTCGCGGCGGCCCTCGTCGCGTTCCCGGCGCACGAGGCTCTGGCTCTCCAGGAACGTGATGGCCTTGGAGATGGACGCCGGGCTGACCTGGAGGCGCTGGGCGAGCTCGGACGCGGTGAGGCTGCCCGCGTCGGAGGTGAACAGGCAGGTCAGCACCCGGGCCGGGATCTTGGGCATGCCCGAGCCCATGAGGACGGTGGTGAACGTCTCCTCGTACTCGGCCACGGCCTCGGCGTCGCGCCCGTGCGCCAGGGGGGCCGCCTCCGGCCCGCGGGAGGGGGCGGTCCTGCGCCGGTGGGCACGGCGTTCGGTGGCACGGTGGGCCAGGTTGGCGCGGTAGGCGGTGGGACCGCCGTTGCGCATCACCTCACGCGTGACCGTCGAGGTGGGACGGCCGAGCCCCCGGGCGATCTCGGCGTAGGGGAGGCTGTCGGCCAGCCCCAGCGCGATCTGCTGGCGTTCCTGCTGGGTGAGTCTGCCTCCCGGCATCGCGGTCTCCTCGGTGATCCCTCGCGGTGGTCCCTGAACCCCCTCACCATAGCGTTCACCTCTCACCCATTGCAATGATCGCGTCGGTCGATGTTGCGTTACCTTCCAACTCGTTGCAACATTTTTAAGCTGTTCACCTGCGTAGATATAGATTCTATGCAACGGGCATGTTGCCCGGCGACGGAAAGCAACGTAGCGTTTCCAATGTCAGAAACGACCCGTGAGCAAGGGAGAGCACGATGCGCACCTTCGACACCCCCGCCCCGGTCTCCGCCGTCCTGGACGTCCCCGCCGGACGCATCCGGTTCGTCGCCGCGGACCGCACCGACACGGTCGTCGAGATCCTGCCCGCCGACCCCGCCAGGAGCCGCGACACCAAGGCCGCCACGCGGACCACCGTCACCTGCGCCGACGGCGTCCTGCGGATCACCGCCCCGGCCGGCGGCGACGGACTCCTCGGCGCCACCGGATCCCTGGAGGTCACCGTCCAGCTCCCCGCCGGCTCCCACGTCGAGGCCAGGACCGACGGTGCCGAACTGCGCTGCGAGGGACGCCTCGGCGACATCGCCTTCGACGGCGCCTGGCGCCACATCCGGATCGACGAGGCCGCGAGCCTGCGCCTGACCGCGAGCGACGGCGACGTCGAGGTCGGCCGGCTGGAGGGCCCCGCACGGATCAGCACCGCACGCGGCGCCATCCGCGTCGCCGAGGCCGTGCGCGGCACGCTCGTGCTCGACACCCAGCTCGGCGACATCACCGTCACCGCCGCCCCCGGCGTCTCGGCCCGGCTGGACGCCGGCACCGCCGACGGCCGCATCGCCGACACCCTCAAGAACGACGGCACCCCCGCACTCGACATCCGGGCCACCACCTCCCGCGGCGACATCACCGCCCGCAGCCTCTGACCCGCCCCCCGGCGCACCCGGCAGAAGAGAGAAGAGACCCATGAAGAAGAACAAGAACAACACCCCCGCGAACGGGGCACCCTGGACCGGCATGGTCCCCGTCGACGACACCGCCCTCGCCGTCACCGACACCGGCGGCCCCGGCACCCCCGTCCTCTACCTCAACGGCCAGTTCGCCACCCAGGGCTACTGGCGCCGGGTCATCGCCGACCTCGGGCCCGGATGGCGCCACATCACCTACGACGAACGCGCCCGCGGCAAATCCAGGCGCTCGGCGGACTACTCCTTCGAGGCGGCCGTCCGTGACGTCGACGCCGTCCTCGCCGCCCGGGGAGTGGACCGCGCCGTGGTGGCCGGCTGGTCCTACGGCGCCTTCGTCGGGGCCCACTGGGCCCACCGCAACCCCTCACGCGCCCTGGGCGCGGTCCTGGTCGAGGGCGCACAGCCCTACGACTGGCTGGACGAGGCCATGGAAGCCCGGATCCGGAAACTGTTCCGCAGGATGGGCTGGTTCCTGCCGCTGCTGCGCCCGACGGGCCTGGCCCCGCGGATGAACGCCGAGCAGATGGCCGCCACCAACATCGAACTCGGCAGGCTCGCCCGCGAACGCGAACTGGCCCCCGTCCTGGACGCCATCACCGTCCCGGTGCGCTACGTCGTCGCCTCCGGCGCGTCCCTGGGGAGCAAGGGCGACGAACAGGAACGGATCCGCGCCGCCCTCGACGCGGTGACCGTCCGCAACCCGAACATCGAGATCAGCGCGAAGGTCCCCAGCAACCACGACGCCATCCTGAAGAAGGACCACGCGGCCGTGGCCGAGGCCATCCGCGACGCCGCCCGGGGCGCGAACTGACGACCCGGCCGCCCGGCACCCCGTCCCGCCACGAGACCACCCCGCGCCGCCCCGCCCCGAGGGTGAGCACCGCCTTTCCCGCGGCGCTCACCCTCGTCTTTTTTGCAGGTCTGGAGCCCGGCGCGCCGTACTGATAGTATTGATCTTGAGCTGAACGGCGGAAGTCACGCCGGCCGGTGATGCGTTGGTGGTCCAAGGAAAGACGCCCCGCTTCCTGCGGGGAAATGCAGGTGCAAGGCCTGCCCGGCGCTCTGCGAAGACCCTGCCCCGAAGAATTCGGGGCAGGGTCTTTTTCGATGCCCGCAGCCGGTCTCACCCCGACGAACCGGAGCCGGTGACGGTGAACGCCCCGGTCGCGCGGGCCGCGCACACGGTCACGTCCGTCCGCTCGCCCGCGGCCAGGCCCGCCTCGCAGAGCCGGCCGCCCTTCTCGCGCAGGTCGAGGTGGAAACGCGTGGATCCGCCGTCCTGCTCCAGGCCGTGGATGCGTTCGTCGATGTAGCCGAGTCCGTTGAGGGTTTCGCGGACCATGGCGGGGGTGGGCGCGGAGACCCTCTGCAGCGCCTCGATGATGCGCTGCTCGTGCTGGACGCTCGCGCACCGGTCGCGGTCGTTCAGCCGGTCCTCGGGCCCTGCCGGGAGGGCACCGGGCTCGATCGGGCCGCTCGGGGGACTCTCCCCAGGTGGGAGGCTCTGCTCGCCGCTCGGACCGGTCGGACCGGTCGGCTTCTCCTTCCTCGGTTCGGGCGCGCTCCCGCCGCCCGCTCCCGGGGCGTTCCCGCCTGCCGGGGAGCACGGCCGCGCGACCTTTGCGAGCATCGCCGCGAACGCCGCCCGCTCGGCCGGGGACGCGGCACCCGCCCGGGAGCCGGCGTTCCCGGCCGATCCGCCCTGCGCCCGGTCACCGCCCGGCTCGCTGCCGCCGCAGCCGCAAAGGGCCAGGGCGGCGAGGGCGGCGGTCACGAGGACGCGTCCGGTGCGGGCCGAGGCGGGGGCGGGATGACGTGTCATGCGCGCAGTCTCCGACCTGCGCTTCGCACCCCGCATGAGTACGCGTACTCATGCCGGATGAGTAGTCGGCCAGGTTTGGCCTGAGCCCAAAAATGGGTGAACTCCCTTTGTTTCCAAGGGGGTTGTGGAAGCGATCGAAACTGATCTACTGTCCGCACCGTTCCTTGAAGGATCATTCACATTTCCAACACGAGGGGGGAACTCGTGCGCAGAATTGCGCTGCCCGTGTTTGCCGCACTGTCGTTATCCCTGATGCTCCCGCAGGGGGCGGCGGGGGCGGCGGGGGCGGCGGGGGCGGCGGGGGCGGCGGGGGCGGCGCCTTCGGGCGCCTCGTCCGCCGCGGCGGCCACGGTCGCCGATCCGCCGCTGGCGGACGGTGACATCCAGCAGATCGGTCCCGGTCTGTACCTGAGCGCGGACCAGTCCTTCCAGATCTCCGAGACGGACGTGTCGGAAGGCCTCATGAGCCGCAGCCACACCGTCAGCGCGCAGGCGGGAGGTGTCGCCACGCCGGAGTCCGCACCCGCGTCCCGCGCCGACATGGGCGTCTTCGGTCCGGGCTGGGAAGCCGAGTTCGTGGGGGGCCAGCTCGACCGCCAGCTGGAGCGCAAGACCGACTCCGTCGTCGTCACCGACCTCACCACGAACACCCCGGTCACCTACGCCCTCAAGAGCAGCGTCGACTACCCGAGCGGCGGCGGCGTCAAGAAGTACGCGACCACCGAGGGCGACAAGCTCACCGAGACCACCAGGTTCGACGAGACGTCAGGCACCCTGGTGTCCACCATCGCCGAGGTCGTCAGCGTGGCCGGGTCGGCCGCGGACGCGGACCAGTCCGCCGACACCGATGCCGACGCTCCCGTCAACCTCGACAAGCTGGCCCCCACCTACACCTGGAAGCAGGCCGCCCCGGGTACCGACGCCTGGCGCGTCACCGGGGTGGGCACCGTGGCCGACGGCGCTCTCTCCACCGTCGGCTACGACACCAAGGGCCGGGTCTCCACCGTCACCGAGGCCGCCGCCGGGGACACCCCGGCGCAGTCGCTGAAGGTCACCTACTCGACCGCCACGACGGCCGCCGGCACGACCCTCGGCGAGTTCACCGGACGCGCCAAGGAGATCAGCGTCACCACCGGCGCGACGACACAGACGCTCGCGCGCTACTCCTACGACGCCTCGGGCCTGCTGCGTTCGGTGGCCGACCCGTCCGAGGGCACCGAGCCGGTCTCCTCGTACGCCTACGACTCCGTCGGACGTGTCTCCGACGTCACCTCGCAGACCAACGGCGACTGGGACCTGAGCTTCCCGGGCAGCTCGGCCGCCCCGGACGTCGAGCCGGTCGGCCCCGCGCGCCCGAGCTCGGAGGCGCCCCTCGAGGGTGCGTCCGGCATCGTCGACGAGGCCGCCACCGCCCCGCCGGCGACGGACTTCTCCGACGGAGAGGTCATCGACTCGCAGGCCTACCCCCGTCACTGCACCCGCTCGGTGGACTGGATGTGGTACCTCAAGAGCGGCTGCGCCGCGTGGGCCGCGCACTACGGCTGGCACAAGCCGTACTGGAAGCGGACGCCGACCGGACACGCCGTCGTGGGCATCAACTACGACGGCTGCAGCACCCCCGGACCCAACATCAGCTGGCCGCTCGGCTACAACTTCCGGCCCGCGTGCGACATGCACGACTACGGCTACGGCCTGATCGGCAACACGTACAAGGGCTACAAGTACTACCTCGACCGCAGCAGGAAGTCGGACGTCGAGAACACCTTCTACACGACGATGAAGAAGTACAGCTGCAACGCCTACCGCATCACGAAGAGGCCGAAGTGCTACGGCCTCGCGTACGCCTACTACAAGGCCGTGGGCCTGGCGGGCAACCCGAGGAACGGTGCCAACGCCACCTGACCGGGGCCGCCGCGCCGCCCGACGGCGCGTAGCACGACACCACGCACGGGCAGCATGCCGGCCGGGCACGACGGAGCCGGGCGGCGCGGACCTCCCGCCGCCCGGCTCCCCCCCGGCACACCCGTGCGCCACTTCCCGGCACCACACCGCTGTCCTCCACACGTCGCTCCGGGCTGAGTCACGCCTGCCTCCCACGGCCGGGCCGGGACAAGCCCCCTGTTCACCGAGGCGCCATGAAGAGAACGAGCTGGATGACGGTCGTCACCGCGATGACGGCCCTCTCCCTCGCCGCTGCGATACCGGCCCAGGCATCCGCGCCGCCGAGCCCTTCGACAGCAGCCGAAGACACGACCGACCCCATCGACCCGCCGCTCTACGACAAGACCGCGAACGGCAAGAAGGTCCGCGTCAACGTCCTCACCAAGCAGCGCGCGGACCTGTCCGCCGCGGCCGGCACGGGCAAGACGGTGCAGACCTTCCAGACCCTGCCGCTGGTCACGGTCAAGGTGGACCAGGCCGGCCTGGAGGAACTGGCCGCCCAGAGCAACGTGGTCAGCGTCACCGAGGACGTCCCGGCGCGGCCGTCACTGGACCAGAGCGTCCCCCTCATCGGCGGAACCGCGCCCGCCGCGGCGGACAAGACCGGTGCGGGCACCGCGATCGCCGTGCTGGACACGGGAGTCGCCACCAGCCACCCGTTCCTGAAGGGACGGATCGTCGCCGAGGCGTGCTTCTCGCCGGCCGACGCCGACTCCTCCGCCACCAGCCTGTGCCCCAACGGCGCCGAGGAGCAGGAGGGCACCGGCGCGGCCGACTCCGAGGCCGGGCCGTGCGCGACCATCGCCGAATGCGACCACGGAACCCACGTGGCCGGCATCGCCGCCGGCAACGGCAAGGACATCACCGGAGCCCCCGCCCGCGGCGTCGCACCCGGCGCCGGCATCGTCGCCGTCCAGATCTTCAGCAAGTTCAGCTCGGAGGACTTCTGCGGCGTCGGCGCCGCACCCTGCGTAGGGAGCTTCACCAGCGCCCAGCTCGCGGGGCTCGAGAAGGTCTGGGAACTCAAGCAGTCCGGGACCCCGCTCGTCGCGGCCAACCTCAGCCTCGGCGGCGGCCGTTACGCCGGTGCCTGCGAGAGCGACCCCCGCAAGGCGGTGATCGACCAGCTGCTCGACTCCGGTGTCGCCACCGTCGTCGCGGCCGGGAACAACGGATACACCGACGCGGTCAGCGCGCCCGCCTGCGTCCCCTCCGCCCTCGCGGTCGGCGCCACGACCGACGACGACGAACTGTCCTCCTTCACCAACCGCGGCCCGCTGCTCGACCTCTTCGCCCCCGGCACCAGCATCGTCTCCTCCGTGCCCGGCGGCGGATACGCCTCCAAGGGCGGCACCTCCATGGCCGCCCCGCACGTGGCCGGCGCCCTCGCCCTCCTCCGCCAGGCGTTCCCCGCCAAGAGCGTCACCGCTCTCGAAGAACTGCTGGAGGACACGGGAAAGCCCGTCACCTACACCGGCGCCACCACCCCCCGCATCGACATCGGCCAGGCACTTGGCCGCAAGGCGGACAAGCCCGGCGACTTCAGCGGTGACGGCAAGTCCGACGCCGCCTACCTCTACGACTACGGGGCCAACTCCGACGGCACCAACCACTCCGCCCTGTGGCTGCAGACCTCGAACGGCAGCGGCTTCAACAACCCGGTGAAGAAATGGGACTCGGGCACCGGGTCCTGGAACTGGAGCCTCAGCAAGACCGTCTCCGGCGACTTCAACGGCGACGGCAAGTCCGACGTGGCCGTCCTGTACAAGTACGCCAACACCTCCGACGGGCGCGGTCATTCGGCGCTGTGGAGCTTCACCTCGACGGGCAGCGGCTTCAACGACCCCGTCAA
>NZ_JBHYPZ010000037.1:0-56516 GCF_042746485.1 Streptomyces sp. NPDC058751 | reverse complement strand
GTGACGGCAAGTGGGACGTCGGCGTCCTGTACAAGTACGCCAACACCTCCGACGGCCGCGGTCATTCGGCGCTGTGGACCTTCACCTCGACGGGCGGCGACTTCAGGAGCCCCGTCAAGCTGTGGGACTCGGGCACCGGTTCCTGGACCGCGGACTTCAGCAAGCTCGTGTCCGGTGACTTCAACGGCGACGGCAAGTCCGATGTCGGCGCGCTGTACAAGTACGCCAACACCTCCGACGGCCGCGGCCACACGGCCCTGTGGACCTTCACCTCCACCGGCACCGACATCAACAGCCCCGTCAAGGTATGGGACTCGGGCACCGGCTCCTGGACCTGGGACCGGACCAAGACCACCTGATCCCCGGCACGATCACCTGCCGGAACACACCTGAAGGCGAAGGCCGGGTGGCGGACACACCGCCACCCGGCCGTGTGCCTTGCGCGCCGGGGCCGTCAGGCCATGATCCACGGGGCCTGGCCGCGCGCCGCGCCGCCCGCGGGGGAGTGCCGGTCGGTGTCCCAGGCCGGCTGCAGGGCGGCCGAGACGATGCCCCACAGATGGCCCGCGGTCAGGGTGCGCACCGGAACGGTGACCTGCCCGGCGAGACTGACGCAGTAGGCGGACTCCAGAGCGACGACGATGCCGATGAGGGCCATGGAGTCCAGCCCGTACGCCTCCAACGGCATGTCGACGGCGGGCGACCTGTCCTTGCCCAGACCGGGCAGACCCTGCCGGAGAATGGTCTCGAACCTCGCGTTCCACGGACGCTGAGCCATGGGTGGGAACTTCCTTCCGGCTGCCGGGACGGTCCAGATCGCGCATACGGCTGCGCGACCTCCACGGTGTCCGCACCCACTAGAGCGGCCGTGGAACGACGTTCGAGCGGACGGCACGCCCGCGTGCCCCGGCGATGTCCGCACCTCCAGGAGCCCGGCGGACCAGGGGGCCCGGCGACGAACCCGCCGCCCCGCCGCGGCCACCGGCTCCAGAGGGGCTTCCGGGACCGCTCGAGCCCTGCCCTAGGCGGCCCTGGTTGTCTCAGCTCCCACGGCCGCCCCCGCGGCCCCACCGACGGAGCCGGCCGGCCGGTGACGGCCATCTCCCCGACGTACGGCCGGCGGCGGCACGACCACGTACCGGGACCCCACCGCCGGCGGCTGGTCCGGCTGCCGGCCGCAGCGCAACCCCGCCGTACCGCCGCGCCCCACCAGGGACGCCCGGAACCGGGCGGAACCGGTGGCGCACACCGCCGCCGAACGCCCCACGCCCATCCCGGAGGTCGTCCCGTGGACGTCATGACAGCCCTGCTCACCCGCCGCGCACCGGCACGCCTGTCCGGCCCCGCGCCCGGCGAGCAGGAACTGCGGTACCTGCTCAAGGGCGCGGCCGCGGCATCCGGAGAAGCCCCCCACCCCTGGTACTGGGTCCTCCAGGACGACGGCGCGGCGCCCGCCGCCCCGCTCAGGGCAGGACTGGTGCTGGCACCCGACCGCACACCGCACCTGTCGGACGGGGAGCGCACCCAGCGCGCCTACGCGGCCCTGCACGCCCTCGAACTGCTGCTGCACGCCCGCGGCTACGCCAGCTCCTGGCACTCCGCCGACCACGGGGAACTTCCCGCCCCCTCCCCGCTGCTGCCCGAACTCGCCCCGGGCGAAAGCCTGCTGGGCCTGCTGTCCGTCGGCCGCCCCGAAACGCCGCAGGACCCCTCCCGCCGCCCCCTCGCCGACACCAGCGACCTGCTGTCCCGGAACACCCCGCCGGCCTCCGCGGGCAGCGCGGCGCAGAGCCCGTGCGGCAGGCTTCGTCCGCCGCTCCAACCGTCTTCGAGCGGCCTGGCGGAGGCTGACCGGTGGTTCGTCGACGGCCGGAAGGGGAGCCCGTGACCGCCCTGGACGAGACACCAGTGGGCCATCGGCGCGGCACGGCCGCCGAACTCGCGGCCGTACGCGCCGACATGCGCCGGGGCCCCAGCGACAGGGCCACCCGGGCGCAGCACGCCAAGGGCAAGCTCACCGCCCGCGAACGGCTCGCACTCCTCTTCGACGACGGCCGGTTCACCGAGGTCGAAGGACTGCGCAGACACCGGGCGAGCGGCTTCGGCCTGGAGGACAAGCGCCCCTACACCGACGGCGTCGTCACCGCCTGGGGCCGCGTCTTCGGACAGGTCGTCTTCGCCTACGCCCACGACTTCCGCATCTTCGGGGGCTCCCTCGGCGAGGCGCACGCCGAGAAGATCCACAAGATCATGGACATGGCCGCAACCGCCGGGGCCCCCATCGTGGGCCTGTGCGACGGCGCGGGCGCGCGCATCCAGGAAGGGGTGACCGCGCTCGCCGGCTACGGCGGCATCTTCCAGCGCAACGTCCGCAACTCCGGGGTCATCCCGCAGATCAGCGTGGTGATGGGCCCGTGCGCGGGCGGGGCCGCCTACTCCCCGGCACTGACCGACTTCGTGTTCATGGTGCGCGGCACCTCGCAGATGTTCATCACCGGCCCCGACGTCGTGCAGGCCGTCACCGGGGAACGGATCAGCCACGACGAACTCGGCGGCGCCGACGCCCACACCACCCTCTCCGGAGTCGCCCACTTCGCCTACGACGACGAGGAGAGCTGCCTCGCCGAGGTCCGCTACCTGCTGTCCCTGCTCCCCGCCAACAACCGTGAGCAGCCGCCCTGCGAGCCCGCCGCCGACCGGCCCGACCGGCTCACCCCGGCCCTGCTCGACCTGGTGCCCTCCGACGAGAAACGCGCCTACGACGTGCGCGAGGTCATCGAGGAGTTCGTGGACGCCGGCGACTTCTTCGAGGTGCACGAGGCCTGGGCGCCCAACGTGGTGTGCGCCCTGGCCCGGCTGGACGGCCATGTGGTCGGCATCGTCGCCAACCAGCCCGCGGCCCTGGCCGGAGTCCTCGACATCAAGGGCAGCGAGAAGGCGGCCCGCTTCGTGCAGATGTGCGACTCCTTCAACATCCCGCTCGTGACCCTGGTCGACGTGCCCGGCTTCCTGCCCGGCGTCGGCCAGGAGCACGACGGCATCATCCGGCACGGCGCGAAACTCCTCTACGCCTACTGCAACGCGACCGTCCCCCGTGTCCAGCTCATCCTGCGCAAGGCCTACGGCGGCGCCTACATCGTCATGGACTCCCGCTCCATCGGCTCCGACGTGTCGCTGGCCTGGCCCGGCAACGAGATCGCGGTGATGGGCGCGGAGGGCGCCGCGGGCGTCGTCTTCCGGCGCGAGATCGCCGCCGCGGACGATCCGGAGTCCGCCCGCAGACAGCGCATCAAGGAGTACCGCGAACAGCTCATGCACCCCTACTACGCCGCCGAACGCGGCCTGGTGGACGACGTCATCGACCCCGCCGAGACCCGCGTCAGGCTGATCGACGCACTCGCCGTGCTGCGCACCAAGTACGTGGCCCAGCCCTCCCGCAAGCACGGCAACCAGCCCCAGTGACGGCGGGCGGTCCCGCTACGGAGCGGCGGGCGGCTCGTCGGCGGCGTCCGCGACGAAGCCCTCGGCCGCCGCCGCGTCGACACCCAGCGAGGACAGCAGCCCGGCGCCGTCCTCCTCCTCCAGCAGCCCCAGCAGGACGTGGCCGCTGCCGACGCCGTCCCTGCCGAGCCGCAGGGCCGCCCGCCACGCCAGTTCGAGTGCCTTCTTCGCCCGGGCGTCGTACGGGATCAGCAGCGGATCGGCGTCGCTGCGCGCCGGCAGGGCGGCGAGTGCCGCGTCCCGGGCCCGGCCGGGGTCGGCGTCCTGGGCGCGCAGGGCGTCGACCGCGGTGCCCCCGGCGCCGAGCAGGCCGAGGAGGAGGTGCGCGGGGACGATCTCGGCGTTGCCGGCCTGCTTGGCCTCGTTCATGGAGGCGATGACGGCGCTGCGGGCGGGCAGGGAGAACTTCTCGAAGACGTTCGAGGGCTGGGCGTCGGGCTTGCCGACGAACCGCTTCTGGGCCGCCTGCCGGGTGACGCCCATGCTGCGGCCGATGTCGGTCCAGGAGGCGCCGGAACGGCGGGCCTGGTCGACGAAGTGGCCGATGAGATGGTCGGCGACCTCGCCGATGTGGTCGGCCAGCAGGACCGCGCCGGTCAGCCGGTCGAGGGCGCCGGTGTGGTTCTCGGTGATCGCCGTGATCAGCTCGTCGAGCCTGACCGGCGGAGTCGTCTGCGTCATGTGTCAACCGTAGGTTGTCACCCCTTTGGTGTCAACCGCGAGTTGACATGCCGGTCGTCCCTCGCGGCGCCCCCGGCCCGCCCGGCCGGACTCAGAGCCTGGTCACGAAGACGTGCGCGGCGCTTCGCGCGGGCAGTTCGGCGGCCTGCCCGCCGTTTTCGACCGTCACACCGCGGGGCGACGACGCCACGGTCACGACCGCGCCGGGCCGCACCCCGGCGTGCCGCAGCGCGTACATCAGCCGGGAGTCGGTCTGGACCGGCTCCGCGATGCGCCGTACGACCACGCCGGCGCCGTCCGGCCCGGGCTCCAGGTCGCCGAGGCCGACCGCGTTCTCGTCGGGGAAGGGGTCCGCGGCGCCCGTCCGGCCGAGCTCCTCCAGGCCCGGGATCGGGTTGCCGTAGGGCGAGTGGGTCGGGTGCCGCAGCAGCTCCAGGACGCGGCGTTCGACGGCCTCGCTCATCACGTGCTCCCAGCGGCAGGCCTCGGCGTGGACCTGCTCCCACGCCAGACCGATCACGTCGGCGAGCAGGCACTCGGCGAGCCGGTGCTTGCGCATCACGCGGGTGGCGTCCCGCCGGCCCGTCTGCGTCAGCTCCAGGCGCCGGTCGCCGGCGACGCGCAGCAGGCCGATGCGCTCCATGCGGGCGACGGTCTGGCTGACGGTGGGGCCGCTCTGGCCCAGGCGCTCGGCGATGCGGGCGCGCAGGGGGACCGAGCCCTCGTCCTCCAGCTCCAGGATGGTGCGCAGATACGTCTTCGTGGTGTCGATGAGCCGGGACATGCGGTTCGTCAGGCGGGGGTCTCGGCGGTGGCGGTCAGGACCGCGCGGCCGAGGACGTGGCCGGACATGGTGAAGCCGAGGGCGGCCGGGGTGGCGTCGGCCGCGACGCCGACGGACTCGACGCCGAGGGCGTGCACCACGACGAAGTAGCGGTGCGGGCCGTGCCCGGCCGGCGGCGCGGCGCCGACGAAGCGGGCGGCGCGGGCGTCGTTGGGCAGCTGGAAGGCGCCCGCGGGCAGGCCCGAGCCGGTGTCGTCGCCGGCGCCCTCGGGCAGCTCGG
Organism: Streptomyces sp. NPDC058751; assembly: GCF_042746485.1. NCBI lineage: Bacteria > Bacillati > Actinomycetota > Actinomycetes > Kitasatosporales > Streptomycetaceae > Streptomyces > Streptomyces sp. NPDC058751. Next base: position 51,270 of record NZ_JBHYPZ010000037.1, on the reverse strand, counting down.
TGACGGTGGCGGGGATGTCGGCGACCGCCCAGTGCCAGAACCCGGACCCGGTGGGCGCGTCGGGGTCGTAGACGGTGACCGCGTAGCTCCTGGTGCCCTCCGGGGCGCCGCTCCAGGACAGCTGCGGGGAGAGATCCTTCCCGCCGGGGACGCCGAACATGCCGGAGAACTGCTCGGGCGGCCAGGTGCCGCCGTCGGTGACGGCGGTGCTGGTGACGGTGAAGGAGGCCGCCTCGGGGAGGCGGGCGAAGGGGTCGTTGGCGCTCATCGCGTGGTTCCTCTCAAGCCGTGCTGCGGGATGACGGTGGCGCGGCAGGCGAAAGGGCGCGCGGCGGCACCGCCGCCCCCTGCCGGCCGATGAATCGACTATAGCAACAATAATCGATTATCTTCGGGATCGTCTATGCTGGCGGCTGTGACTCAGACGGCCCCCCACCCGACCTTGCCGGCGAAGCAGATGCTCTCCGAGCAGGTCCACACACACCTGCGGGACGCGATCATGGGCGGGCGCCACGCCCCCGGTGACGCCCTCAAACCGCAGGACCTCGCCAAGGAGCAGGGCGTGAGCCTGGCCGTCGTGCGCGAGGCGCTCGTGCGGCTGGTCGGCGAGGGCCTCGCCGACCGGCTGCCCAACCGCGGCTTCGCCGTCCCGGCCGTCTCCGACCACCGCTGGCAGGAGATCGCGGAGGCCCGCCGCACCATGGAACCGGTCGTGCTGCGCATGGCCGTCGAACGCGGCGACGTCGACTGGGAGGCCCGCGTGCGGGCCGCCCACCACCGCCTGGCCCGCACTCCGGCGTACGTGCCGGGCGAGGGCGAGCACTACAGCGCCGCGTGGTCCGAGGCCCACCGGGTCTTCCACCGCACCCTGCTGGAGGGCTGCGGCAACCGCGTCCTGCTGGAGACCTTCGACCGGACGTGGACCGCGAGCGAACTGGCCCGCCGCTGGGCGGCCGGCCGCCACCCCGACCGGGACCACGCGGGCGAGCACCGCCGGCTGGAGGAGGCGGCGCTCGCCCGCGACGCCGACACCGCGGCCGAGGTACTGGCCGGGCACCTCGCCCTGACCGCGGCCGGACTGACCTGACGCATCCCCTGCGGACCGGTGAAGGGGGGCCTGACGCGCCTCGGCGCCCTCGCCGGGGGCGAGGGCGCCCCCGGCGAGACCCGCGCCCGGACATGTGCGTCGTGCGGCCTCCGGCCGTCGTGGCCCGTGGTGCCGTCAGCGTGCCGGCGCCCCCGGGGCCGCCGGCCCTTCGCCCAGCTTCCGCTCCCAGAACAGCTCGTCGCGCCAGGCGCCGTCCGCGTAGAAATGCTCGTGGGCGACGCCCCAGGAACGGAAGCCGTGTTTGCGGAGGACGGCCTGGGAGGCGAGGTTCTCGAGCTGGGTGTGCGCCTCCAGGCGGTGCAGGGCCAGTTCGTCCTCGGCGATCCGCAACGCCATGCCCACGGCACGACTCGTGTGCCCGAGTCCTTGGTGGCGGGAGGCGATCCAGTAGCCGAGGAATCCCTTCTGGAACGGTCCGCGCAGGATGGAGCTGATGGTGACCTGCCCGATGACGGTTCCGCCGACGACCACGACACCGGGCCAGGCGAGCCCCCTGGCGTGGGACTCCAGCAGCGACGTGATGACGGTGGCCTGCCCGTCGGGCGTGTAGAACTCCTCGGGTCTCGCGGGCAGCCAGCGCGCGTACACCTGCCTGTCCCGGCTGTGCGACTCGGCCAGCGCGGGTGCGTCGGAGGGGTCGATCAGACGGATCGACGTGGACCTCAAAATGCTTTGCTCCCCAAAATCCTCTGCTCCTTCGTCAGTTGCCGTAGTCGGTCGGCTGCGAGGGGGTCCTGCGCGGGTCGCGCTCGACGACGGGGTCGAGGATCTGGTCGATGCGCTCGACGGTCTCCTCGTCCAGCTCGATCCCGGAGGCCGTGGCGCTCTGCGTGATCTGTCCGGGCTTGGTGGCGCCGACGATCGCGGACGAGACGTTCGGGTTGTGCAGCACCCAGGCGATGGCCAGCTGGGGCATGGTCAGGCCGAGGTCCGAGGCGACCTCGCCGAGCTCGGCGACACGCTTCAGCACGTTGTCGCTCAGCGCCCCCGAGGCGAACTGGGAGGCGGCCGCGCCGGTGGCGCGCGATCCGGCGGGGGGCGGCTTGCCCGGGAGGTACCTGCCCGTCAGCAGGCCCTGGGCCAGTGGTGACCAGGCGAGCTGGCCGATCCCTTCGCGTTCGCACAGCGGGACGACCTCCTCCTCGATGACCCGCCACAGCAGGTTGTACTGGGGCTGGTTGGAGACGATCCGGTCGAGTCCCATGCTGCCGGCCAGTTCCAGAGCCTCCGAGATCTGGGCGGCGGTCCATTCCGACACACCCACGTAGAGGACCTTTCCCTGGCGGATCAGGTCGTCGAAGGCGCGCAGGGTCTCGGCGAGAGGGGTCCGCTCGTCGAAGCGGTGTGCCTGGTAGAGGTCGATGTAGTCGGTACCCAGGCGCCGCAGCGAGCCGTGCGCCGCCTCCATGATGTGCTTGCGCGACAGGCCCCGGTCGTTGGGTCCCGGGCCGACCGGGGAGAAGACCTTGGTCGATATCTCGACGGATTCCCGGCGTGTGTTTGCCAGCGCTTGACCAAGCACGACTTCCGCTTGAGTTCCCCCATAGACATCGGCGGTGTCGAAGGTCGTGATGCCCTGTTCGAGCGCTTCTCGGGCGATTCGTTCGGCTGACGCCTCTGTATAACTGATCCAGCTCCCGTACGTGATTTCGCTGACCTTCAGCCCGCTGCGTCCTAGTGATCGATGCTTCATGGAGCGGGAGTGTACGCCCGGCGAGCAGCTCGTTCCGAGTGCGTGAGATCGGTCAACTCGCAAGCGAACCAACGCAGTTGACGGAACGGGAGTCCTCGCTCAGTTGACCTTCGAGAGGGTGATCATGCGCGACCAACTGACCCGGCGACGGACCGCGGAGCCGGGCCCGTACGGGTTCGAGGACCTCTCGGAACTCATGTCGAGAATGACCGGGGACGAGAAGCACTCCGAGGCCGCGACCTCGACGGTGGACGCGCTCTGGGTGCTCTACGACCGGGTCCTGTCCGTCGGCCCGGACCTGCGCGAGGACCGGGACCGCTTCTACCTGTCCAAGGGCCACGGACCGCAGGCCTACTACGCGGTGCTGTGCGCCAAGGGGTTCTTCGGACCCGAACTGTTCGACATGTTCGGCGCGTTCGGGTCACCGCTCGGCTATCACCCCGATCGCACGCTCGTCCCGGGCGTCGAGATCTCCAGCGGATCCCTGGGACACGGCCTGCCCCTCGCGGTGGGGACGGCACTGGGACTGCGGGCGCGCGGACTCACCGACTCCCGTGTCTGGGTCCTGCTCGGTGACGGCGAGTTCGACGAGGGCTCCAATCACGAGGCGGTCGTCTACGCCGCCCGTGCCGCTCTGGACCGGCTGAACGTCGTGGTCGTCGACAACCACTCGGCGACCCAGGGCTGGCCCGGCGGTCTGGAGTCGCGCTTCGCGTGCGAGGGCTGGGCGACCCGGCGGGTCGACGGCCGCGACCACGACGCCCTGGAAGAGGCTTTCACGGCCCCGCACCCGGGCCGGCCCGGCCTGGTCGTCGCCGACGTGGGTGCCGCGGCCGACCGCTGACCCCCGACCCCCGAGACACCCAGACCTCGAGCCATCCGAAGGAGCGTCCTTGGCCGGCATCATGCGTCAGCGTTTCGTCGACGTCACGACAGAACTGCTGGACGCCCACGAGAACCTCGCCCTGGTGACCGCCGATCTCACCGCAGGTCTGTTCGGCGCCGCCCAAAAGAGCCACCCCGAACGCGTGCTCAACCTGGGCATCAGGGAGCAGCTGCTGGTGAGCGTGGCGGGAGGCCTGTCGCTGGCGGGAATGCGGCCGATCGCCCACAGCTTCGCCCCCTTCCTCGTCGAGCGGCCCTTCGAACAGATCAAGATCGACCTGAACCACCAGGACGTGGGCGCGGTCCTGGTCAGCGCCGGCGCCTCCTACGACATGGCCAGCAGCGGCCGCTCCCACCAGGCACCCGGTGATGTCGCGCTGCTGTCGACGCTCCCGGACTGGACCATCCAGGTGCCGGGCCACCCGGACGAGGCCGAGGAACAGCTGCGCGAGGCCGCGACGGGCGACGGACTCGTCTACGTCCGCCTGTCCAACCAGTCGAACCGCGAGCCGTACGGTCTGCGCTCCGGGCCGGGATTCCGGGTCCTGCGCCGCGGGAGACGGGCGACGGTCATCGCGGTGGGCCCCACGGCCGACTCCGTGCTGCGGGCCACCGAACAGCTCGACGTCACGGTCCTCTACGCCGCCACGATCCGCCCCTTCGACGCCGGGGGACTGCGCGCCGCGCTGCACGGACAAGCGGTGCCCTCCGTCGTCCTGGTCGAGCCCTATCTGGCGGGAACCTCGACGGCCGAGATATCCCACGCCCTGACGGACATACCGCACCGAGTGCTCGCTCTCGGGGTCGCCAAAGCGGAACTCCGGAACTACGGATCATCGCGCCAGCACTCCATCGCGCACGGCCTCGGCCCGGCGGGAATGCGTCAGAGAATTATTTCCTTCCTTTCCTCTTGACGTGCCACCCGCCCTCTTATCTACTATTCCCCGAACCGCCGTCCGGCGGAATTCGAAAAAACAAGAAAAGGAGAAAGCAAATGTCCATCAACGACAAGCTCGCCGCCACCACCGAAGAGGCCGTCCTGTCCGCCGCCGAGGCCGAGGCCGAGGTCGCGGAGCTCTCCAGCCACGACCGCCCGATGGTCGTCGGCGTCATCAACGAGGCCTGACAGCGCGCCCGTTCGGAGACGGCCCCCGGGCCGTCTCCGAACAGCCCACCCGACCGAAAGGATTCTCATGGGAATTCTGCATCCGCTTCCTCGCCTCATTGACGAAGTCGATCTCATGGGGACCTTCTGGAACAAGAAACACGGCTTTTTCAAAAACGCCTCTCCCGTTACGGGAATGCTGGACGAGGCGGCCATTCAGGAAACACTGGAAGTCGGCCTGCTGCGCTGGCCGTATTTCATGCTCCTGAAGGAGGGGATCCAGCCCGCGATCTCGGACTTCACACGGACCAGGAACGTCCGCGGCCAGAAAGTGAGCGGCTTCGCCGACGCCCGAAAGGTCCGCGCCCTCCTCGAGAACGGCGCCACGATGAAGCTCAGCCAGCTCGAGGACTGGCACCTGCCGACACGACAGCTCATGGACGAGATCGAGAGCCGGCTCCCGGCGGAGCTCAAGGCCTACGTCTTCTACACCCCGCGCGACAACACCGGCATGCTCCCGCACCGGGACCCCTCCCACGTACTGGCCCTGCAGATCGCGGGCGCCAAGGAATGGCGCATCTACGACACCCCGGAGCACGTCGACTCCCGGGGCGGGCTCCTGCCCGGCCTGGACGCGGACAGCCACTCGCACTCCTTCGTCATGGAGCCCGGGGACGTCCTCTACCTGCCGCACGGCATCCCGCACGTCGCGACGGCCCGTACGGGCACCTCGCTCCACCTGACCCTGACCCTCACGGAGCCGGCCCCGCTGGAACTCGTCGAGTCCCTGATGGAGGACTTCGGCGACGCGGCGGACCGGCTGGAGGCCGCCGCCCCGGGCATCCCCACCGAGGACAAGACCAAGGCGGTGACAAGCGGACTGCTCGACCACCTGGACCGGATGGATCCGGACGCACTCGTCGACTCCGCCGTGGCACGCATGCGGAACCGGAGGGCCTGAACCGATGGCGACCGACCTCTCCTCGCGAACGGACACCACGTCCCCGCGGACGGACGAGAACACACGGACCCAAGAGCCCGTGCGCACGCCCGGGAACCTCGCCGACCTCGTCGGCGACGCCGAGTCGTTCCTCACCGAGGTGTGGGGACACCGGACGGCCACCTTCACCTGCGAACCGGCGACGACGCTGCTCTCCACCGCGCACGTATGGCACGAGCTGGACTGCGGCGGGCTGGTCGCCCCCTACTTCGGCGTCCTCGGGGACGGCACCACGCCCACGAGCCCGGGCGTGTCCGAGACCCGGATCGTCCAGACCAAGCCCCGCCCGGGGTACGCGAAGCCCGCCGCGGTACGCGCACAGGTCGCCTCCGGCCACGTCTTCGTGCTGAGCCAGCTGGAGGACTGGAACGCCGGGATCGGCGCCCTGGCCGGCGCACTGCGCGGCCAGTGCCGTGCCCAGGTCACCACCGACGCCTACCTCTGGGCCGCCGGATCCGACGGCGTGCCGGCCCGGAACGACGGCGCCCACGCCCTGGTCGTGCAACTGGACGGCCGGACCCGCTGGACCGTGGACGGGCACGCCGGCGAAAGCGTCCTCGAGACCGGCGACGTCCTCTACGTCCCCGCAGGACGGGTACGGCAGGGATTCCCGGCCGGCACCGACGCGCTCCACCTGGTGATCTCCCTCCAGCAGCCGACGGCCCGCGATCTCGCCGAACTGGCCCTCGCCCGGTTCCTCAAGAGCCCGGCCGCAGCCGGGATCGCGGGAACGCACCACTTCCGGTCCCCCGCGCAGAAGGCCGCCTGGCTCCGTGACGAACTGCGCGCCCACCTGGCCGGCCACGACCACGAAGCGCTGGCGGAGCAGGCCGTGCGGCTCCGGCAACGAGAAGGCAGGGCGTAGGACCGTGAGCGAGCCCACCACCGAAGGCACCGCCGGGACCGCCCTGTTCGACCTCATCAGGGCACAACAGCGGCTCAAGAGGGCACACCGGCTCGGCAGCCGTCTCCTCGTCGAATCCGACATCGAGCGCGAGGGCCGACCCGACCTCGTCCCCTTCGTCCTGGGCTACTCCTTCGACCACGCCGGCGAACCGACCCTGCGGCACGCCCACGCGGGCGCCTCGTCGGTGACCGTCATCGGCGACGACGACTACCTGTTCCTCTCCGACCGGCGCCCCCCGGCACCGGACCCCGTCGGCGGCCGGTCACTGTGGCGGCACCGCGAAGGACGAGAGCCGAAAGCACTGCTCGGCACCGCCCGCGACGTGGTCTGCTACGCCGCCGCCGGACGGACGGCCGTCGCGGCGGCCTGGTTCCACGCGCAGGCGGACTCCTTCGCCGCGGACCGCGCGCTGCGGCGGGAGCCGGCCCGCCAGGGCCTGACCGCGGTGACCGTCGACGGCGACCTCTGGCCCCGCTCCGGCCACCGGTACGGCACCGAGGTGCTCAGACTCGTCGCCGTGCCCTTGGACACGGACACCGCCGGCCCGCAACCGCTGGACACCCCGCTCGGCCAGGACACCCTTCTGACCGGCCAGCTCGCGCTGACCCCCGACGGCCTGCGGTGCGCCGCAGGTCTCGTCCGCTTCCTTCCCGGCGGACACCGCCGCCACGGACTGCTGGTCTTCCCCCTCGGCGCACCGCACGACGCCCGGCAGGTCTGGGCCGACGACGACCTGAGCGACATGATCGCCTCCCCGGACGGCACCTGGTTCGCCTGCACCGCCGAACGGATCGCGGTCCCCGGGAGCGCACCCCGCCAAGAAGCGGTCCTGGTCTCGAGCGACGGCCTCGTCGTGCGCAGAGTCGGCCAGGACCACCGCGACTGGCTCCAGCCCCGCGCCTGGCAGGACCCCGGGAACCTGCTGTGCTCCGGCGAGCAGGACGGACAGCGCCACCTGTGGCGGGTCGCCGTCGACGGGGACGCCGTCACCCGGGTCGACACCGGCGGTTCGGTGCTCTCCGTGACGGCCGGCCCGCACGAGGCCCTGGCCGTCCGCTCCTCCATCGCCTCACCCCCCTCGGTCGTCGGCCTCGCACTCGCCCCGCCAAAGGCCCCCCGGACGGAGATCTTCGCCCCGGCCGCCGCGGCCACCCCCCACGGACTGCTGGAACGCCTCACCTACACGGCACCCGACGGCGCGAAATGGAGCAGCTGGCTCTGCCTGCCCGAGCACGTCGAGCGGGAACTGCCCGTCCTGGTCTGGTGCCACGGCGGACCGATGCTGAGCTGGACCGACTGGTCCTGGCGATGGAACCCGTGGCCGTTCGTGGCCGACGGGTACGCGGTCCTGATGCCCGACCCGCCCCTGTCGGTCGGCTACGGCCAGGACGCCATCGAACGGGGATGGGGAAAGTGGACCTCGGAGGTGGCCGCCGTGGCCGCCGGACAGGTCACGCACGCACTGCTCGATCCACGCCTGGACGCCGACCGCGTGGCGGTGATGGGAGCGAGCTTCGGCGGTTTCCTGTCACTGGCCCTGGGAACGCTCCTGCACGACCCGCGCCTGATCGTCAGCCACTGCGGCTGGGCCGACTTCCCGGCGGTCGCGCGAGCGTGCGACCTGCACTGGCACTGGCTGCGCGAGTACGGCCCGGTGGACTCCTCACCCTCCTACCGCTCGGAGAGCCTGCGCCTGGAGACGCTTTCGCCACGGACGAAGGTGCTGCTGTCCCACGGCTGCGAGGACACCCACGTACCCGTCGGTGAATCCCGCGCCGTCTACCGGACGCTGGACGCCCTGGGCATGGACGTCGAGCTCATGCTCGTCCCCGACGAGAGGCACAGCATCCTCAGACCCGCGAACGCCGCCGCCTGGCACCGGTGGGTGGCCCGCGCGTGCCGCGAGACACTCGGCGGCCGATCGGCCCGAAAGGAACTCAGCATCAGATGACGACCCTTGCCACCGACATCCCCGCAGGGGCCCGTACGGGTGCCCCCGCACGGGACGTTCCCGCCGGCCCGACCCCGAGCCTCGATCGCGCCCACTGGTTCCCGCCCTCCAAGGACGCGCCCGCCACCGCCTGCGGCACCTCCCTGCGGACCCGGACGCTGCAGGAGACCGAAGCACTGGCCCGGGCCTCCTTCACCCGGTGCGGCATCACCCGGATCGCCGACGTCACCGAACTCGACGACCTCGGCATCCCCGTCTTCAACAGCTTCCGCCCCACCGCGGCCCCCGGCCTCAACACGGTGACCAGCGGCAAGGGCATGACCCCGGCCGCGGCCCGGGTGTCGGCCATGATGGAGGCGATCGAACGGACCTGGTGCGAACAGCGCGCCGGCGAGCCCCCGCTGCGGGCCTCGTACGGCGAGCTCCGCGACGCGGGCGTCCCGGTCCTCGACCCGCGGCGCCTGATCCTCAAGCGGGGCCACACCTGGACCGAGGACACCTCCATCGCCTGGTGGCCCGTACGGGAACTGGCCTCGGACATCGAGATCCTGGTGCCCGCCCTCGCGGTCTTCGTCCCGTTCCCGAACGAGTGCGGGATGTTCCGGTCGAACACCATCGGCCTCGCCGTGGGCAACAGCCCGCAGGAAGCCCTGCTGCACGGGCTGCTCGAGACGATCGAGCACGACTGCACGGCCTTCGGCGAGACCCTCAAGAGCGGCTGGAACATCCGGCTGTCCTCACTGCCGGACGCGGCCCGGGAACTGGTCGGGCGATTCCAGCGGATCAGGATCGAGGTCCAGGTCTTCGCCTACGTCAACGAGATCGGGGTGCCGACCTTCTTCGCGACGACCGATGACACCCAGGCGGCCGACGGCATGCTCTTCAACGGCGGTGCAGGCTGCCACCTCGATCCGGTCGTCGCGGTGACCCGGGCACTGACGGAGGCCGCCCAGTCCAGGCTCGCGGTCATCGCGGGCGCACGGGAGGACTTCACCACCCAGGCCTATCGCCGGCACTCCTCCTACAAGGCACTGCAGGAGATGTACCGGAAGTGGAGCGGCGGACGGCCCACGGCGGACTTCGACGTGATCGAAAGCGCCGGCACCGGCACGACGGACGGCGACCTCGACATGGTCCTGGCGGGACTGGCGCACGCCGGGCTCCCCCTGGTGCTCGCCACGGAACTGGCCCCCGACGGCCTCCCCTTCTCGGTGACCAAGGCGATCGTTCCCGGACTCGAGGTCCACCACAACGATCCCGCCCGGCTGGGAACACGCCTGCACCGCGAGATGGTGCGGGCCGGACTCGCGAAGCCCCTGTCATGAGCGCCTCCACCGTCACGGTGTTCACGGGCCCCTCGCTGCGCCCCGCCGACCTGACGCACCTGCACCGGCTCGCCGAGGACCACGACCGGGCCCTCGACCTGCGCCCGCCGGTCCGCCGCCACGACCTGGCGTCCCTCATCGGCACCGAGTCCACGCGCAAGATCGTGATGCTGGACGGGGAGTTCGGCCAGAGCCTCGCGGTCAGCGTGACCGAGGTGCGCGCCCTCCTGTTCGCCGGGCACCGCCTGACCGGCGCGTCCTCCATGGGCGCCCTGCGGGCCGCGGAGTGCCGGACGATCGGGATGACCGGCAGCGGCTGGGTCTACGAGCGGTACGCGAACGGCTCGATCGAGTCCGACGGCGAGGTGGCGCTCCTCTACGACCCGGAGGACTACACGCCCGTCACGATCCCCCTGGTGAACGTCCGCTGGCTGCTGGCCGAACGGGTCAGGGACGAGGACCTCTCCGCCGAGGAGGCCCGCACCGCGCTGGAGATCGCGCGGTCGGTCAACTTCCGCGCCCGGCGCCACCCCGTCCTGCTCAAGCAGTGGAGACGCGGGCTTCCCGAAGGCGCCGCAACGGTCCTGGAGGAACACCTCGCCGACGAGCGCCTCGACGACTGGGACCGCAAACGGCTCGACGCGCTGGAAGCCGTCCGGGCGGCACTGGCGTCCTGAACCACGATCCGCACCCCGGACGGCGTCCTCGGCGCACCGGCGCCGACACCCCCCGGGACACAAGCCCACCCACCACGAGATCCCGGGCCCCGCACGGAGGCCCGGGACCGCCCCGGATCCCGGCAGGAGGACCGCATGCCCCGCTCCGTGACCGAAGAACAGAAAGCCGCCTACCGGCGCGACGGGTTCGTCCACATCCCCGGCATCATCGGCAAGGACGACGCCGCCCGCTACGCCAAGGCGGCACTGGCGGCCCGTGACCGCCAGAAGGACGTTCCTCCCGATCCGACGTTCACCCGCGTGATGCAGGTGTGGCAGCAGGACGAGATCCTCCGCGAGCTCACCCTCGACCCGGTCCTGGCCACCGCGGCCACCGCCCTGGCCGGGGTCCCGCTGCGGCTCTACCACGACCATCTGCTGATCAAGGAGCCGCACAACGACGCCCCCACCGAGTTCCACCAGGACCTGCCTTTCTGGCCGCACCTCGATTCCCGGCACTCCCTGTCCGCCTGGGTCGCCCTCGTCGACGTCCCCGCGAGGCGCGGCTGCATGACCTTCATCCCCGGCTCGCACCGCACGGAGGGCCTGCACCGCCAAGACGTGCGCGACGCCGACAACTTGATGCGGATGGCTCCGGAACTGGTGTGGAAACCCCGCGTCACCGTCCCCGTGCGGGCCGGCGACTGCACCTTCCACCACTCGCTGACCGCCCACAGCGCCTCCCCGAACCTCACCGACGACCCGCGCATCGCCCACGTGGTCGTCTACATGGACGCCGAGACGCGCTACGACCCGCGCAAACGCCCGGGCGGCGAACCCCTGGCCGAGCCGGCCGACACCACCACGGGACGCCCCTTCCCGGACGACGACTTCCCCCCGCTCCCCTGAGGACGGCCCGCCACAGGCGTACAACGCCCCACGCCACGGAGTTCAACGTGATCGCTTCTTTCGTGCGGAACAACTACGCATCGCTGAGGGGACCGGCACGCACACTCGGCCTGCTGCACTTCCTCGACAGCGTGGGCGGCGGGATCTTCATGTCCGGTTCGGCCGTCTACTTCGTCGTGGTCGCCGGTCTTCCCGCGGCACAGGTCGGCCTCGGCCTCTCCCTCGCGGGCCTTTCCGGATTCGTCTCCAGCGTGCTCATGGGCATGGCCGCCGACCGGATCGGGGCCCGGCGCCTGCTGTTCCTCGCCCTGCTGGCGATCGGACTGGCCTACTGCCTCTACCCGGCGGTCGGTTCGCTGCCGGCGTTCTTCCCGCTGGTGGGGCTGATCGGAGCGCTCGAATGGGGCAGCGGCCCGCTGTTCCACACCCTGATCGCGGAGCTGGTCCCGGAGGACGACCGGGTCGGCGCACGCGCGGCCCTGCGGTCGGTGTTCAACGTCGGCTTCTCCATCGGCGCCCTGACAGCGGCGGCGCTGATCGGCGCCGGAGGCGCCGCGATGCAGGCCCTGCCCCTGGGCAACGCCCTCTCCTTCCTGCTGGCGGCGGCAGTCGTGCTGCGGCTGCCCCGCACCCGCGCCCTGCCGGTCAGGACCGAACGCGTCTCCCGCTTCCGCGCACTGAAGGACACGCCCTTCCTCGGCGTCATCGGCGCGTCGAGCCTTCTGGCCCTCCACAGCGCCGTCCTCATGGTCGGCATACCGCTGTGGCTCGTGACCAGCGACAAGCTTCCCCGCAGCGTCATCCCCGTCGTCTTCGTGCTGAACACGATCCTGGTCGTGCTCTTCCAGGTGCGGTGCGCCAAGGGCTCCGAAACCCTGGACGGCGCCGTCGGCGTGGCACGCAGGGCGGGGCTGATCAGCATGGCGGCGTGCCTCGCCCTGGCCATCGGCAACGCGACGACGACAGCCTGGATCGCCGGCGGATTCGCCCTGACAGCGGTCCTCCTGGTCACGTTCGCCGAACTGTGGCAGTCGGCCAGCGCGTTCGGTCTCGGCTTCGGGCTCGCCCCCGAGGAAGCACGCGGGGAGTACCTGGGCGCGTTCCACCTCCACACGGTCGCCCAGGCGACCGTCGGACCGGCCGTGGTCTCCTTCCTGGTGACCCACCACGGCTCGTACGGCTGGCTCGTCCTGTGCCTGACCTTCCTCGTCGGCACGGCCGCGATCGCCCCCGCCGTGCGCCGGGCCCGCAAGGACGACCTGGTCCCGGCACCCCTCTGATGCTCCCGTTCGACATCCTCCCCAAGTCCTGCCGCGACGCCGCCCGCTGCCGCGACACCTGCCGCACCGCCCCCCGGTGCCGCCCCGCACCGCCGCCCCTGAGCCGCGCGGCCTGCCGGATCCGGGATCCCGGACACCCCTGTCAGGTTTCCTTGACATCCGCCACGTGTCAGGGCAGCCTGACACGCATGGGAGCTGAGGACACCCCGGCCTCGCTGGCGGGCCTGGTCACCGACAAGGACCCCGCCGTCGGCCTGGAGGCCGTCGTCGCGTTGCGCCGTCTCCTGGAGGAACTGGAGCGGCTGCACGTCGACAACGCCCGCAGCCAGGGCTGGTCGTGGCAGAGCATCGCCACGTCCCTGAAGGTCAGCAGGCAGTCGGTGCACGAGAAGCACTCGGGCAGGCGCAAGGCCATGGGCTTGGAGGAGTAGAAGTGTTCGAGTTCTTCACCGACCACGGGAAGCAGGCCGTGGCGGCCTCCCAGGACGAGGCGATCGCCCTGGGACACGACTTCATCGGCACCGAACACCTCCTGCTCGGCCTCCTGGCCACCGGATCCGGGACGGCCGCCGGGGTGCTGCACGGGCAGAACGTCGACCTGGAACGGGCCCGGCACGAGACCGTACGCGTCCTGGAGGCGGCCGGGATCCCCGCCACGGGAGGACGGCCCGCACGCGACGCCCTGTCCTCGCTCGGCATCGACGTGACGCAGATCCAGCGCCAGGCCGACACCTCCTTCGGCCCCGGCGCCTTCCAGTTCCCCCGGCCCGCCTACACCCCCGAGGCCCGCACGGCACTGACGAACACCCTCAGCGAGGCCCGGGCACTGGGCCGCGACACGTTCGGCACCGAACACATCCTGCTCGGCCTGCTCACCGTCCCCGAAGGCCACGCCCTGAAGATCCTGGCCTCCTTCCAAGCCGACCCCGCCGCCCTGCGCGAGACGATCCTCGCCCATGCCGCCCCGGAGGGGACGTGAGCACGGGACGCGTCACGGCGGTGAGCCGCAACGCCACTTACGCCTTCAGCAAGCCCAACCACCCCTCCGTCACCCTGCTCGCCGGCCTCGGAGTGGAGGGCGACGTCCACGCCGGCCCGACGATCCGCCACCAGTTCCGCATGACCTACGAACCGGACCTGCCCAACCTGCGCCAGGTCCACCTGATGCACGAGGAACTCTTCGAGGAACTCGCGCCCAAGGGCTACGAGGTCTTTGCCGGACAGCTCGGCGAGAACATCACCACCCGCGGCGTGGACCTCCTCGCCCTGCCCACCGGCACCCTGCTGCGCCTGGGAGCCGACGCGGTGGTCGAGGTGACCGGACTGCGCAACCCCTGCTCGAAGATCAACGACTTCCGGCCCGGCCTGCTGGGCGAGATGTTCGCCCTGGACCCGCACTCCGCCGAGTTCACCTTCAGATGTGGTGTCATGGCCGTCGTCCACCGCGGCGGAACCGTCCGTCCCGGCGATCTTGTCAAGGCCGAACTCCCGGCCCGCCCGCACCGCGCGCTGGAACGCGTCTGAGGGCTGCGACCGCACAGGCCGGCCGGCGCGAGAGAGCCGGGGCCGACCGGCGGCACCGGCCGGCCCCCGGCTCCGCGCGCCCCGGCAGCGGCGGGTCCAGGGGGCCGCCCGTGACGCCCCCGCGCCGGGCGTCAGGAGCCTTGGATCAGCTTCTTGATCTCGGGCAGCCCGGTGCCGGAGCCGGCGTTGACGAAGATGACGTCGTCGGCGGAGTCCTCCAACGCGATCGCGACGCCGGGATCAACTCCCTTGATCGCGTAAGCCGTTGCCGATGCCGGCGTCGCCTGCCCGTCGTTGTCGTCGCCGGGTGTGTCGTCGCAGCCGGGGATCGTGACGGTGCCGAGCTCGTCGCCCAGGACGAAGCCCTTCGCCTCGGCTCCCGTGTACGTGTGCTTCTCGTACTCGACCAGGGCCGCACAGGACGACGCGGCGTCACCGCCCTCGCCGCCGCCCGACGCCGTGCAGGCGGCGGACGCCGTGACCAGGGCCACGGCCAGCAGTGCCCACGCCGGTCCGGCCCTGCCGAACAGGGGTACGGCCTTCATCGGTCTGCCTCCTTCTGGAGCGTTCGCCCCGGTTCGGTGAATGCTGCGGAGGCCGAGGGCATCCCCCTTGCCCAAAGTCCCCGGAGGTGCCCGGCCTCATGAGTACCGACGCCGCAGATGCCGTATTCGTTCGATCGTGCGACCGGGGCGGGGAGGACTTCGGCGAGGCCCGTCATCCTGCCGGCACGGCTCGGCTCGGCTCGGGCCGTGGCCGGCGTCCGGACCGCTCAGGCGGGGACGGGTTCCGGGTCGGCGTCCTCGAAGGGCGGACAGGCGTGCCGGCCCATGCGCTCGGCCGCATCGATGTAGTCGGCGAGGGTGCCGCGGGACTGGGCGGGCCTGTCCATCCGGCCGGGCGGTCCTGTGCGGCGCCCGCCGGCGGCAGTTGGACGACGACGGCCACCCACGGAGGAACCGCCCGCAAGGAGGCGTGCGCCGGCCGGACTACGAAGGGTTCCGGCCTGCCGGGACCGCGGGCGGTGTTCCCCCGGAGCGCGCCGGAGCGGTCCGGGAGAGATCGCGTTCGAGCTCGTCCAGCGCCCGGCGGGCCGCCGCGAGGCGTGCGAGCAGCTGCCTTCGCTCCTCCGGCCCGGCGGCCGGGGGCGCTTCCCGCAGCGTCTCCTCCCTTTCCGTCTCCTCCCTTTCCATCTCCCGGGCCTCCTCCAGGGAGGTGATGACGACGCCGATGAGGACGTTGACGAGGACGAACGAGGCGAGCAGGACGTAGGAGGCGTAGTACAGGAGGCTCCACCGGGAGATCTCCATGCCGGCGTGGACGGCATCTCCGATGCCGTCCAGCGTCGTCAGCAGGAACAGCGTGAGCACCGCCCGGCCGATGGAGCCGAAGTGCGCGGGATCGTGGTGGCCGAAGAAGACCCAGCCGACCATGGCGTACACGTACAGCAGCAGTGTGCCGACGAGCAGGAAGCTCAGCGTGCCGGGCAGGCTGCGGGCGACGGCGGCCAGCACGATGCGCAGCTGGGGCAGGAAGCGGGCGGTGCGCAGCACCCGGGCCAGCCGCAGCAGACGCAGCACCGTGGTGTTCTCACGGACGACGGGCAAGAACGCGCACAGGACCACGGCGAGGTCGAAGAGGTTCCACGGGTCCTCGAGGAAACCGCGTGGCCGTTCGGCGTGCGCGGCCAGGCGCAGCAGGATCTCGGCGGTGAACACGGCCAGGCAGCCGTGCTCGGCCAGCCGTAACCAGCCCTGCCACTCGGAGACCAGTCCGGAGTACGTCTCCAGGCCCAGCAGTGCCGCGTTGAGGAGGATGACGGTGAAGACCGTCAGGGCGAACCACCGGGCCTCCGTGACACCGCGGCAGCGACGCGCCAGCCGCGGGCGGACGGACTGGCAGGTGACGTCACTCGCCTGATCGTGCTGCTCCGGCATCCCGCTGCCCTGGCTCCTCACGCGCGAACGCCCCCGGTCCCGCGGCCGGAAGGCGAGCTTGTTCGATGATCAATCTCCAGGGATACTTCTACACCACTGTAGATGGGCCGGGAGAGAGAAGACCTGATGTTCGGCATGAGTGAACTGGCCTTGATTCTTCTCGTCGTCATCGTGGTCCTCGGCATCAAGAAGCTGCCCGAGCTGACCCGGTCGGCCGGCAAGGCGGCCCGGATCTTCAAGAGCGAGACCAGGGCGCTCAAGGAGCAGGACCCCCCGAACCCGGCAGCCGGGCCCGGGAACGTCGTCCCCGGCACCGTGATCGGAAGGGACGAGGACTCCCCGCGCTCCTGAAGCACCGGACCGGAGGGGGAGTGCCGGACCGGAGAGGGAGTGCCGGACCGAAGGGGGAGTGCCGGACCGAGGCGGAGGCGCCGGGCGCCCCGGCGGAGACCGGGGCACCCGGCGGCGGTCCCGGCCGCAACGACGGAACCGGGGCGAGACCGAGGGGAGAGGGCGCGTGACGGAAGAGGATCCACGCCGTCGACGCAGGGCGCAGGGCGCACTGGAGACACAGGTGCTGGCCGCACTGCACGCGGCCCGCGGACCGGTGACCGCGGGCTGGGTGCAGGACCACCTGGACGCCGACCTGGCCTACACCACGGTGATGACCGTACTGGCCCGCCTCCTGGCCAAGGACGCCGTCACACGCAAACGCCAGGGCCGCTCGTTCGTGTGGACGCCGGCCGCGGACGAGGCCGGCCTCGCCGCACTGAAGATGCACAGGGTCCTGGACCGCGAACAGGACCGCAGGGCCGTGCTGGCCAGCTTCATCACCACGCTGCCCGAGGGCGAGGAGCAGCTGCTGCGCCAACTGCTGGACCAGGCCGACGGCGAGGACTGACCTCACGTGGGCATCTTCGTCGTCCTGCCGCTGGTGCTGCCCCTGACCTGCTGGCCCGTCGCGCGCCTCGCCGAGCAGCGCCTCCACCCCCGCACCGCCACGGTGCCGCTCACCGCCGCCGCCTCCGTCATGGCCGTGTGCAGCACCGTGTGCCTGGCACTGCTGGTGGTGGTCGGCACCGCACAGCTGCCCGGCAACCCGCTGCCGGACGGCTGGTCGGACCCGCAGGTGCGCGCGAGCGTGCCGCAGGACGAGTTCGCGGGAAAGGCGGCGATCCCCGCACTGATCGCGGTGGTCGCCGGGTGCCTTTGCGCCTTGCTGCGCCACCACCGGGTACGGGCACGGGCGCACGCCGCCCTGCAGGCGCTGCCGCGCACCGAGGTGGCGGTCCTGCCGGACCACCGGCCCTACGCCTACGCGCTGCCGGGCGGACCGCGCGACCGCATCGTGGTCTCCACGGCGATGCCGGCCTGCCTGGACTCCCGGGAGCGCCGCGCCCTGTTCGCGCACGAGCGCGCCCACCTGACCGCGCGGCACCACCGCCACCTCCTGCTCGTCCGGCCGGCCGCCGGCGCCAACCCGTTCCTGCTGCCGCTGCGCACCGCGGTGGAGTACACGGCGGAACGCTGGGCGGACGAAGAGGCCGCTCAGGACATCGGCAGCCGCAAGACGGTGGCCCGCGCGATCGGCAAGGCGGCCCTGGTCTCACGCGCCACCCCGGCACCCACGCTCGCGGGCTTCGCCGCGCCCGGCCCGCTTCCCCGGCGGATCGCGGCCCTCCTCGGGCCGGCACCCGCGGCCCGGGTGTGGCCGCCCGCCTTCACCGCGGTGGGCCTGGCCCTGTGGACCGCCGCGACGGGAACCCTCCTGTCGACGATGTTCTCCGCCAACTCGGCGCTCACCCTGCTGCTCCTGCTGCACGCGGCGACCCCGCTGTGACGGCCGCGCGCCACCGGGGCCGGCAGGCCGCCGTCCTGCCGGCCCCGGTGGCGCCCCGCTCCAGGGGGCCGATCAGAGATCGAACTCGTGGGGCGGCAGGTCCAGCGCGAAGCAGGCGTCGCGGACCACGGCACGCTCGGTGGCGTCGAAGTCGCCGTCGGCACCGCCGATGACGATGCCGATCTGGATCACCGCGCGTGCCCCGGCGGGCTTCTTCTTGGCCTTGGCGATCTCCTGCAGCACGCTGACCTTGCCGAGGCCGAAGTCGGCGGTCAGCCTGGCGAGGTTGTCCTCGAAGTGATCGGCGTGGCCTTCGGGGGAGTCGA
Source organism: Streptomyces sp. NPDC058751 (assembly GCF_042746485.1). NCBI lineage: Bacteria > Bacillati > Actinomycetota > Actinomycetes > Kitasatosporales > Streptomycetaceae > Streptomyces > Streptomyces sp. NPDC058751. The sequence continues at coordinate 32,824 of NZ_JBHYPZ010000037.1, read as the reverse complement.
CGGCGGCGTCGGCCGACCGGCCGGTGCCAGACTCGACCGTCATGAGTGACTGGTCCCTGCAGCGAGAACACGGCGTCCGATTCGAGTGGGGCCCGACCGGTGCCCGGCAGATGGCGCGGGACGCCGCCTGCCTGGTGGTGGTCGACGTGCTGTCGTTCACGACGTCGGTGACCGTCGCCGTCGAAGCGGGCACCCAGGTCTTCCCCTACGCCTGGCACGACGAGACGGCGACCGCGTTCGCCCGGGACAGGGCGGCGGCGCTGGCCGTGGGGCGGCGAGCCGCCACCTCGGCCTCACCGTGGTCGCTGTCCCCGGCGGCACTCCGGCGAGCCCCGTTCACCCCCAGGCTCGTGCTGCCCTCTCCCAACGGATCCGCCATCGCCGCGGCAGCGGGCGGTGCGACAGTGGTGGCGGGCTGCCTGCGCAACGCCACCGCCGTCGGACGGTGGCTGGCCCGGCACCGCTACGGGACCGCGGAACGCCCCGTCGCGGTGATCGCCGCCGGTGAGCGGTGGCCGGACGAAAGCCTGCGACCCGCGCTGGAGGACCTGCTGGGTGCCGGGGCGATCATCGCCGAGCTGGAGTCGCGAGGCGTCGGCCCGCTGTCCATCGAGGCGACCGCCGCACGGGCCTGCTTCGTGCAGACCGCCGATGTCGTCGGCGCCGTGGCCGCCTGTTCCTCGGGCATCGAACTGGCCCGGACCGGGTTCGCCGACGACGTGGCCATCGCCGCCGGGCTCGACGCCAGTGCGGTCGTCCCCGTCCTCACCGACGGAGCCTTCGACCACGGCACCGACGGCACGGGGGCGTCGTCGAACCCGTGAAGTCCCGGCAGCGCCTTGCACGAGCCCGCCGGAACAAGTGCGATGTGATGACCGCTCCGGGCATACGCTACGATGATCTTGAACCGCCCGGTGGTCACACCGGCTGGTGATGCGTCGGTGGTCCAAGGAAAGACGCCCCGCTTCCTGCGGGGAAGTGCAGGTGCAAGGCCTGCCCGGCGCTCTGTGAAGACCCCTGTCGCGTTCCGCGCGACAGGGGTCTTTTCGTTGTCCGGCGGGGCCCACGACCGCCCCCGTCGGAAATCACCCGTGCCGGCGTTCGTCAGCGTGAGGCGGCCGCGCGCAACACCCATTCGTGCGTCGCCGCGGCACGCAGGGCGGTCTCCAGGTCGCGGACCTCGTCCGACAGGGGATCGTCGCCGCCGAAGACGCGGTCGGCGAGCTCGGCGAGTGTGTCGCCGTCGTCCGCCGCCGGGGAGAACAGCACGTCGTACAGCGTGTCGCAGCTCTCAAGCCGGACTTCGGCCGCCGCCACGCCGGTCCACACATCCGCGCACCGAAGCCGCAGCAGTGTGACGAACGACCGCAGGACGTCCCGCCGGACGTCCGGGTCGGCGCTGGCGCGCAACCGCGCCCGCAGACCGGCGTACAGCCGTGGCAGGCCGAGGCCCAGGACACGCGTACCCGCGTACGTCCACAGCGCCGATCCGGTGCCGGCGCCGCAGGCTTCCCAGCGGTCGTTCCACAACAGACGGGTGAAAGCGGCGCGCGCACGGTCGCCGTGCAGGGAGATCCCCAGGATCAGACCGCCGTTGCAGTCGACCGAGGCATGGTCCTCACCCCATGCGACGAGCCGGTCCAGCCACGCCGGGTCTTCGGTCCTCGGGGCGAGGACGGGAAGGAACTCGGGGAACAGGGCGGACCCCTCGTGCTTCTCCAGCGCCTCGCCGATCGCGTCCCGCAACTCCTCGCACGGCAGGTGCAGCAGGCCCAGGCACGCGTCCCGCGACACGTGGTGCGAGCCGTCGACGTGTTCCCACAGCAGGGGCGCGGCCGGGGCGTACCCCAGGCGGCCCACGGCGTGGAGCACGCCGGACGGCACGTCGTCGCGCAGCCGTCCCCCCTCGACCGTCGCCTCCAGCAGGCGCGCGGCCAGCCGCCGGTCGCCGTGACGGGCAAGGACCGGCACCAGCGCCTCGTGCGCGGCGGGCGCCGAGAGGAACAGCGGGAGGAGCGCCTGCGCGTCCGCCGGGCCGCCGTGCCGGAGCACGGCCTCGGCGGCCATGGACTCCCACGGCCCCGCCGCCCCCGGGGCGTCGTCGGAGCATCGGTCGAGTATGGCCCGTGTGGCCGGGGACAGCGTCAACTCGGCAACCGCCTCTGTGTGGACAACAGCGCCCATCATGGCCGAAGCCGTTCACGCGACGCCACGCCGTTTTTGCACCTCGCCGAGGTGCCCGGCCAAGGCTGTCCACGGCGGCTGCGGACGCCCCGCTGCGCGCGGCAGTGACCGACGACCCGACAGGGCCACCGCGTCCAGGGCGTGACGCGCGCCACAGGAACTTCGGGCGGGGCACGGAGAGTACCGAGTGTGAGTCATAAACAACCAGCGCAGTCCACGCGCGCGCGGATACGGGCGGGGGAGCGGGCGGCGTTCGCCGAGCTCTACGACCAGTACGCGCGGGCGGTCTACAACCACGCCCTGCGGCTGACCGGCAACTGGTCACAGGCCGAGGAGGTCATGTCCGAGACGTTCCTCGCCGCCTGGCGCGGCCGGGAGCAGGTCGAGCCGGAGGGCGGACCGTTGGGTCCCTGGCTGCTGGGCATCGCCACGCACAAGGCACGCAACGCCAACCGGAGCCTGCGCCGACGCCTCGCCTTCCTCGCCCGCAGCCCGCAGCCGCGTCCCGTGGAGGACTTCGCGGAGGAGACGGCGGGACGGATCGACGACGCCCGCCGGCTCGCGCTGGTCCACCAGGCACTGGGCCGGCTGCGCCGCCAGGAGCGTGAGGTGTTCGCGCTGTGCGTGTCGGCCGGACTCGACTACCGGCAGGCCGCGCAGACACTCGGCATTCCCGTCGGCACCGTACGGTCGAGGCTCTCGCGCGCCCGGGCCCGGCTCGCCCGGCTCAGCTCCGGGCAGGACGGCGCGAGGACGGAACCCCCCGGCCCCCGCGGAGAGACGGAGAGTGAGGCCGCGTTCGCGGCCCTGTTCCTGCAGGAGGGGACCCGATGAACGCCGACGGCCGACAGGCCGAGGACGCACTGGAGTTGCTGTCCGCGCCGGCCCGATGGGACCTCCCGCCGGAGCGGCACCTCCACTACAAGGACGTCCTGATGCAGCAGATCGACCAAGACCTCGCCCACACCCCCGCCCCTGCCCCGGCCACGGTGCCGCGCCGCCGGCCGACGCGTCCGGCCGTCCTGGTCCCCCTCGCCTCGACGGCGCTGGCCGCGGCACTGGCCGCCACCCTCACCCTCACCGGCACGGACGGCCACAGCCCCGCACCGGCGGACCGGGCCGCCACCGGCAGCGCCCGCCCCCAGAACGCCTCCGTCACCCTGAACCGGATCGCCGTCGCCGCCATGGCCAGTGACGCCACGCCGGTCAGGGACGACCAGTTCGTGTACGTCAGGAGCCTGACGGTGGAGAACAAGGGCACGTTCGAAGGCCCCGTGGAACTCGGCGCCCCGCACACGGTGGAGACGTGGACCTCGCAGGACCCCGGACCCCTCACGACCCTCGGCTGGATGCGCGAGTCCGGCAAGGACGCCGTCATGCCCGATGAGACCATCCCCGTCGAGTCGTCCGACCCGGTCCCGGCAGGCATCGACCACCCCACCTACACGTGGCTGTCCTCGCTGCCGACCGACCCCGACACCCTGCTCACCCGGCTGCGCCGCGACGTCCGCGTGTCCGACGGAGAATCCAGGGAACAGGCCGTCTTCTCCCTGATCGGCGACCTGCTGAGCCAGACGCTCATGCCGCCGCGGAACACCGCCGCGCTGTACAAGGCGGCCGCGAGGATACCGGGCGTCGAGGAGATCCCGGACGCCGTCGACGTGGCCGGCCGGCACGGCATCGCCATCACCCGCGAGGACGCCTCCTCCGCCACCCGCGACGAATGGATCTTCGACAGGCGCAGTCTCGCGTTCCTCGGCGCGCGCGGCTTCATCACCCACGACAAGCAGAAGGGCATCACGTCCGACACGCTGATGGGCAGCACCGCCGTCCTGCGGCGCGCCGTCGTCGACCACCACGGCGGGAAAACCGCGGGGACCGACAGCTGAACGGCCAGGGGCGAACCCGGACGGTCCGACCGGCCCGACCGGGTTCGCCCCTGCCTGCCGGGGTCCGGGGGAGGCGAGCAGGCCGGCGAGGCCTTCGAGCGCGCCGGGACCGGGGAAGAGGATGGGATGATCTGTCCTCTCCGGCACGCCTGACGGCGCCACGTGTGCCGGATCGCCGGCGACCGACCCCAGGAGGACGAAGGACCGATGACGCTGAACGTGGGCCAACGGGTGCGGCTGGCGACGGAACTCCGGCTGGCCGGCTCGGTGACCCCGGCCGGGGAGCCCCCGCGGGAGACGGGCGCCTTCACCGCCTCGGTGGCCCTGGCGGCGGGCATCGAGGGCACCGTCGAGCGGGTGGACGAGCACCACCGGGAGCAGGGCCACGAGGTCCGCGAGTACCTGCGCCTCAAGTCCCTCCTCGACGACTTCGGTCACCAGATGCCGCCGGCCAGCAGAAGCCAGCTGGAGGAGCAGGTCGACTCCTTGGAAGAGCAGTGGACCGCCTACCAGCGACAGATGCTCCGCGTCACGGCCCGCGTCCGCCTCGACAACGGATTCGTCCTCGACGACGCCCCCGAGGAGGCTTTCACCCCCGCCTGACCGGGTGCCGCGACACTCGCCGCCCGCGGGCCGGCCACGGCCACGCTCACGGGCAAAGCCAGGCCACAAGGCCAAGGTCACGGCCATGGCCACGGTGAAGCAGGGGCCGCCCTGCCGCGTGCCGACCGGTAAGGATTCCTCCCGGGCGCGGAGCGTCGGCAGAGGAACCGGGCCTGCCGCACTGCCTGGAGGGCGAAGTCCCGGGTCCGGCGCCCGGGGTCACGGCGAGCCGCCGGCAGCCTGACGCCGGGCCGTGCAACCACCCCGGCGACCGCCCTGGGGCCGACGCGGCCGGACTCCTGAACCTGTCCAAGGACCCGGGTAGCCCGCATGGTGGAACGGACGCATCCTTCCTGTTGACGGGTCGTTGGCCCGGCATGAAAAAGATCATGATGCTGACCGCGCTCCCCCTCGCGGCGCTGGCCCTCTCCGCGCCGGCAGCACAGGCCGACAACGACTCCAACTTCGGCCCCGGCGTGAACGCGGCAACCAACTGGACCTTCAGCGCGGCGTCCGTCTGCTTCCAGGAGTTGGCCGTCGTCCCCGTCGGCGGTGCCTCCCTGGGCAACGCGGTCAACCACTGCGTCAACGGCAACGTACTGAACCATTCCTCCTGAGCCCATGAGGGACAGCCGGGCCGGGCGACCTCTTGGCAGGACTTGGCCGGCCCGGCTGTCCGGTCCGTCCCGATCCGGCGGGCGTGCCGCGGTCCGAAACCCGGAGCCGGTCCCGTGCCGGGGCGTCCCGACTTCCCGGATCTGTGCAGGTCACCACGTGTTTCCGGGTGTCGACCTGGCAGGCCGTGCAGAAGGTGGCGGTGCGCATGCCGACGTGGAACGAGGGACCGGCCGCAACGACGCGTTCGCCCGTCGTGCGCTCCCTGCGCCGGGGCGAGCGGGCGCGCTCGGGGGCGCGCTCGTCCAAAACCGAGCAATTCGACGGCAGGTACGGGATCAGGAAGCCGTCGATATCAGGCATCGGCTACGGGAAGAGCGGCGCGCCGCGTTCGCGGCCATCCTTGACCGGTGCAGCGAAGTCGAGGCCACCTTCGGCCCGGTCATCGCTGCCCGTGCCCGGCCGGACTGGGACGATGACGCTGACCACCGGGAACTGTGGACTCCCACCAGCACTGCCTTGGACTCACTTCAGCGGGCTGTGACGGCCGTGGCTATCACCGGCCCGGACCACATGGCCCACTTGGCCGATGCCATCCACGAGGAAGTCCGGGCCAGGGCGAACGCAATGCGCCTTCCCGCGGCGGATTTCGCGCAGCGTGTCCGCATGTTCGCAGAACACGGCACGGTGCTGGAAGAGGCGCAGCGCACCTTCATCCAGGAGGCCAGGACCGTGCTTGCCACTCCGATGCGCTGACTTGAGGCAACAGCAAGAACGCATGAGACGGGACAGCAGTCCGGCTCCCCTGCTCCCGAGACCTGGTGGAGCCTGTTTCTGAACCCGCTGGCGCTACGGGAAGGCGTCACGGGTCTGTCGAACGAACGGTGAACACGACGGTCACCACTGGGTGATGAGCGGTGTGTCCGGTTCGTGCTGCCGCCAGGCGTCGGTGAGACGGGTGAGACGGTCAGGGGCGGCGATGCCGCGCACGGTTGCGATCTTGCCATCTGCGATGTCGAACGTCACGGCGCCGATGACCTGGCCGCCGATCACGAAGAGGACGGCGGGGGCGCCGTTGACGAGCGCGTAGTGGACGGCGGGCGTGCCGCCGGCGAGTCGCCGTTTCGCGGGGGTGGGTTTGAAGCCGGCCCGTGCGACGGCGGCGATGCGCTGCGCGGTGTCGAACTGCAGCAGCTTCTCGGTCAGGCCGGCGCCGTCGGAGATCGCGGTGGCGTCGTCGGTGAGCAGTGCGACCAGCCGTTCGGTGCGGCCCGAGGAGGCGGCGGCGAGGAATTCCTCGACGATCCTGCGGGCGGATGCCCGGTCGACTTCACCGCCGCGGCGGCGCGCGGCGGTGATGCGGCGCCGGGCCCGGTGGAGGTGCTGCTGGCTTGCGGACTCGGTGAGGTCGAGGATCTCGGCGATCTCGGCGTGACTGTGGGAGAACGCTTCGCGCAGGACGTAGACGGCCCGCTCGACGGGTGACAGGCGCTCCATGAGGGTCAGCACGGCGAGGGAGACCGATTCGCGCTGCTCGAACGTGTCGGCCGGGCCGAGCATCGGGTCGCCGTCGAGGAGCGGTTCGGGCAGCCAGGCGCCGGCGGTGCGTTCGCGGCGGGCCTGCGCCGAGCGGAGCCGGTCGAGGCACAGGTTGGTGACGACCTTGGTCAGCCATGCTTCCGGCACCTTGATCCGCTGCCGGTCGGCTGCCTGCCAGTGCAAGAACGCATCCTGCACGGCGTCCTCGGCGTCGGTGGCGGAGCCCAGCATCCGGTACGCCAGCGAGGCCAGCCGGTTCCGGCTGGCCTCGAACCGACTGGTGTCGAAGCGGTCAGTGTCGGCGCTGTCCACGCGGATCACCCTAGACAGTCTCTGGTCGGCTACGCGAACGCGTTCTCGGCGGACGCATCCGGGGCGACGACCAGGCGGCGCTTCCGCTTGGGCAGGCCGAAGGTCGGGTGCGAGGTGCTCCACAGCGACATCTTGAGGATGCCCGACTTGATCCGTGCGGCCTTCCAGCCGCCCATATGCTTCGGCTTCGCCTGCCCTTCGTCGTCAACCATCTGCAGAATTCCGTCCCGCCGCCCGAGGCTGATGTGGTTGCCCAGGTACTCCAGCTTGGTGTCCGGGATCCTGCGGCCGGTCAGGCGTCCCACGATCGCGGCCGTGGCCTGCATGCCGGTGTAGCCGGCCGAAGCGCAGGACATCGGCAGCGGCCGGCCGTTGTCGCCGATGGCGTAAGCGCTGTCGCCGACGGCGTAGACGTTCGGGTGCGAGACCGACCGCATGGTGCGATCGACGACGATCCGGCCGTTCTCGCCGACCTCCAGCCCGCCGGCGGCGGCGACGGGGCTGACCGCGAACCCGGCCGTCCACACGGTCGCGTCGGACGCCAGGGCGGTGCCGTCGGCGCACAGCACCCGCGCCGCTTCGACGGCTTCGACCTCGGTGTGCTCCAGGACGGTGATGCCCAGCCGGTCGCAGGCCTGGCGCAGGTGGCTGCGGGCACCGGCGGAGAGCCGAGCGCCCAGCTCGCCGCGGGCGACCAGCGCCACCGACAGGCCGGGCCGGGACTCGGCGATCTCGGTGGCGGTCTCGATACCGGTCAACCCGTCGCCGACGACCACCACATTCCGGCTTTCGCCCTGCACGCCCAGGCCGTCCAGACGCTCGCGCAGGCGCAGCGCCGAAGGCCGGGAGGCGACGTCGAAGGCGTGCTCGGCCGCGCCGGTGACGGCGCGGTCGTCGCCGTGGCTGCCGAGCGCGTACAGAAGCGTGTCGTAGCCGAGCTCGCCCCCGCCGTCGGCGTCGGCCACGGCGACGACCCGGCGCTCGGGGTCGACGGCGGTGACTCGGGCCAGGCGCAGCCGTATCCCCGTGCCCGCGAAGACATCGGTGAGCTGTGGAGCCTCGATCTCCTGGCCGGCCGCGAGCTGGTGCAGCCTCAGTCGCTGGACGAAGTCCGGGTCGGCGTTGACCACGGTGATCTCGGTGTCCGCCGGGGACAGCCGGCGGGCCAGGGTCCCGGCCACGTAGGACCCGGCATAGCCGGCGCCGAGGACGACGATGCGATGCTTCATGTGCTGCTCCTGTCGGTTCGCTCGCTCCTGGTGACTTGAGCGGAACAGCGCCCCGATCGCTGACAGGAACTGCATGTGGCATGGGTCACAGAGCGGCAGGAGTGGCAGCGAAGGATCGGCTGCTCTTCGGCGAGTTCGAGACCTCCCGCGCCCTTGGCCCCTACTACCAGCGCCACGGCTTCACCGTCCTCGACCCCCAGGACACGATCGACATCGGCACCCCGCTGACCGGTATGCCGATGCGGCTCTGCGCCGGCCCGGGGGAGACCTTCTTCCACCGATGGCGGGGCCCCATCAGGTAACTGGCCCGCCACGCGCGTCGACGGCCATCCAGAACGGGCGAAGCGGTCGCGCTGGCCGGCGGTCCGCTGGGCACTGCGGCGAGCCGCCCCTGGGTGTCAGCCGAGCCTGTCTCCACCTCCCCCCGTGGCCGCGTCCAATGCGTACAGGTAGCCGTCACCGCTGCCGATGTACACCACGCCCCACACGACTGCCGGTGAGGACCTCACTGGGCCGCCGGTTTTGAAGGTCCAGCGGCATCTGCCGGTGGCTGCGTCCAGCGCGTACAGGTAGCCGTCGTCGCTGCCGATGTACACCACGCCCTCCGCGACTGCTGGTGAGGACCTCACTGGGCCGCCGGTTTTGAAGGTCCAGTGGCATCTGCCGGTGGCTGCGTCCAGCGCGTACAGGTAGCCGTCGTCGCTGCCGATGTACACCACGCCCTCCGCGACTGCCGGTGAGGACCTCACTGGGCCGTCGGTTTTGAAGGTCCAGTGGCATCTGCCGGTGGCGGCGTCCAGCGCGTACACCTGGCCGACCCTGCCGTGACTCCGGAAATCCCTGCTGCCGATGTACACCACACCCCCCACGACTGCCGGCGATGAGCGCCCCACCACCCAGCCGGTTTCGAAGGCCCAGCGGCATCTGCCGGTGGCGGCGGCCAGCGCGTACACCTGGCCGTTCCAGCTGCCGATGTACACCACACCCTGCACGGCCGTCGGCGACGATCCCACCGGGTAGCCGGTTTTGAAGGCCCAGCGGTGGTGGCCGGTGTTGGCGTCCAACGCGTACACACGCCCGTCGTCGCTGCCGATGTATACCGCGCCTTGCACGACCGTCGGCGACGAGTGCACCCCGTGACCGGTTTCGAAGGTCCAGCGGCGTCTGCCGGTGACGGTGTCCAGTGCGTACACCCGGCCGTCCAGGCTGCCGATGTGCATCACACCGCGCATGCCCGCCGGCGACGACACCACCGCCCCCTCGGTGATGCCGGTCCAGCGACGTCTGCCGGTGTTGGCGTCCAATGCATGCACCTGCCCGTCCAGGCTGCCGATGTACACCATGCCCCACAGGACCGCCGCCGACGACGTCCCCACCGGGCCGGTACGAACCTTCCACGGGGTGAAAGCCCACGGCCTTCTCCTACTGGGCACAGGAGCCGGAAAGCCGACGGCCGAGATGGGCGGGGCAAGAGCCGGACTCGGAGAGACAGCCCGAGCGCGGATGACCTTCGGCGCGGCCAAGGCCCTGGGGTCCTCCAGCACCTTCGTGGGGGGAAGGACCGGAGGGCCGACGACTTGGGTGGGGGCCAAGGCCCTGGGGTCGTCCAGCTCCTTCGCCGGTGGAAGGACGGCCAGGGCGGCAGGCGGGCGGGGCGGCCTCGGCGGTGCGGCCGAGGCGATGACCGCGGTTGCGGCGAGACGGCCCAGGGCGCCCCGGGCCTGGGCGGCGGTCGGCCGGGCCCGGGGATCTTTGGCGAGCAGGGCGGCAACGAGTTCGTCGAGGGGTTGCGGGATCTCCGGGCGGCCGGCACTCGCAGGCCGGGGTGTCTCGTGCAGGTGGGCATGCATGACCGCTTCACTGGTCGGCCGCACGAACGGCGGCCGGCCGGTGAGCAGTTCGTGGAGCAGACAGCCCAGGGAGTACAGGTCGCCCTGGACACCGACCTCGCCGCGCACCCGCTCCGGGGCCGTGTAGGCGGGGGTCCCGATGACCTGGCTGGCCTGGGTGAAGACATCCACGTGACGGGCGACGCCGAAATCGAGAATCTTCACCCGCTCCTGAGGCGTTCCCTCACCGGTGACCATGATGTTGGCCGGCTTCAGATCCCGGTGCACGATGCGTGCAGCGTGCGCGGCACCCACCGCGTCCGCGATCTGCGCCGCCCACTCCAGCACACGGCCCACCGCCAGCCACCCCCGTCCCTGCCCCCGCAGGACCGCGGCCAGGTCCCGGCCCCGGAGGAGTTCCATGACGAGGTAGAACGTGCCGTCGGCGTCCTGGCCGAAGTGATGCACCGTCACCACGCCGGGATGGTCCAGAGCACCGGCGGTGCGCGCCTCACGCTCGAACCGCTCGACCTGCGCGGGGGAACCCTCGGCCAGGTGCATGACCTTGACCGCCACCCGGCGGCCGATACGCCGGTCCCACGCGGCCCACACCTGCCCCATGCCCCCACGGCCCAGCAACCGCTCCAGCTCGTACTGACTGCCGAGCACCCGGCCGATCATGTACGCCCCCCGCCCCGCCCGCAAGAACCCCGCCCTGCAGCCGCAGTCTAAAACGCCCACCACCCCCCAATCCCCTCAATCGCCCACCCCGCGCCCCGCCTCCGGCGCCGCAGCCGCGCCCCGGAACCGGCACCGCCACGGACCTCACACCCCTGCTGCACCCCGCACCCCCTGGACGATGATGCCGGTGCGCCGAAGCCGGACACACCCGATCGTGGCCCACGACCCCGCCCCCAGCAGGAGCACCCACCCCGACGGTGGCCGGGACCCGAGCCCCGGCCACCCCACCCTCACAGCTGCGCCCGGTTGGCTTCGACAGTGTGAGCCGGCCCGCTTGTCAGTGGGTTTCGGCCCCGCTTGACGATCGCCTGGGCATGACCGGTCAGTGTGCTTCGGCCCCGCCCTCGCGTCGCAGTGTGAGGTCCAGGGGGCGGCTGCGGCCTGTGGGGTATCCGTCGACGGGGAGATGTCTGTGATCGTCTGGGTGAACGGAGCGTTCGGCAGCGGGAGGAGCACGCTGGTGGATGAACTGCGGCCGCGCTGGCCCGAGGCTCTGGTCTACGACCCGGAGATGGTCGGCTATGTGCTGCGCGAGATCGTGGAGGTCCCGACCGGCGATTTTCAGGATCTGCGGCTGTGGAGGCGGCAGGTCGCGGATCTGGCCGTGGCACTCGTCGAGGAGTACCAGCGGCCCGTCCTGGTGCCCTATGACTCTCCAAGAACCGCCAGGCCCCACCGGTGTGGTTGTGGTCCTCAAAGACCAGCGCCGTCCCGGAGGACGTGGACCTGTGGTGGCAGGTGTTCCTCAGGAGATTCGACCTGGAGCACACATTCAGGTTCGGAAAGCAGACACTCGGCTGGACCGCCCCGAAGATCCGTACTCCCCAAGCCGCAGACCGCTGGACGTGGCTCCTGGTCGTCGCCCACACCCAACTCCGCCTCGTCCGGCCACTGGCCACCGAACTCCGCCGGCCCTGGGAAAAACCGGCCAAGCCCGAACACCTCACCCCAGCCCGGGTCCGCCGGGGGTTCAGGAACATCCGCGCACACCTGCACTGCCCCGCCCATGCTCCTCAACCAACCGGAACCGGACCCGGACGCCCTCCCGGCTCGAAGAACCGGCGGCCCGCCACCCGCTACGACGTCGGCAAGACCGCCAAACGCCCCGAGACCCTCAAGGCCATCGGCAAACCTGGAAGATCTTGGTAGATAAAGAACAAGCTGAGATCATCTCAACACCCACCGGGCCGCCGGGATGCGCGAGTACGCGGCGGCACACCACTGGCTCACCATCGTTCAACTTCCCGCTTACGCACCGGATTTGAATCCGGTGGAGGGCGTCTGGCCGCTGTTACGGCGCGGCCCTTTGGCCAACACCGCCTTCACCGACGACGAGCACCTCGAACGCACCCTCCGCCGGAGCCTGCGTCACATTCAGCTCCGCCTCGATCCGATCGACGACTGCCTTGCCGGCACCGAACCCACCCTCAACCATCGACCGACAACAGTCCGAAGACCTCAGCAACGCAGCCTGACCGACGCCTGACGTTCAGCGCGCTGGGCGGAAGAGCCCCGCCCGTACCCCACCCGTCCCGGGCTGACTCTGCCCCCTGTTGGCCGGGGAGGCTCAGATGTTGCTCAGACCGCTTGCCCGGCCTCTGCCGCGATGGTCGGATCACCACGTGTTCGAGCGGCACCGGCCGTTCACCGCAAGGGGGACTCGTGGAACGTGACCGCCGAAGTCTGCCAGTAAGCACTATGCGCGTAAAAGCCAGGACGGCAGCCGCGTACGCCGTTGCCGGCATGGTCCATCTCATGACGGCCGCGCTGTTCATCGGCAGCGTGTTGCTGATCGTCACCGGATTGCACACGGTTGTCCAGCCCATGATGGGCCTGACGCTTCTGGGCCTGGCTCTTGCTCTGCGTCCGCGGATCGGACAGCTGAATCCCGACCTGCCCACGCTGCGAGAGGCAGACGCCCCGGCGTTGTTCGACCTGTTGGGCGGCATAGCCGACACGTGCGGAGTGCAGCCCCCCGATACGGTCCAGCTCGCTCCGGAGTTCTCGGTCACCGTCACCCACTACGGGGTCCGCCGGAAGCGCTGCCTTGTTGTCGGCCTCCCGCTCTGGGCCGCTTACCCGCCCCAGCAACGCATTGCCGCGATAGCCCACGCACTGGCCTACACGGCTCCTCGCAACGCCCCCTCCCGCGCATTCGTCGCCATGGCCCTCGAGTCACTGACCGCCGGGACGGGGACCGTGCGAATCAACGACACCGCGTACATCTCCTGGAATCCCCATCCTCTCGCCTTCGATTCGGACCACGTGGCGGCCGGAGCAAGAAGCTTCGACATCCGGGGCAAGATCAGTGAGTTGGCGCTGTGGATCCCGAGGACGGCCATGGCCGCGACAGCGCGCCTGCTGCTCCGGCTCACGCTGCCGGCCGCCCGGGGCGCACTGCTGGAGGCGGACGACGCGGCAGCCCGTACAGCCTCCTGCGAGGCCGCTGTCGCCGCGCTGAACGACCAGGACCTTGCTCGCCCGGTCTGCGTGGAAGCGCATCGCCTGGTGATCGAGACGAAGACACTCGCCCCCAAACGATCCACCACAGCCCCCCAGCAGGACTTCTGGGAGAAACTCGCCCGTCAGGCGGCACGCCTGCGCGAACAACGAAGCGGTGATGCCACCCGTGGTTCTCTCGATGCTTCGCGCGTGGCCCGGTTGAGCGCTGCGCCGAGGCACCGGGCGGCGATCACTCTGGATGAGCCCGGCCTGACCCGTATCGCCGACGAGCTTCGCCTGCCCGAGAAGGCGGTGGTGGACAAGATGATGCGTGACGGCGTCGCTGAGGCACAGCAGCCCATTGCACTGCGTTGACGGCTTGGTCCGCGATGGAGGGGCGGGCGTGCTGCCTGGCGGTTCGGCTGATGGCTGATCAGCAGGCGCCTGCCGGGCGAGCACGAGGCCGGCGCTCGGCTTCCGCCTGACCAGGTGCATCCGATCGACGGGGCGGCCTACGGCAGCGTGCCCACCCGTACGGGTCTGCCGTACGGATTCGGCATGAGAGCCTCACGCCCGTGGCCACTGAAACCGAGGCAGGAGAGCTGTTGCACCGGCGCGGCCGGCGGACGGCATTCACGGTCGCTGGGAGAGTGAACGCGTGGGCCACGCTGGTGAGCACCATCGAGCGCGGCTACGGCGACGACATCTACGAGTACACCAACGACCTCTACTGCCGAAACTGGCTGCACGAGGCGTGGCCCCTGCTGGACGAACACATCGTCCAGCTCTGGACCCCGCAGATCAAAGCTCTGGACGACCGGTACAAGGCCGCGACCATCGACGACGACGGCCAAGCACTCGACCAGTTCCACAGGCTGCCCGGTCCCGACCTGTGGTGGCGCCGCCACCCCCGCATCCTCACCGGAGACCTCGGACGTTCGCTTCGTTCGGCCGGTGCCATCAGCACCGGCCCTGACACGGCATGACCCTCAACCGCGTGGAATTACGGGACAGCCCTTCGGCAGAGACGAAGTACTGGTCCGTTGCCGAAGACCAGGAGATCATCCGCATCCCGCACGCGACGTGGAGCAACGCCCTCACCCAGCTCGATGCCGGCGCCTTCGTCGACGTCCTCATCCCGGTCACCACCATGGAAGCGTGGGCCACTGGCGCACGACGGTTCTTGATCACACGCCGTGTGTAGCGGGCCTTTGTGAGCTCTTGGAGGAGGACCGCGCCCGCTCTCACCCCGGTGGCCGCCATTACTGCCGTCCTCGCGACCGCCCTGTCCGCTGCTCCGCCGGCCACTGCCGCACCGGGCGCGTCGGTCTGGCGGGCCGTCCGGAAGGAGGCGGTGCGCATGTCGGCGTGGAACGAGGGACCGCGGTCGCGACGACGCGTTCGCCGATCGTGCGCTACCTGCGCCGGGGCGAGCGGGTGCGCTCGTGCGTCGTTGCCGTCGGCCAAAGCTCCTGGTCGCAGTACCGCGAGAATTACGGCCCACCGAGGATCGCCCTGGACGACTCCAACTGACCTGCATAGACAGTCAAGGGTTATTGGCCTCTACCGCCGGATTCAACGAACTACTGGCAGAAACACGCGCTCGGGCCGGGGACCGGTCCCGGCGGTGCCTATCCCCGGCGGGGAGAGGCTGTGTGCCGCGGGTCGGCACATACTCGGTGCCATGAACGGGACATCACGGCTCGGGGACTTCCTGCGGACGCGGCGCTCCCAGCTGCGACCTGAAGAGGCCGGCGTGCCCACCTACGGGGAGCGTCGGCGGGTGCCGGGTCTTCGCCGCGAGGAGCTGGCGCTGCTGGCGGGGGTGAGCGCCTCCTACTATGCCCGCCTGGAGCAGGGGCACTCGCTGGGCGCCTCGCCGGAGGTGCTGGACGCGATCGCCCGGGCCCTGCGCCTGGACGAGTCCGAGCACCGTCACCTGCACGACCTGGCCCGACCGCCCAGGTCCCGCAGCGGGCGGCGCCCCGCGCCCGAGCGCGTGACAGAGGCGACCGCCCAACTGCTGGACGCGCTCGGGGACGTTCCCGCGATAGTGATCGGCCGGCGCAGTGACGTCCTGGCGTGGAACCGGCTGGGCCATGCGCTGTTCGCCGGGCACCTCGACCCCGCTGCCCCGGACGTACCGGCGCAGCGTCCCAACATGGCCAGGCTGGTGTTCCTCGACACTCATACCCGGGACCTGTACGCGGACTGGCCGGGCAAGGCCAGGGCGGTGGTGGGGAATCTGCGCCTGGCGGCGGGCCAGTACCCGCAGGACGCCGCACTCCACCTGCTGCTGGGTGAGCTGAGCACGAAGAGCGGGGACTTCGCCTCGATGTGGGCCGACCACCGGGTCAGGGCCTGCGCGGTGGCCGAGTACGAGATGCGCCACCCCCTGGTCGGCCCACTGAGCGTGATGCAGCAGACCCTGAGCCAGGGGCCGGGCCCCGGCGTCGTCGTCGCCACCACCGCTGCGGGCTCGCCCTCGCGAGCCGCCCTGGAACTTCTCGCCCAGGCCACCGCCCGTCCCGTCCCTGCCCGTTCGGACAGCCGGCTCAGCACCGGCTGACCTCGTACCCCTCCTTCCGGTCGGCCCCGCGCATGTCGGTCCCGGCCGGGCATCCCTCCGCCCTCATGCGGCAGCGTGCTGCTGCCGCATGCCCGAAAGCAGTGAAGGATCCCCCGTGTTCACCAAGCTCTCCAAGGCCGCCGTGTCGGCCGTCGTCCTGGCCGCCGCGGTCGCGATGGCCGCTCCGGCCCCGGCGTCGGCTGCCTCCGACCCGCTCAGGTGCGCGCGTACCGCCGTGCACTTCGACCTGGCCAAGGGCCAGACGCCGGAGAACATCGCCCTGGGCCCGGACGGCACCGTGTACGTCACCCTCGCCAAGGCCCGCCAGGTCGCCGCGGTCTCCCGCCGCGGTGGCGTACGGATCCTGGCCACCCTGCCCGAACCCGCCGACGGCGGCATCCACACCCCGGCGCTGGGCTTCCCGCTGACCACCGGCGTCGTCCGGGCCCAGGACGGCACCCTGTACTTCCTGTACGCCACCGGCACCGCGGACCTGACCGGCGTATGGCGTCTGCGCCCGGGCGGCCGGCCGCAGCGCATCGCCGCACTGCCCGCCACCGGCCTGCCCAACGGCCTGGCCCTGGACGCCCGCACCCGCACCCTGTACGTCACCGACTCCACCCTGGGCACCGTCTGGCGCGTACCCGCCTCCGGCGGCACCGCCACCGCCTGGTCCACCGACCCGGCGCTGGCCCCCGCCGGGTTCCTCGGCGCCAACGGCCTGAAGATCCACAACGGGGCGCTGTGGGCCACCAACCTCGACAAGGGCACCATCGTCCGCATCCCGGTCCTGGCCGACGGGCGCGCCGGCACCGCCCAGGTCGGCGCCACCGGCCTGACCGGGATCGACGACTTCGCCTTCACCGGTCACGGCGACCAGATCATCGCCGCCCTCAACACCGTCAACCAGGTCGCCCTGATCCGGCCCGACGGCACCCGCACCACCGTCCTGACCGCCGCCGACGGCCTCCAGGGCCCGACCTCCATCGCGCTGCACGGCAACACCGTCCACGTCATGAGCGCCGCCTACCTCACCGCGAAGGACCCCAACCTCGTCCTCGCCCACCTGGCCGGCTGAGCCCCGCCCGGCAGCATCGCCCCGGCGCCCGGCATCTGCACATCCACCTTCCACGTGTCCTGAAGAACCGGGCCACCGGCAAGGGCCCGGCCCCGCATCCGTGGTGCCGGGCCCTTTCACGTTGCGACCCGCCGTGCTGAGGAAGAAAAACACCTGCTGACGGGCACGACGTGAAAACCGGTGCGTCTGGGGCCAATTGTCCTGTTACCGAATGCGGACAAAACCGAGTGAACAATGCTCGTCCCGGCGTCATCTCATGGGGTGCAGCGAAACAGCCGATGCGGCCGGCCGCCCTGCGAGAGCAGGGGAAGGCGCCGTGTCCTGACAGACCATGGGGGAGCTTTCATCATGACCGCGTACCGTGCCCGCCGCCGTACCGCCCGCACCGCCGCTCTGGCCGCCGTCACCGCCGCGCTGGCGCTGGGCCTGACCGCCTGCGGCGGCGCGGACGGCGGCTCGAAGGCGGCGGGGGGCGACCACAGTGCGGGGACCGCCCAGGGCCGCTCCGCGTCCGGCCAGGACGCCAAGGGCGGCGCGGCGCAGGCCGACAGCAGTGGTGACACCAAGGAAGGGGCGCCCCCGGCGACCGCCGCGGGCGGTGCGCAGGAGAGCGCGAGCAAGAGCACAACGGCCGGCGCGCAGCAGTGCCGCGGAGACGAGATGCTGGTCACCGCGGTGCACCGGTTCGCCGGCCGGCAGGGCGACCACCTGCTGCTCACCGCGGTGAACCAGGGCACCAAGCCCTGCTGGGTCACCTCCTACCCGGCCGTGGTACTCGACTCGAACACCGACGACGTCGCGCTGCCGCACTCCACGAAGGACGCCCCGGGCGGCGACAAGCACATCACGCTCCGGCCCGGAGGCAAGGTGTACAGCGCGGTGAACCTCTTCGACCACGGCTCCAAGAACCACACGGCGCAGGCACTCTCCTTCGCGCTGCGCGGCGAGGGCGGCCGCCCCGGCCCCTTCTACTCCGTCGTCGGCAAGGGCCAGAACCAGAAGTTCACCTGGAACGAGGCCGACGTGCTGAACTGGAACGCCAGGAAGCCGTACGACTTCTGACGGTCCGCCGGCCGGTGACGCGTCACCGCCTTCCCGCACGTCCACGGCCGGCAACGCGCAAGGCCCCCGGGCGGGCGGCCGGCGGACCGGTGACTCGGCGAGATCACCGGAGACCGCCCTGCCCGCCCACACGCTCAACCGGCCAATTGCAGCGCTCGGTCACAGGTGGCGAACCTGGTCTACTCCAGCCCGCGCTTGCCCGGTGCCCAGAACGGCTTGGTGAGTACCGCCCGTCGGTCCCAGCCGGCCTCTCGCACGAGCACCTGCCGCACGTGCTGCACGGTCCGCGCCTCCCCGGCGACGTACGCGATCCCGCCTGGCTCAGGGGCGAGGCGTCGCACCGCATCCGGGAGCGAAGTGCCACTCCTGATGATCCAATTGAGGCGGTCCGAGTACGGCAGGGGGAGCCGGTCGGCAGCCGTCTCCGTTTCGACGCAGCCGGAGATCCGCGCCCCGTCAGACAGTGCGCCCAGTATCGCGCCAAAGGCGACCGACGCCGTCTCCTCCCCTACGAACACGTGGTGCGCGGCGTCGGGCCGCAGCACGAACGTCCCTTCCGGCTTGCGCATTCGGACCCGGTCGCCGACTGTGGCGCTGCTCCCCCACCGTGCTCCGGGGCCACCCCCGGGGTGATCCAGTACGCACAATTCGACGGCGCCCTCCGGGTCGTAGCGCCAGATCGAGTAGGTGCGCAGAGTCAGCCCGTCGCCGACCACGACCCTCACCTGCTGTCCGGGGCGGACGGTCAGCCCGGACAGGGCCTCGCCCTCGATGCGCAGGCGACGGAGTCGGGCGGCGACAGGTTCGGTCTCGGTGACCGTGCCCCGAAGCGTCAGCAGGTCCAGGAGGGGGGAGAGCAGGGCAGCCATGGGACTCCTCGGAAACTCGTCGATGCGGTGGGGCGCTGAAGGCCGACATTGAACCGAACGCGACACTATCGCGTTTCGTTCAAAACACGATAGTGCTCGTCTTTGCGTGTGCCCGCGTTCGGCTACGCCGGGCTCCTTTGGCGCCGCGACCAGTAGGCCGACTTCGCGAAGGTCGGGGCCCTGCAGGTGACGGCAACAACGGGGGTCGCGCCGCCCCGCGCCCGATGCGCCTGGACCAGATCCAGCTTCGCCCGGGTGTGCGGGGGAGGGCGCTGACCCGGCCGGACCGGCATGGACAGGTGATGGTCTGCAGGTGATTGTCAGTTGCTGATCGTCACTGTGATGTCAGTGGAATACTGGGTTTGACCAGGGACAAGTCGCTGACCTTCTCCGCCGGTTACTTGTGACGCGAGTGGCGAAAGCCGGTGTCGACGTCGTGCAGACCGGCAGCTGCGCCGCGACATCGAGGCGCCCGTCAAGAACTCCTGGCCCGTGTACCTCGTCCTGGGCCCGCTCCTGGCCCGCGCGGTCCTCGACCTCGCCGCGGCAGATGCCGCAGCCAGTCTTCCGCCGGCCGAGCGGATGCGGGCATGGCCGCGGATCGCCGCCGCAGACCAGCACCTGTACGGCCGGCTCCTCGCCGTCGCGCCACCAGTGCTGGACCTCCTCCTGCCGCATGCCAACTGGTCCGTCCCGGCTGAACGTCTTCGACCGCTGGCACGAGCCGGGTGCAGGTGGGGCCATGTGCCGCGGTGCAACCCATGCTTCACCGGCCGCGAATTGGTCCTGGATCCCAGCTCGTGGACGCTGACCTGCGGGGTCTGCCGATAAGCCGATAAAGCGCAGGTGGGGCGACTTCCGAGGGGCGGATACCCGGACCGCGAGGGCCTGTTGAATGCACCGCCAGCCGTTGCGAATGAGCCGTCCTCGCCGAAACCGTCGCCTTTACGGACGCTCCCGCAGGGTGGGCCTACCGTCGTAGACGGACGAAGGCCACCCCATGCCCGGGGCGGCCTCCGAAAACGTCCACCCAGCACGCATATGCACGGAAGGACTCCGCCCATGGAACCACAGCGCAACTGGATCTCCCTCGGCCTGGAACGCCGACGTCCCACTGCGGCCGACTGGACCATCGCCAGCACCCTCGGCTTCCTGCTGCACCTCCAGCCACACGTCCCCGAACTCGCCGCTCCCGCGCGTCTACGACCTGTCCGGCCGATCATGCGGGGGCCGGATTGAGTGCCTCTTGGCTGGCTTTGCCGACGAGAACGGGTTCTGGCTCACTTTCCGTGGAGGGCTGACTGAATGTGATGTCAGTGGCAGGGCAGAGGATGCCGGTATGACACTGCTGCCGATCACCGCGCCCTCGTCCCTGCTGGACGTCCACCGTCTCGACCCCGAAGCCGGCGGATGGGGATTCAGGGTCGATCACGCGGTGGCGACGGCGGCTGGCGACACCTACGTGCTGACCGGCCTGCGCCGCTACCGCGGGCACGCGGCCGGCTCGGCCGACCCCGCCGAGCAGGATTTCGGCTACCAGCTGATCACCCGCTACGGCTCCGACGGAAAGCCCACCGCCACCACCGTGTTCGGACAGGCGGTCCCGGGCGGCGGCCCCTCGGCCATACCCGAGCGCGACGGGACGACCCTGGCCGTCCTCCCGGACGGCGCGGTCGCCGTCAGCTCCAAGCCCGGCAGCACCCACCTCCTGTCCCCGGACCTGGACGAGGTACTCGCCTCCTGGCCGATGTCCTGGGGCTGGGAGAACCGGCAGGATCCCGCGGAGGACCCGTTCGCCGCGTCGATCGCCGTCACCCCCGCGGGTCGGCTGCTGTGCATGACCTCCGAGTACGGGCTCAGCAACTGGGCCGGCGCCCACGCCAACATCGTCGCCGTCTCCGAACCCGGCACAGCCCTCGGACCGGGCCGCAAGCCCGTGCTGCGTGCCGTCGCGACCCTGGACGCGCGCACCGATCACCAGAGCGACACCGACGCGTACGCACACGTGCGGTACGGCGACAAGCCGGTGGGGCGCGGCAACCGGCCCTCGCCCTCACTGACCGAGTCCCTGTCGGAGCTCACCGGGACCAGCGGCAGCCTCTACGGCTACCTCGACTCCACGATGACCCGCCCGGCGGCACTCGGCGACGACCTGTTCGTCGTCCCGGTCTTCGGGAAGACCTACCGGTCGACCAACCGGGGGCAGGAGTTCAGCTTCGCCCTCGTCGACGACCGCGGGGTATTGCAGGGCCGGCTGGGAGGCTTGCACCTGCGCGAGGACAGCCCGTTCACCGGCTTCGACTTCACCGTCGTCGCCGACCCGTACCGTGCCCGTGCCTTCCATCTCAACCGCTACGGCCTGTACGCGTGGAGCGCCGACGGAGTGCTGCGCGCCCGGATGTCCACCGCGGACAAGCCCTTCAAGCCCCTCGTCCACTTCGCCCTGCTGGAGTGCACACCCGCAGGGGAGCTGCTCCTCGCACACCGCAAGCAGCGCCTGCTGCTGCGGGTGCCGGTGCCGCAGGACCTGGACGACCTGGCGGCGGCGGTGGAGACCACGCTGAAGGGCTACGGGCGCGAGCGCACCGCGCTGAAGAAGCAGTACTCACCCGTGAACTGGCTCTGGTCGGACAGCGCGGCCACCGTGAACCATCTCTGACGATCCGTCATTTCGATCGCGGTACCGGGTGCGGTGTGACTGTTACTGACCTTTTCGGATTGGCTTCGGAGCGGGCGAGCGGTGCTGCCAGGCCCGGCCCCGACGCCCGCCACGCCAACCCGGGGCCGTCCCGCAGTCGGTCGGGTCAGGCTCAGGGGCCTTCCGAGGCTATGGGGTGATCCATCGCCTTCCGGACGGCGGGGACCAGGTCCGCGATCCGTTCGAGTTGGTCGTGCTGGGAGCGCAGGTCCAGGGCACCGAGTCGTGCGACGATGTGGTGGGTGCCGGCGGCAACGTACTGTCCCAGGCGCTGGAGCACTTGGCCGGCGGAGCCGGTGACGACCGCCTGGATCCTCTCCGACGAAGAGCGAGGAGAAGCCCAGGCGTTCGGCCCGGCGGCCGAAGGCGACCAGCTCGCAGGGGTCGCCGGCCGGGCCCCACCGGGCGGTTCCGGCCGGAAGCAGCACACCGATGTCCATGCCGGCGATGTTCACAACCGGCGCGGGCGGCGACAATTCCCTGCGGGGAATGGCCCGGGACCCGCCGCCGCTACAACAGGTCTGTGGACTTTCCTCGTGCGCTTCGCGAACGGCGTACCCGCCGCCATCTCAGCCAGCTCGACCTGGCGCTTCGGGCGGGCACCACACAGCGCCATCTCAGCTTCATCGAATCGGGCAGGTCCGCCCCGGCCGGAACATGGCCGTGCGCCTGGCCGAGTCGCTGGAACTGCCACTGCGGGAGCGCAACGAGCTGCTGCTGGCCGCGGGGTACGCACCCGCCTACCCCGAGAGCACACTCGACGATCCGGTGCCGGCTCCCGTGCGCACGGCGATCGCCCACATCCTTCGCGGGCACCTGCCGTACCCCGCGTTGGTTGTGGACCGCAGCGGTGACCTGATCGCCGCGAACACCGCATTTGACCTGATCACCGAGGGGGCAGCCCCTGAGCTGGTCGGTCCGGGCACGAACATTTACCGCCTCGCGCTGCATCCCGACGGCCTGGCGCCCCGCATCCGCAACCCCGCCGAATGAGGCCGCCACATCCTGGCCCGCCTCGGCCACCTGGAAGACCTGCGCGCCGAGCTCACTCGGTACGTTCCTCAACTGGATCGGTCCGCCGGGCTGCTCGGTTTCGCAGTTCCGCTCCTCCTGCACTCCTCGTACGGTGAGCTGAACCTGATGACGACGGTGACCACGTTCGCCACTGCCGCGACAGCCGCGCCCGTGATCGGCAGTAGTCGGGCTTGACGACCGAGGTTCCGGCGGGAGGCGTGACCATGACTTGGACGCCCTGTGCCTTCCGGGGAACGGTCCTTCGATCGCTAGACCCTTGCCGATCTCCAACGGTTGTACGTCCGGTGTCTCCTCCGCCTCGGGATCACACCTGCCGGAAGCCGCGAACCCCGCCCCGATGTCGGCACCGGTCTGCCGGTGCGAGGTCGCCGGAGACGGACCGGTGCCCACCGGCTGAGCCACCGTGGCCCGCCGGCCGACGTGCTCACCCGCCAGATGAAACGCTCAGTCTCAAGCGCGCGGCATCAAGGGCCACGAAGCCGTCGCCCGCCGCGGCCTGCTCGCCCCCCCGTTACCCACGGGCAGAAACGGCCGCAGCCGCTCCCGCTCCATGCCTGTCAGATCATGCCGCGTCATGCTCAGGACAACGATCCGAACGTGGACCAGTCACGTGGTCGTTCGGGTTCTATTCGACCCGGACCTCAGTGTTCTGGCATGCGTGCAGCAGCCACCTACCGTCATCCCGCTTGGTCATGACGTAGAGCGGAGCGCCTTCCGTATCCCCCTCCGGCAAGTGGTAGATCTGCCGAACCTTGACAGCCGCCACGTCGGGCCGCAGGAATTGCGTGCGCACTGCCTCGTAGGTGACCTCACCGTCCCAGCCGACTGCGGGCAGCACGGCGCGGGTGAACTCGGCGATCGCGTCGAAGCCGATCAGGACCTTGCCGTGGCCGGTCGTCCAGAAGGCGTCGGGGTGGAAGAGCGCGAGGAACCCCTCGACGTCTTTGGTTCGCTGAGCGCGCTCGACAGCAGTGACGACCTGTTCGACGGCCTTGATGTCTGCGGTTTCGGTATCCATGCAGATCACCCTGAGACCCCAAGCCAACTTGAGGTCAAGGTCCAGCGTGAGATCGCCCGGACAGGTTCTAGCCCGTGCCGTTGCCCCTGTGCAGGAACTGCCGACGCCCCGGGCGGCCCTAGGAGGACGCGCGGCTCGTCTACCGCGCGGCGACGGCTTCGATCTCCAGCAGCCAGGCCTCGTCGTAGATGCCCGTGATGATGACCGTCAACGCCGGAGCGTGGTCGCCGAGTACCTCGCGGCGGATGGCGGAGTTCTCCTCCCGGTACACCCTGTCCGACAAGAAGGTGGTCACCTTGACCAGGTCGGAGAGCCCCATCCCATGATGAGCCAGGGCTGCGGCCAGGTTGGCCCATGCCTGACGGCACTGCGCAGCGAACCCTTCTGGAAGGGTGCCGTCCGGAGCCACCGGAATCTGCCCGGAGACGTGCACCAGGCGCGCAGGAGCGGTGACCTCGTACGAGTGACGGTAACCACCGCCATCGGGGACTATCGGGCCAGGAGTAATCATGCGCGGATGGTCGCAGCACGGCAGAGCCACAGCAACCGAGATGACCGACCTGGCCAACGCGCCACATCAGCCGACCCGTTGACCGCCCGGACAGGACCTGGCCGGAGGCGTCGGCCATCTGCTGTTCGTTGTGGTGCCTGAGCGCAGTACGGGCCGCGAGGACATCGGCTGCCATCAATGTCAGACCTCGGGCCTAAGGTGTGCAGGTGATCTTCAGAAGGAAGCAGAAGGCCGCGGACCTGGCCGCCGTCATGACAGAGCTGGAGCAGGCCGTGGCCGCTCGCGACGGCGGCCGCACCGAGCGTGCGTTCAAAGCGGCGATGAGCGGCCTGCAGTCGGCGACAGGCACCGAATGCGTGCCGGTGGGACCCCGGTTGGCCGCGCTACTCCCCGCCTTTCCGCCCACCGGTCCGCGCCCGATGCTGGCGACGATGGCCGGCTTCTGCGTGGAACGCGGTGCCGATCCGGCGGCCTGTGCGGAGCCGGTCCTCGACGGCACCCACCGGGACCTGCTCGATGCCCTGGAGTTCGCCCGCCGCTGGGCCGCCGCCGACGGTGCCGGGGACGAACTTCCGGAGGCCGACGAGAAGATCATCGACGACGCGCTGATGGCCCGGCTGGGCGGCGAGGCGCACGAGGCGCTGCGGCTGGCGCTGGCCTGGTGCTCGGTCGAGCAGTGGCAGCCCCCCGCACTGGCCGTGCTCTGCCGCAGCACCGAGGTACGCCGTCGGCACGCCTCCGCACTTCTCCCCGCCTGCCGCGACCTGGCGGCCCTGGAGCGGCACGATCTCAAGTGCCTGGCCTACGCGCTGGCGATCCTGGACGACGAGCCCGTGATGGTGTTGCACCGGCCCACCGGGACCGGGTTCGAAGTGCGCATCGGCGGCATCGGGGACAACTTCCAGCTGCACACGCTGCTCGCGCACGTGCTCGTCGGCGGCGGCCACGTGCCCGGCACCGCACCGTCGGCGGAGAGCGTCCGCCTGGCCACGGACCCCGAACCCGCCCAGGGGCACACCGGGGCCGTCGCGACCGGCACCTTCGAACTCCTCGCCCCGGACGGGGAGCGGATCTGGAACGAGGGGCTGCCCGACGACATCCCCGTTGTGGAGGGACGCCGCCTACTCGTGCTGGACGAGCCGATGTACCAGCGCAGTTGGAACGCCGACCGGTTCTTCCCGGCGCTCCCGGGGACGGCCGAGCTGACTCGTGTGCTGTCCGCCGACGAGGTCCAGACCTGGTTCACCTACACCTGCTGGACGTCCTGACCCGGTCACCCGGCGCCACCGCTCGGCGTCGGCTGCCGCCGCGGCCAGAAGTCAGGGCTCGAGCCTGGCCTCTATCGAACAAGAAGCGCGCCGGGGTGCTGTCGAAATTGCTGAGCAGCTGCTGTCGATTTTCGGGCTCTGGCTCAACAGCATCCAGAAGTTGAACCAGAGCCCGCGAAATGACAGCACTCTCAACCTCTGGCCGGCTGAGGCCGCTACCGCAGAGCCGGGTCGGTCCTACGGCGCGACCCCCGTATCTGGCCCACGCCCAAAAGAACCAGTCCAGAGAGAAGCAGCGCGTTCATGCTGAAGAAACGGATCTCCCAGGACGGGCTCGGCAGCATTCCGAAGTAGAACAGGCCCTGCACTACGCAGGGCGTGCCCACCAACAGCACTCCCAGTCCATAGACCCGCGGCCGGGCGACACGGCGGCGCACCCACGGCAATGTCCACCCCGTGCACATCGACGCAGTCCCCAGGGAGATCGCCAGCACGCCCAGCGTCATCCCAACTCCAACGACCCAATCCACGATCGCTCCTCCAGCTCACGAGCATGCGCACCCGAGACCGCACCAAAAGTACGAGACAACACCGCTGTCCCCCCAGCCGACGGTCTCGGCGACCTTGACGGGTCCAGCCGAGGGCACTGCGGCGGGACCTCTGCAGCGACTCCGGGCGATCGAACGAGGTCGTTCGTGCAGCGGCGCGCTCCATCCTGACGTCTTGGACCACACCCGCTCCACGGTGTGCGAGTCGAGGGCAGACGGTATGGGAGCGGGGCGAGCGGTGGGTCAGGGAAGGATCAGCGGCGACCGCGTGAGCCCCGAGCGCCGTATAAAACGCCCCACCAGCACACCAGACAGCTGCCAGGGGTAGCCTTCCCGTCCGTTCGGAAGTCTTTGGAGGTCTCCTGGTGCACACCACCGTTTTCCTGCTGCGGGGCGCACTGGGCCTTGGCGGCGCTCTGATGCTCACGTGGGAGCTGAACCGTCAGGCTTCGGGACCAGGCTGGAGGAAGCCGCGGGTCTTCACTGCTGCGGCTGCCGGACTGCTTGCCGCACTACTGACCGCTTACGCCTAGAGGCCGTCAGCCGACGTGCCCCTTCCCGTACCCATTCGATCGGGAAGCAACGGCGGAGGAAGAATGCAGGAAATGAAAGAGCTGGCCCGCGCCGAGGGCAAGCTTGCGATACGGCGACTCATTCTCCCGTGGGTTCATGTGGCCGTGGCCGTCACCTGCGCCGTCCTGTCGTGGCTTGTCCCCGCCGAGGCGGTCCGGCCGGTGGCCTACGCGGCGGCACTGTGCCTGCCCCTCTGGGGGGTGGCGGTCTCCGCGCGGTTCGGACGCACCATCTGGCTCCATGAGTTTCCAGGCCCCGCAGGTACCGACGGCGACCGCGAAGACGACGAACCGGATTTCATACCGGGGCCGGCGGCCCATATCTGGGGCATGCGCTTCACCTTCGTCGTGATCGGAGCCGTCGAGGCAGGAGCGGTCGCCCTGCTCCCGGAGACATGGATCCCCTGGGCCCTGTCCGCGCTGGCGGCCTGGGCGCTGGGTGAAGCAACTCGACAGCAGGGGCGTCTGCGACGGTCGCGTGAGCTGTGCCGTGAGGCAGCCGACAAGCCGTGGTACGCGGAGTACCGGGTGCTCATGGACGAGCGCGCACGGCAGCTGTACAGGGAGTGAGGAGTTGGCGCCCGGCCTGTCGTGAGCCGGTCGCGGGATACTCGGGCTACAGAAACCGTGTTCGACTGATCAAGTCTGCCGAGCGGTAAGCGGAAGGATTCTGAGACTCCTCTGCACGGGAAGGGACCCCAGAATGTGCGTCCCCGCCGCCCAGTACCGCGCGTACGGTGGCGATACGACCCGCCAGGAGGACCCGATGAGCGCGCAGCCCGAGGAAGCCCCAGCCCCGCCGGCCCCCGCGGCCGCCGTCCAGTTGCTCCAGGATCTGCGCGCCGACCGCCGCGCCGACACGTGGGTGCCCGCGTTCGAGCAGGACTGGGCACGCGCGTTGGACGACGCCCGGCACTCCTTCAGCCTCGCCCCCGTCCACACCGTCGTCCGCGCCTGGAGGGCCCGCCTCGCCGCGGCTCCGGCCGTCGACGCCTTCCTTGCCAGGGGCTGCGACGACTCCGACGGCATCGACCTGGACCAGGTCCTTGGAGCCCATCCGTGAGCGAGCCGCCGCCCTGGCCCGCCTGTCCCCTCAAGCCGCAGGAACGGCGAAGGAACTGCCCGACCACGCGCGCGAGATGCTGCGGGACGTCCTGGACATCGCCGGCCGCGACCCGTGGTCGTTCCCGCCCTTCAACGCCCGCGACCCCGAGGGCGAGGACGTCCGCTCCGCCTCGGTCGGAGCCCTCACCGCCGTCTACTGGATCAACCGCCCGGCCGGACGCCTGTACGTCGTCGACGTCGTCTGGCTCGGCTGACCTGTCGCCCGCCCCCCCCGCATCGCGGAACGGTGCTCGTGCGTGTGCGGCGCACGACGGGAGGCCGGGACAGGGCGGGCCCGACCATGGCCCGCTGGCCCCGCCAGCTCAGTATCCCGACGGGACACAGCCGCACCGGGACCTGCCCCGTCGTCCCGGGCCGTGGCCTGTGCGACGTTGACCGCCATGGTCACGAAGGCGATCAGGACCCGGGCGGTGATGGAGTCCCGCGGATGCCCGGGAGGAATCTTGAGTTCGGCGAGTTCGGCGTGCGGCATCGAGGGCCGCGAAGCCATCGCCCGCTGGCTGGATGCGTTCGCTGGGTACATCGCTGCCCCGATCACCGCCTGGCGCGGGTGTGTCATGTTCCGGTGTGGAGAGGGGTGATGGCGGGGGCTGGGGAGCGGTGTCGCAAAGCGTCGGTAAGAGCTGTGAGAGTGCGGGTGCGGGTGCCGCTTGTGGGGCGGGACTGGCTGGTCTGCCGTCGGGCGAGTTTGAGCAGGAGGCGGGCGCGGCCGTCTTCGACGGGCTGGTCCTCGGTGAGGACTTTGCTGAATGCCTTTATGACGGCGTCCGCGCCGGCGGCTGGTGTGGGGCAGGAACGGGTCGGGGGGCGGGCGGTGAGTTGTTCCTGGCTCGCTTCGTTGCGGGCGTCGTCCAGGAGTCGGTGGAAGTGGTCGCTGTCGCCCCCGAGGACGCGTACGAACGTCTCCAGGACTGCGTGGTGGGGCAGGAAGGAGGCTTCGAGGATGGAGGCGACGGCGCTGGTGCTCAGCAGCCATCGGCTGGCGATGGCGACGTCGTTGGGGGCGGGGCGGCCGGCGCGCAGGTGCAGGGTCTGGATGGCGACGCGGAGCCGCTCGGTGGCGGTGCGGGGAGTGTCGTCGGGGTCCGGAGGTGTTTCGCGGTTCTTCTGGCTGAGCTTCTCGGACTCCCAGACGGTGCGCAGGACTTCGGGGTCGGCGCCGCAGGCGTGGGCGAACCTACTGGTGAGTTCCCAGGTCGGGACACGTTCGCCGGACAGGATGCGGGACAGGTAGGAAGCGGAGCAGCCGATCTTCTCGCTGACCTCCTTGTTGGTCAGCTGTGCGGTGCGGATCAGCATGGACAGGATCGGCGCGAGCCTGTTGTAGGCGGCTCCCGTGGATTCGGCGGGGGCGGTCTGCTGCTCGAGGTCGCCGCCGGGCGGGCAGGCCGCGCCGGGCTGCTCATTGTCGGCAGCGGATTCTTCCGCCGGTTCGCAGGAACGGGCCGGGGCACTGCTGAAGAGGCCAGTAAGTGAGGTCAGCACGGTTTCGGTGCGGTTGAAGCGGGCCAGACAGCGCAGGATGTAGCGCTCGCTGTAGCGGTGGCGCGCGGTGTCCTCGCTGATGCGCAGGGCGGAGCTGATGCCGGACCAGGTGACGCGCCGGTAGCGGGCCCGCCCGACGACCGCGGCGGTCAGCCCGTCGAGCTGCTCGTGCAGCTGGGCGATGCGCTGCAGGGGTTCTTCACCATCGCAGGACGGCAGGAGCCGGGCGAGGTCGCGGGCCCCGTCCTGGATGTCCCGGGCAATCTCGACGAGCAGTTCATCCCCTGCCGAGGGGCCGTAGGCCGCAGGGCGATGCACGGAGCCGGCGCGCGGCACGGGGCGGTCCTCTGCCGGGCCGTTCGGCGCGGGCGGGTGCGGTTCGGCAGGCGGGGCTGCGGTGTCGCCGTGCAGGCGGCGCCGGTGGGCGGCCTGACGGCAGGCGTCCCCGCAGTACTTCCGCGGCCGGCCCTTGCCCGGTCCGCCGGTCAGAGCAGTCCCGCAGTGCTCGCATGTGGTGCTCACAGATATATCCATCCCGTCACGGAAAGGGTTCACAGAGGGTTATTCGGAGCTGAGGCAGCCGGATTTCCCCGGGTTTCGTCACACCCCGCACGGCTCGGGAGCCTGGGCCCGGTGGTGACCGGGCCCAGGCAGCCGTGGCCAGGAGGCGAAAGGCCGGTGCGCCAGCCCCGTCCCCCGGCTGAGGGGCTGTCAGCGCCGGTGACGACGGAGACGCAGGGCCTTGAGCAGGGCGCCGGACAGTACACCGCCCAATGCGTAGACGGCTTCCGGAGGGAACGTCACTTGTACGACGGGCCGGAAGATGAGCACGTACCCGGCGAACAATGTGCCGATGAACGCAATGAATTCGTGCGTGCCAAACCGGTTCACGTAACGAAATGTTTCGTTACGACGATTACGCTCGCTGGCAGCGAAGTGGCCGGAAGGCCGTTTGGCTCGGCGGCGCCGAGGGGTAGATCGCCCCATGGGGCACTCCTTTGTGTCGCAGAAAGCGTGCGGGATCTCGGACAGGGTTTTGCCGACACGGTCGAGGTCCCGCACGCACCTGAGGGTGAAGCTATCGATACACAGTGCGATGTGCTAATCACTCATATGCCGCACAGTGTGCGATTCTCCGAGTCTCTCCAGGACGGCCGACTTTCGTCGCGGCCGCAGCAGAAAAGTCCCTGACTTACGTAGCGCCGCGTGTCGGCCATGTCTCATATCCGACCGTGCAACTTTTCCGACTTTTTCTGCCCGAGAAGGGCTAAGAATGCCGGAAAGGCCTTCGATTCTTACCCCGCTAAAAACTCTGAAGTCAAAAATCGCGTAGAATCGATCAATCGTGGCTCTTAACACGATCCGGGACATGCAATTGCAGGATCGAGCCTGCAGGGGTGCATCCTTCCGGAGCTCCACCCACTGACGGAGACAGAGTCCGAAGCGCATGACTCGTCCCCGGCGCACCCGACGAGCTCGGGAAGCAGCGGTCTGAGCGCCGCCAGCAGCGCGAGACCGACGAGGTGGAGCCTGCAGACCGAGGTGGGGATCCACCGTTCCCTGACCCGCAGCCAACGAGCCGCCTTGGCCCCCGGCCGGAGACCGTCATGACCTGTCGGTCCCGGACCGAGCGTCATGACCACGGCCCGGTGGTCGGGTTGCGGGATCTGTTGCGCCAGGCGTTGCGTGCCCCGGATTCCGCGGCCTGCCGCTCGTGCAGCTCAGCCCGCGTGGTCGGGGGCTTCCGAGATTGGGCTGACATCCCCTCCTACGCCACCCAGGCCCGACCCCGATACCAGGAAAAGGGAGGTGTGGGGGTGATGAGGTGCGGGCCGGGCGGCGGGCGAGAGGACCGGGCGGCCGGGCCGCGTGTTGCGCACGGCCGCCGCCGCGCGGTCCCGCCGGCACATCGGTGCCGGACGCGACGGCCTGCGCGCCCAACCTGCGGCCTAGTCCGTGCTGCTGTTCCTGCGCAGGAACAGTCGGCGCGGGGGCGCGGCTGCAGGGGCTGGGACCGCTCACGGCCTGGTCCACGGAGGCGGTGCTGCCGCGGTGACCACGGAGTGGTGCAACCGCAGGACATCCCGGCGCGCAAGCATCGGTGATGCGTGCCGTACGGAGTCATCTCTCGGTCCCCGACAAGTACTTTCTTGCGAGCGTGAATCCTCAACTTGGTTGCAAATCAAGTGACTTGATGCAGGAAGACGAGTTGCCGACTGTTAGGATGCCGGTTTGGCAACCTTAAGTTGATCAAGGAGCGCATCGTGAAGAGACGTGTCCTCACTGTCCTTGGCGGCGTAGCCGCCTCCACCCTTCTCACTATCGGCACGGCTTCGGCTGCCACAGAAATCGACACCGCAGACGCCGCTGGCTGGCCGGGGGGCGCGTTCACGCCGACATGCGCCTCCACAGACGAGGTCCAGGGATGTTTCCGTCCTGACGGAGAGTGGTTCAGCATCCTCGACAGGGAAGCCGACGGGCACTCTGCCGTGATCGTTTGGCGTCTCGTCAACAACGAAGAGGTGGTGCGCAATGGCTCCATCTGGCACACAGCCGGAGCGAACCCCCCTGTGTGGCGCTACCAGAACAAGAGCTTCCCAGAGCACTACATAGTGGAATTCAAGGTGTGCATCGGAGAGGCGAGCAACCACGACGTCTGGAGTGACACCTGCAGCCCGTACGAGCAGAGATGGACATCATCCTGACGAGCCGGACCCTCCCTCTCGAAGCCGGGGGAACAGCAGCGTTCGGTGAGTCTCGGAGCAGCCGGATGCGAACTGATGGTCTGCGGGAGAGTGTCAGTGGAGCGTTGTCGTCTGAGTGGCAGTAGCGCAGGCGTGGCGACCTGATCGTTGGCACTGGCGGGGGTGCTCACCCGTTGCTGGCATGAGTGACGAAAGGCCATGTCATTCTCACGCCGACTGTCACCACCGCACCGAGAACCAGGAGAGCCGCGCCACCAGCAGCGCCGACAAGAGTGGTGAGGAGATCACCGTTCATACCCTTCCTGACACCGCAAGAGGCCGCACAGTTCCCCAACTCCACCTTCGGGGGCCTGGCACGGTGCCACGGGACCACGGGCCGACTTCGAAATCCTCGGTACGTCACCGACTCGGATAAGGCTCTAGAACACCTCGGGGGCGCAATGGAAAACGACCATCTCAGGAATACATCCGACACACCCAACGGCTATTTGACAGAATTCATCGTGAGAATTGAACCGTCATTCTCACGACTCCGAGTCGGGGATGTGGTGTGAGTCAAGAACTCATCCCGTTCGGGAATTGACGCATTCTCGGATGGTGGGTCGGTGGTGGGGTGTCATCCCATAATCTATCCCGTCATCAGTTTTGACGCACAGTCCGATGTTGACGTTCTGTCAGGGTCGGGCGAGGTGACGAGAGCCGGCCCCCCACCACCGCTGCCTGCTGCTGCCGCTTTTCGCTCGGGTCGCGGAGCGATCCGAGCCCCGGACCAGCGCGGAGCGTTGGTCCGGCAGGCGGTCGCGGAGCGACTGCCTGCCCCGGGCGGAGCCCGGGGCCTCCGGCGCGCAGCGCCGGGAAGCGTCGCGTAGCGACGCCGCGTCGTGTCTGCGGAGCAGAC